>NZ_WBUS01000079.1 GCF_008933605.1 Albidovulum sp.
GGCGCTGGACCCCGCGACGGGCGGCGTGGCCTGGCGCCAGCGGCTCGACGCCGCGGTGGGCGGGGCGCCGGCGGTGTCGGATGGCCGCGTCTATGTCGTGGCGCGCGATGCCTCGGCCTGGGCGGTCCGCGCCTCGGACGGCAAGGTAGAATGGACCCTGCCCGGCACCCCCTCCACGGCGGGGGTCATGGGCGTGGCCGCCCCGGCGGTCGACGCGCGGCAGGTGATCTTTCCCTTCTCGTCGGGCCAGATGGTCGCGGTGGCGAAGGATTCGGGCACCGGCCTCTGGGGCGCCCAGGTCGCGGGGCAGCGCCGGGGGCGTGCCTATGCCGCCTATTCCGACCTGACGGGCGATCCCGTCATCGCGGGGGGCGTCGTCTATGCCGGCACCTCGGCCGGGCGGCTCGCTGCGGTAAACGCCGACACCGGCCTGACGCTCTGGTCCGCCCGCGACGGTGCCTTGAGCCCGGTAGCGGTGGCGGGGGACTCGGTCTTCCTGGTCAACGACGAGGATCAGCTGGTTCGCCTGAACGCCTCCACCGGCGAGGAAATCTGGCGTGTTGACATGCCCTATTTCACCAAGGACCGCGACAAGCGCCGCAAGGCCATCGTCGCGCATTTCGGACCCGTGCTTGCGGGCGGGCGGCTTGTCGTGGCGTCCTCGGACGGGCTCATCCGCACCTTCGACCCGGCCTCCGGCGCACTCGCGGCTACGGTGGATCTCCCCGGCGGCGCGGCCTCGGCCCCGGCGGTCGCGGGCGGCGTTCTCTATGTGGTCACCAAGGACGGAAAGCTTCGGGCTTTCCGCTGACGCGCAGTCGGTGTAGAAGCGCCGCTTCGAACCGGAAGGACCAAAGGGATGAGCTTCACCCTCGCCATCGTCGGGCGACCCAACGTCGGCAAGTCGACGCTGTTCAACCGGCTCGTCGGCAAGAAGCTCGCGCTCGTCGACGACCAGCCGGGCGTGACGCGCGACCTGCGCGAGGGCGAGGCGAAGCTCGGCGACCTCCGGTTCATCGCCATCGACTCGGCCGGGCTCGAGGACGTCACCGACGACAGCCTCCAGGGCCGGATGCGGCGGCTGACCGAGCGGGCGGTGGAACTGGCCGATGTCTGCCTCTTCGTCATCGACGCGCGTGCCGGCGTGACCGCGCAGGACCGGACCTTCGCCGACATCCTCCGGAAGAAGAACGCCCATGTCATCCTCGCCGCCAACAAGGCGGAAGGGAACGCGGGCGAGGCGGGTGTGCTCGACGCCTGGTCGCTGGGGCTCGGCGAGCCGGTCCGGCTCTCGGCCGAGCATGGCGAGGGGATGGACGAGCTTTACCACATCCTGCGCCCCATCGCCGAGGAGGTCGAGGCGAAGGCCTCGGTCCACGCGCCCGAGGTCGATGTCGAGGTGACCGACGAGACGGCCGGGGAGGGCCCGCGCAAGCCGACGCGGGACAAGCCGCTGCAGATCGCGGTGATCGGCCGCCCGAACGCCGGCAAGTCCACGCTCATCAACAAGATCGTCGGAGAGGAGCGTCTGCTGACCGGGCCGGAGGCGGGCATCACCCGCGACGCGATCTCGGTGACGGCCGACTACCTCGGCACGCCGGTGCGCATCTTCGACACCGCGGGCATGAGGAAACGCGCGAAAGTCGTTGACAAGCTGGAGAAATTGTCCGTGGCCGACGCGCTTCGGGCGGTGCGCTTCGCGGAAGTCGTTGTGGTGCTTCTCGATGCCGGCATCCCGTTCGAGCAGCAGGACCTGCGGATCGCCGACTTCGCCGAGACCGAGGGCCGGGCGGTCGTCGTGGCGGTGAACAAGTGGGACCTGGAAGCGGACAAGACCGAGAAGCTGAAGGAACTGCGCGAGGCCTTCGAGCGACTCCTGCCACAGCTGAAGGGGGCGCCGCTTGTCACGGTCTCTGCGAAGACGGGGCGCGGGCTCGACCGTCTCCATGCGGCGACCCTGAAGGCCTATAACGTCTGGAACCGCCGCATCACGACGGCGAAGCTGAACCAGTGGCTGACGGCGATGACCGAGGCGCATCCGCCGCCGGCGCCGGGCGCGCGGCGGATCAAGCTCAGATACATGACGCAGGTGAAGACGCGGCCCCCCGCCTTCGTCGTCATGTGCAGCCATGCCGACAAGCTGCCGGAAAGCTATTCCCGCTATCTTGTCAACGGGTTGCGCGCCGACTTTGACATGCCGGGAACGCCGGTGCGGCTGACCTTCCGCGATCAGGGCGACAAGAACCCCTTCAAGGATCGCAAGAAGTCGACGCCCTCGCGGCTGAGAAAGCACGTCGAGCGGAAGAAGGCTTGAGCTTCCGCGTGCCCCGAAGGCCCGCGGGCGGGGGGGTGAAACCCCCGCCGCCGTCAGACCAGTTGCCCCGCCGCCGTCAGCCGGGTCTTGCCGCCGAGCCAGGGCACGAGCGCCGCGGGCAGCGTGACCGAGCCGTCGGCCTCCTGTCCGTTCTCCAGAACCGCGATCAGGCAGCGGCCGACGGCGAGGCCGGAGCCGTTCAGAGTATGGACGAACTCCGGCTTGCCGCCCGCCGGCCGGAAGCGCGCGTTCATCCGCCGGGCCTGGAAGTCGCCGCAGACCGAGACCGACGAGATCTCGCGGTAGCGGTCCTGGCCGGGCAGCCAGACTTCGAGGTCATGGGTCTTCTGCGCGCCGAAGCCCATGTCGCCGGTGCAGAGCACGACGGTCCGGTAGGGCAGGCCCAGCCGTTCCAGCACCGCCTCGGCGCATTTCGTCATGCGTTCGTGCTCGGCAAGGCTGGACTCGGGCGTGGTGATCGACACCATCTCGACCTTCTCGAACTGGTGCTGGCGCAGCATCCCGGCGGTGTCCTTGCCGGCGCTGCCGGCCTCCGAGCGGAAGCACTGGGTGTGCGCCGTCATGCGGATGGGCAGGGCGGCCCCGTCGAGGATATCGCCCGCGACGGTGTTGGTCAGCGTCACCTCGGACGTAGGGATCAGCCACCAGCCGTTCGTCGTCTGGTAGCTGTCCTCGGCGAATTTCGGGAGCTGGTTGGTGCCATACATCGCCTCGCCCTTGACGAGGACCGGCGTCCAAGTCTCGGTCAGGCCATGTTCGCCCGTGTGCAGGTCGAGCATGAGCTGGGCGAGCGCGCGGTGGATGCGGGCCACCGCGCCGCGCAGGAGGACGAAGCGCGCGCCCGAGAGCTTCGCCGCCGTCTCGAAGTCCATGCCCGGCTTCACGCCGGCGATGTCGAAATGTTCCAGGGGCGCGAAGTCGAAGCGGCGTGGCGTGCCCCAGCGGCGGATTTCCACGTTGCCGGTTTCGTCCGCGCCCTCGGGCACCTCCGCCAACGGCAGGTTGGGGATGGTAAGGAGGAGATCCTGAAGGCGCTCGTCTTCATCCTTTGCGGTTGCCGCAAGGTCCGCAATCTGCGCTTTGCGCTTCGCAATACCTTCTCGGATTGTCTCGAACGCTTTCTCATCACCCGCAGCTTTCGCTGCGCCGGCTTGTTTGCTGAGCCCGTTCAACTCCGCTTGGGCTTGCTCGGAAAGGAGAATTGCCGCCCGCCGAGCCTCGTCGATGGCGAGGATCTCCCGCGACATCGGCGCCGCCCCCGGCCGGCGCGTCAGCGCCGCGTCGAAGGCTTCAGGATTTTCGCGGATGGCGCGGATATCGTGCATGGCTCACCTCTGAGGCGCGTTCGCGCGACTTATGCCCCAAGCCCGGGCAGAGGAAAACCGCGAAATCGCCGGTCCGAGGCGCGGATGCGCGGGGGCCGCCTTCGTGCTATCCTCGCTCCCGTCCGGCGCGACCGAGGGTCGGGTGCGGGCCGCAGGATGGCGGTGGTGTCTCCGGACATTGCCCGGCCAGGACCAGGGAGGTCGACATGACGGCGATGAATGTCGTGCGGATGCGAGTGAAGGCGGGGCGCGAGGACGCGTTCCTGCGGTTTCACGGCGAGCGGTCGCTCGGCGCGCTCAACGGGATGAAGTCGTTCCGCATCGTCAAGACCGGCGAGCGGGAATACCTCGTGCTAGGGCACTGGGAAAGCATGGCCGCGCTCGCCGCGGCGCGGCCGGCAATGATCGGGATGCTCGACACCTTCCGCGACGACCTGGAAGACCTCGGCTCCGGGCTCGGCGTCACCGAACCGCGCTCGGGCGAGGTGGTGCTGGAGCGGACCGCCTGACGGGGTTGACGTGTCGCGGTGGTTGACGCAAGGACAGGGCGGCCTCGTGCTGCCCCGGACGGCGGAGCCTCGTCGGGGCGCGCGTGCCCGCCTTGCAAACGGGCCCCGGCGACTATAGGTTCCGCCGCGACCTACAGGGCGGACCAGCGCCCCCCATCCAGAAGGACGCACTCATGCTCATCACTCCCGCCTATGCCCAGGCCGCGGGCGGCGCCGGCGGCGCCGGCGCAATGGTCCAGTTCCTGCCGCTGATCCTCATCTTCCTGATCATGTACTTCCTCATGATCCGCCCGCAGCAGAAGAAGATGAAGGAACACAGGGCCATGGTCGAGGCGCTGCGCCGGGGCGACCAGGTGGTGACGCAGGGCGGCATCATCGGCAAGGTGAGCCGGGTTAAGGAGGGCGAGAACGAGATCGAGGTCGAGATCGCCGATGGCGTGAAGGTGCGCGTCGTGCGCTCCACCGTATCCCAGGTCCTGTCGAAGACCGAACCGGCCGCCAACGCCGGCTGAGCCCCGCCGCCCCTGACGAGAGCCGAGCATGCTGCACATCCCCCTCTGGAAGCGGATCGTGATCGGGGGGCTTTGCGCCCTCGGCCTCCTGACGGCGCTGCCGAACGCCTTCTACGCCCGTGCCGAACGGCACAACGACGCCGTCGTCGCTGCCGAGCGGGCGGGTTTCGAGACAGAGGCGCAGGCGGCCGACCGGGCGCTCTGGCCATCGTGGCTGCCCTCGGCGATCGTCAACCTCGGGCTTGACCTCAGGGGTGGCGCGCATCTTCTGGCCGAGGTCCAGGTGGCCGATGTCTACAAGGCCCGGATGGACGCGCTTTGGCCCGAGATGCGCCGCGCGCTCGCCGAGGCGCGGGGCGAGATCGGCGGCATCCGCCGCGCGCCCTCCGACCCGTCGGAACTGCGCATCCAGATCGAGAAGCCCGAGGCGATGGCGAAGGCGGTGGAGGTCGCGCGGGGGCTCGCGAGCCCGGTCGTGACGCTGACCGGGGTGGGCCAGTCCGATCTCGAGGTGACCGCCGAGGGCAATGAGCTGATCATCCGGCTTTCCGAGGCCGAGCGCGCCGCTACCGACGACCGCACGATGCAGCAGTCGCTGGAAATCATCCGCCGCCGGGTGGACGAGGTCGGCACGCGCGAACCGACGATCCAGCGCGAGGGCGCCGACCGCATCCTGATCCAGGTTCCCGGCATCGGCTCTGCATCCGAACTGAAGGACCTGATCGGGACCACCGCGCAGCTGACCTTCCAGCCCGTCGTCGGCCGCGGCACCGACGGCAGCGCCATCGCGAAACCGGGGCAGGAGATCCTGCCGTCGCTCGACGAACAGGGCGTCTTCTACACGCTCGAGGACACGCCCGTCGTGACCGGCGAGGAACTGACCGACGCGCGGCCCGACTTCGACCAGAACGGCCGGCCCGCCGTCTCCTTCCGCTTCAATCCGACGGGGGCGCGCAAGTTCGGCGACTATACCGCCGCCAATGTCGGCCAGCTCTTCGCCATCGTGCTCGACAACGAGGTGATCTCCGCCCCCCGGATCAACCAGCACATCCCCGGCGGCTCGGGCATCATCACCGGCAACTTCACCGTCGAGACCTCGACCCAGCTCGCGGTCCTGCTGCGCGCCGGCGCGCTGCCCGCGAAGATGAACTTTCTCGAGGAACGCACCATCGGGCCGGAGCTCGGCCAGGATTCGATCGACGCCGGCCGCATCGCCGCCGCGGTGGGCTTTGTCGCCGTCGTCGCCCTCATGATCGCGAGCTACGGGCTTTTCGGTGTCTTCGCCACCATCGCGCTCACGATCAACATGGCGATGATCTTCGGCATCCTGTCGAGCATCGGCGCGACGCTGACGCTGCCGGGGATCGCGGGCATCGTGCTGACGATCGGCATGGCGGTTGACGCCAACGTCCTCGTCTTCGAACGCATCCGTGAAGAGCTCAGGACCGCGAAGGGAGCGGCGCGTGCCATCGAACTCGGCTACGAGAAGGCAATGTCGGCGATCATCGACGCCAACATCACCACCTTCATCACCGCCCTCATCCTCTTCTTCCTCGGCTCCGGCCCGGTGAAGGGCTTCGCGGTGACGCTCGTCGTGGGTCTCGTGACCTCGGTCTTCACCGCAATCTACGTCACCCGCGTGATGGTCGCCGCCTGGTTCGACCGCAAGCGCCCCAAGTCGATCACTGTGTGAGGGAACCGCCATGGCCTTCCGTCTCAAGCTCGTTCCCGAAAAGACCAACATCGACTTCTTCCGCTGGCAGGCGGTGACCTTCTGGGGCTCGATCGCGCTCGTCCTCGCCGCGATCGTCCTGACGATCGTGATGGGGCTGAACTTCGGCATCGACTTCCGCGGCGGCACGACGATCCGCACGGAATCGACGCAAGCGGTCGATGTCGGCGCCTATCGCGCGGCGGTCGCGCCCCTGAACCTCGGCGATGTCTCGATCACCGAGGTCTTCGACCCGACGTTCCGCGAAGACCAGCACGTCGCCATGCTGCGCATCCAGGCGCAGGAGGGCGACGAGGCGATCACGCCCGAGGTTATTGCCAAGGTCGAGGCGGCGCTGCAGGGCGTCGATCCGTCGATCACCTTCCTCTCGGTCGAATCGGTCGGCCCCAAGGTCTCGGGAGAGCTGATCAGGACCGCGATCCTCTCGGTCCTCGCCGGCACGGCGGCGATCTGCTTCTACATCTGGCTCCGCTTCGAATGGCAGTTCGCCGTGGGCGCGGTCGTCGCCCTCGTCCACGACATCGCCCTGACCATCGGCATCTTCTCGCTCTTCCAGCTCAAGTTCGACCTGACGATCATCGCGGCGCTGCTGACGATCCTCGGCTATTCGATCAACGACACCGTGGTCGTCTTCGACCGGCTGAGGGAGAACCTGATCAAGTACAAGACGACGCCCTTGCGCGACCTCTGCAACCTCTCCGTCAACGAGACGCTGAGCCGAACGGTGATGACCTCGGGCACTACGCTCATCGCGCTCATCGCGCTTCTCGTCTTCGGCGGCGACGTGATCCGCGGCTTCGTCTTCGCGATGACCTGGGGGGTCATCGTCGGCACCTATTCCTCGGTCTATGTGGCCAAGAACGTGATCCTCATGCTCGGCGTGAAGCGCGACTGGGGCAAGAAGGACGACGGCCCCGCCGGTACCCAGTTCGCCAACGTCAAGTAGCGTCGCGCGATGATCCGGCTCACCGAGATCAGCTTCGGGCAGGCCCGGCCGATCGACGGCTACGGGCCCGGCTTCTTCCGCATCGGCGGCGAGGTCCTCCACGGCGCGGTGCTCGTCACCGCCGGTGGGGCGCGGATCTGGGGTGGCTTCGACGAGACGGCGCCGCTCCTCGCGCTCGAGGGCGAGGTCGACGTGCTCCTCCTCGGCACGGGCGCCTCCATCGCCCATCCGCCGGCGGACCTCCGTGCCGCGCTCGAGGCGCGGGGGATCGGCGTCGAGCCTATGGCGAGCCCGGCCGCCGCGCGGACCTACAACGTGCTCCTGTCCGAGGGACGGCGGATCGCCGCGGCGCTCCTGCCGGTCGGGTAGCCCCATGCCCCGCATCCCTTTCCGGCCGGGCGCCGCCGCATGTTGCTGACCGTCGCGGACCTTGCCGTCGCGCGGGGCGGCATCGCCCTCTTGGAGGGTGTCGCCTTCGCGCTCGCGCCCGGGCAGGCGCTGATCCTGCGCGGCCCGAACGGCATCGGCAAGACGACGCTCCTCAGGGTGATCGCCGGCCTCCAGCCGGCGCTGCGGGGCCGGGTCGAGCTGCCTCCCGAGGGGGCCGCCTATGCCGGCCATGCGGACGGGCTTAAGGCCACGCTGACGGTGGCCGAGAACCTCGCCTTCTGGGCCCGGATCTACGGGCAGCGTGACACCGCCCCGGCGATCGCCGCGATGGATCTCGGCGCACTGGCGGACCGCCCGGCGCAGAACCTCTCGGCCGGGCAGAAGCGCCGCCTCGGCCTCGCGCGGCTGCTCGTGACCGGCCGCAGGCTCTGGCTTCTCGACGAACCCACGGTCTCGCTCGACGCGGCCTCGGTTGCCATGTTCGCCGCGTCCGTCCGCGCCCACCTCGCGGCGGGCGGCGCGGCGCTCATGGCAACCCATATCGACCTCGGCCTCGCCGAGGCCGCAACGCTCGACCTCGCCCGCTTCCGCGCGAAGCGCTCCGCGCCGGGGCGGGGCGACGGCTTCGAGGATCCCTTCGACGGGGCCTTCGCATGACCGGCTTCTTCCTGGCGAAAATACTCCGGGGTCCGGGGCGGCGCCCCGGGACAGGGCCCCGCGCGGGGGGCTCGCCATGCTAGCGCTCCTTCTCCGCGACCTGAGGCTCGCCACGCGGGCGGGCGGCGGGTTCGGGCTCAGCCTCGCCTTCTTCCTCATCGTCACCGTGCTCGTCCCCTTCGGCGTCGGGCCCGAGGGCGGCACGCTCGCGCGGATCGCCCCCGGCATCCTCTGGGTCGGCGCGCTCCTCTCCTGCCTCCTGTCGCTCGACCGGATCTTTGCGCTCGACCGCGAGGACGGCTCGCTCGACCTTCTCGCGACGGCACCGATTCCGCTCGAGGGCGTCGTCGCGGTGAAGGCGGCGGCCCACTGGCTGACCACCGGCCTGCCGCTGACGCTCGCGGCCCCCGTACTCGGGGTGCTGCTGAACCTGCCCGAGGCCGCCTTCTCCTGGCTCACCCTCTCGCTCATGCTCGGGACGCCGGCGCTGTCGATGATCGGCAGCTTCGGCGCGGCCCTGACGGTGGGGCTGAAGCGGGGCGGGCTCCTCCTCTCTCTCCTCGTGCTGCCGCTCTACATCCCGACGCTGATCTTCGGCGCCGAGGCGGCGAAGCGCGGGGCCGAGGGGTTGGCGGCGGGAACCCCGCTTCTCATGCTCGCGGGCATCACGCTCGGCGCCGTCGCGATCCTGCCGTTTGCAGCGGCTGCGGCAATCCGCGTCAATCTGCGCTAGGCAGGTGCATGATATGACTGTTGTGAGCGCCACCGGGACGGATTAGCTACAGCCCATGTCGATCTGGGAATACGCGAACCCCAAGAAGTTCATGCAGACCTCGTCCTGGGTCCTGCCCTGGGTGACGGGTCTTGCCGTGCTGACGCTCCTTGTCGGACTCGTCTGGGGTTTCTTCTTCACGCCCGACGACTTCCGCCAGGGCTCCACCGTCAAGATCATCTACATCCACGTCCCTTCGGCGATGATGGCGATCAACTGCTGGGCGATGATGCTCGTGACCTCGCTCATCTGGCTCGTCCGCCGCCACCATGTCTCGGTGTTGGCCGCCAAGGCGGCGGCGCCCATCGGCATGACCATGACGCTGATCGCGCTCTTCACCGGGGCGATCTGGGGGCAGCCGATGTGGGGCACTTGGTGGGCCTGGGACCCGCGGCTGACCTCGTTCCTCATCCTCTTCCTCTTCTACCTCGGCTACATCGCGCTCTGGGAGGCGGTGGAGGACCCCGATACCGCGGCCGACCTCACCTCGGTCCTCTGCCTCGTCGGCTCGGTCTTCGCGCTTCTCAGCCGCTATGCGGTCCTCTTCTGGAACCAGGGCCTGCACCAGGGCGCCTCGCTCTCGCTCGACAAGGAGGAACATGTGGCCGATGTCTTCGCCTGGCCGCTCTGGGTGACGATGGCGGGCTTCGTGCTCCTCTTCGTCGCGCTCGTCCTCCTGCGTACGCGGACCGAGATCCGGGCGCGCCGGCTACGGGCGCTCGAGGCGCGGGAAAGGATGGCGTGATGCTCGAGCTTGGCAAGTATGCCGGCACCGTTCTCGGCGCCTACGGTGTGACGATCGTACTGCTGCTCGCCCTCGTCTGGGTCACGCTCCGGCGCGGCGCCCTGATGCGCCGGCGGCTGGAGGAGCAGGAAAAGCGGATGGGGCGCAATGGCTAGGCTTTCGCCGCTGATGGCGCTGCCGCCGGTGATCTTCGCCGGCCTCGCGGCGATGTTCGTCTGGGGCATGAACCGCGAGGACCCCAACGCGCTGCCCTCGGCCTTTGCCGGCAAACAAGCGCCGGCGGTGGCGGTCATGCCGCTCGGCGACAACCCGGTCTTCGCCGACGCCGACCTGCGCGACGGAAAGGTGAAGCTCGTGAACTTCTGGGCAAGCTGGTGCGCGCCCTGCCGGGCGGAGCATCCAAACCTCGAGAAGCTCAGGGCCGAGGGCGTGACGATCCTGGGCGTGAACTACAAGGACAAGCCCGAGGCGGCGCTCGGCTTTCTCGCGGAACTCGGCAACCCCTATGCCGCCATCGGCGCCGACGAAAGCGGCCGCATGGGAATCGACTGGGGGCTCTACGGCGTGCCCGAGACCTTCGTGATCGACGGGGCCGGCAATGTCGTCCTGCGGTTCCCCGGCCCGATCACCGAGCGCGTGCTGGAAAGCGACATCCGGCCGGCAATGAAAAGGGCCGCCGCGGAGTAGCTGCTTGCGCCCGCGACGGCCCGGGTCGTCAACGCATCTGCGAAGCGACTATCAGGATGAGGAGAGCGGCCGCTTCCAGAAGCGGCATGCTCGGCAGGAACAGCAGTCTCGTTCGCAGCATCCTCATGCGCGGTTGATACCCTGCCGGCAGTCCGGGACGAAGCGCACAATTCGCGGCTTTCACAAAACCCCCATGAAATATGGAGGTTTTTGAAAGCCTTGCTTCCGCCCTATTCGCGGAGGCTGCGACAAGGGCGCCAAAGCCGGAGGATCATTGCCAGGACCGGATCAATCCCGCGCCGGCCGGAAGCCGAATCGTCGGAAACGCTGAAGGCAGAGCCCCGCCCGGGGGTCGGGCGGGGCCTCGGCGTTCGCGTAGCGGTGTCAGGCGCGGGCGAGGTTCCTGAGCACGTAGTGCAGCACCCCCCCGTGCTCGACGTATTCGACCTCGATCTCGGTATCGATCCGGCACTTGATCTGGATCGTCTTCTCGCTGCCGTCGGCATAGCGGATCGTGCAGGGCACGAGGCTCAAGGGTTTGAGGTCGCCTTCGAGCCCGTGGATCGAGATCACCTCGTCGCCCTTCAGCCCGAGCGTCTTGCGGTTCTGGCCGTCGGCGAATTCGAACGGGATCACGCCCATACCGACGAGGTTGGAGCGGTGGATGCGCTCGAAGCTCTCCGCGATCACCGCCTTGACGCCGAGAAGGTTGGTGCCCTTCGCGGCCCAGTCGCGCGACGACCCCGCGCCGTATTCGATGCCGCCCACCACGATCAGCGGCACGCCCGCCGCCTGATAGGCCATCGAGGCGTCGTAGATCGAGGTCTGCGCGCCGTCGGGGCCGAGCGTGTAGCCGCCCTCGACCCCGTCCAGCATCTCGTTCCGGATGCGGATATTGGCGAAGGTGCCGCGCATCATGACCTCATGGTTGCCCCGGCGCGAGCCGTAGCTGTTGAAGTCCTTGGGCGCGACCTGCCGCTCGGTCAGGTACTTGCCCGCGGGCGTCGTCGGCTTGAACGAGCCCGCCGGAGAGATGTGGTCGGTGGTGATCATGTCGCCGAGAAGCGCGAGGATGCGCGCGCCTTCGATGTCGTGGATCGCGCCCTTCTCCTTGCCCATGCCGCGGAAGTAGGGCGGGTTCTGGATGTAGGTCGAGGTCGGCGGCCAGTCGTAGGTCTCCGACTCCGTCACCTTCACGCCCTGCCACTTCGCGTCGCCCTTGAAGACATCGGCGTATTTCGTCTGGAACGCCTCGCGGGTGACGACCTCGTGGACGAGTTCCGCGATCTCCTGGTTCGAGGGCCAGATGTCCTTGAGATGGACCGGCTTGCCGTCCTTCGAGGTGCCGAGGGGTTCGCTCGTCAGGTCGATGTTCATGTCGCCGGCGATGGCGTAGGCGACGACGAGCGGCGGCGAGGCGAGGTAGTTCGCCCGCACGTCGGGGCTGATCCGTCCCTCGAAGTTGCGGTTGCCGGACAGCACGGAGACGGCGACGAGGTCGTTGTCGCCGATCGCCTTGGAGATTTCCGGCTGCAGCGGACCGGAGTTGCCGATGCAGGTAGTGCAGCCGTAGCCGACGAGGTTGAAGCCGAGCGCGTCGAGATCCTCCTGCAGCCCGGCGGCGTTGAGGTATTCCGACACGACCTGCGAACCGGGGGCGAGCGAGGTCTTCACCCAGGGCTTGCGGGTGAGGCCGAGCGCGCGCGCCTTGCGGGCGAGCAGGCCGGCGCCGATCAGGACATAGGGGTTCGAGGTGTTGGTGCAGGAGGTGATCGAGGCGATCACGACCGAGCCGTCGCGGATCGTGTAGGCCTCGCCTTCGACCTTCGCGGTCTTCAGTACCTCGTTCGGCGCGGTGAGCGTGTCGCCCTCGGACGCCATGTTCTTGGCCGCCTCGGAGGTGTCGACGCCGCGATAGTCGCTCACGACCTTGTGGAAACTCTTGGCGGACATGTTGAGCGGCGTGTAGTCCTGCGGCCGCTTCGGCCCGGAGATTGCCGGCACGATCTCGGCCATGTCGAGATGCAAGGTCGAGCTGTAGATCGGATCGTAGTCCGCGCCGCGCCAGAAGCCGTTCTCCTTGGCGTAGGCCTCGACGAGCGCGATCCGCGCCTCGTCACGGCCCGTCTGGCGCAGGTAGCGCAGCGTCTCGCCGTCGATCGGGAAGAAGCCGCAGGTGGCGCCGTATTCGGGGGCCATGTTGGCGATGGTGGCACGGTCGGCCAGCGGCAGGTGGTCGAGGCCGGGGCCGTAGAATTCGACGAACTTGTTCACCACGCCGTGCTTGCGCAGCATCTGCACGACCTTCAGGACGAGGTCGGTCGCGGTTGTGCCTTCCATCATCCGGCCGGTGAGTTTGAAGCCCACGACCTCGGGGATGAGCATGGAGACCGGCTGGCCGAGCATCGCCGCCTCGGCCTCGATGCCGCCGACGCCCCAGCCGAGGACGGCGAGGCCGTTGACCATGGTCGTGTGCGAATCGGTGCCGACGAGCGTGTCGGGGTAGGCGACCGTCAGACCGTACTGATCGGTATCGGTCCAGACCGTCTGGGCGAGGTATTCGAGGTTGACCTGGTGGCAGATGCCGGTCCCCGGCGGCACCACGCGGAAATTCTGGAACGCGTTCTGGCCCCATTTCAGGAAGACGTAGCGCTCCATGTTGCGTTCATATTCCAGGTCGACGTTGCGCTGGAAGGCGCGCGGATTGCCGAATTCGTCGATCATCACCGAATGGTCGATGACGAGGTCCACCGGGTTGAGCGGGTTGATCTTCTGCGGGTCGCCGCCGAGCGCCTTGATTCCGTCGCGCATCGCCGCGAGGTCCACGACGGCGGGAACCCCGGTGAAGTCCTGCATGAGCACCCGCGCCGGGCGATAGGCGATCTCGCGCGGGTTCTTGCCTCCCGCCTTGCCCCAGTCCGAAAACGCCTTGATGTCGTCCACCGAGACGGTGCGCCCGCCATCCTCGAAGCGCAGCATGTTCTCCAGCACGACCTTCAGCGCGGCGGGCAGCCGCGAGAACGTGCCGAGCCCGGCCGCCTCGGCCGCGGGGATCGAGTAGTAGGCGACGGTCTGGCCGGCGACGCTGAGCGTCTTGCGCGTCTTCGCGGTGTCCTGTCCGGTGACGATGGGCATGGGGATCTCCCTTCGGGGTGGGGCTGGCTCGGTGGTGGGTCGCACGCCTAATGCCGCAACGTCACAAGGCGTTCAAGCGAATTTGCTCAGTTTGTATACCATTGTGCACAATTAACCGCAAGGGGTGTCCAGTCCTCGCTCGCCGTCGCAAAGGCTTGATTGGCGCCGGACCGCGCGCTCGACTATCAAGTGACAAAAGGGGATTGAAACACGCATGCGACGGATGATCACGACCGCGGTCGGCCTCTGGCTGACGCTCGCGGGGACGGGCCTTGCCCAGCCTGCCACGGGCAGTCCGGTGGTGGTGGAGCTCTACACCTCGCAGGGCTGTTCCTCCTGCCCGCCGGCGGACGAGCTCCTGGAGCAGATCGCCGGGCGCGCCGACGTGATCGCGCTGGCGCTGCATGTCGACTACTGGGACTACATCGGCTGGAAGGACACCTTCGGGAACCCCGCCTTCACCAAGCGCCAGCGTGCCTATGCCGCGGTGGCCGGCGTGCGAACCATCTACACGCCACAGATGATCGTGGGCGGGATGGATCACCTCGTCGGGGTCCGGCCCGCCGAACTCGCGGCGCTCCTCTCGCGCCACGCGGCGCGCGCCAGGCCCGTCGGGCTGCGTCTCGACCGCGTGGGCGACGGCGTCCGTGTCACCGCCGCGGCGGCGCAGCTGCCGAAGGGCGCCGTGGTTCAGCTCGTGCGCTATCGGCCCCACGAGCGGGTGGAGATTCGCCAGGGCGAGAACGCCGGCAAGGCGATCGACTACAGCAACATCGTCACCGAATGGCGTCGCGTGGTGGACTGGGACGGGCGGGCCGATCTCTCGCTCACCGTCGCGGCGCCGGGTGGGGACCCGGTGGTCGTCATCCTGCAGGAGCCCGGGCCGGGCCCGGTCATCGCCGCGGCGGCGCTGCGCTAGCCAGGGCCTGTCGCAGCGTCATTCCCCCCTGCCGCCGACGCCCGCGTTGACGGGCGCGCGCGGGGATGGCTACCTCGTCCGGCCGGGGCAGGCGGAGGGCGTGGGCGATGACGGGCGCGAGGGGCCAGGCGGACGACGAGGAGGCCGGCCTGCAGGCGCGGCTGGCGGCAATGCGCGCCGCCTTTCTCGCCCGACCGCCTCCCGGCCTCGCGGAGCGTCAGGCTCATCTCCGGCGGCTCCGGCTTGCCGTGCAGGCACGGAGCGGCGAGCTTGTGCGCGCCGCTGCGCAGGACTTCGGCCGGCGGCGGGCGGCGGAGACGCTGATTCTCGATCTCGGGCCCGTGGTGCAGGCCTCGCGGCACCTGTCACGAAATCTCCGCCGCTGGATGCGGCCCGAACGCCGCGCGGTGCCCGTCGCGCTCTGGCCCGGGCGCGCGCGGGTGTTCCGCCAGCCGAAGGGCGTGGTCGGGATCATGGCGCCCTGGAACTATCCCTTCGGCCTGTCGCTGATCCCGCTCGCGACGGCCCTTGCCGCCGGCAACCGAGCGATGCTGAAGCCCTCCGAACTCGCCCCGGCCTCGGCCGAGGCGATGGCCCGGATGCTGGCCGAGGCTTTCGACGCGGAGGAGGTGGTGGTGGTGCTCGGCGGGGCCGCGACGGGAGCGGCCTTCGCGGGACTGCCCTTCGACCACCTCGTCTTCACCGGATCGACCGAGGTCGGACGCAGGGTCCTGCAGGCCGCGGCGCGAAACCTCGTCCCGGTGACGCTGGAACTTGGCGGCAAGTCGCCGGCGATCCTCGGCCGCGACGCGGACTTCGCCAAGGCGGCGCGCGACATCGCCTGGGGCAAGATCGCCAATGCCGGCCAGACCTGCATCGCCCCGGACCATGTGCTGGTGCATTCAGCCGATGCCGCGGCCTTCCGAGACCGGCTCGTGGCCGAGATGGAGCGCGCCTTCGCCGGCCGCAGCCGGATGACCGGCATCATCGACGCCGCGAAGGCAGAGCGGCTTCGGATTCTGGTCGCCGAGGCCGCGGCGGTGGGGGCGGAGGTCCGCTGGATCGGCGGAGGCGTCGACGTCCTCGAGGACCCGAGCGTGGACCGGGTCCTCACGGTGGTCGAGGGAAGCGGCACGAACGCGAAGTAGCGGTTGCGGTCCGGCGTCCAGCCGTCCCCGATCTCTGCCGCATCCGCGCGGCGACCTCGGCGTCCGCGTCGAAGGTTTCGTAGAAATCGCCCAACCGGAAAAGCAGGATGCAGTCCGGGTATTCACGTTTAACATCCAGATATTGCTGGCGCAGAGGCGTGACATCGCTC
>NZ_WBUS01000267.1 GCF_008933605.1 Albidovulum sp.
CTGCGCTGGCTGTACCGGCTCCTGTCGCTCTATTCGACCGACATCAGCCCCGAGGCGCTCGCCTCGGTGCGCGAGATCGAGAAGAAGGCGCGCAAGCTCACGCTGATGGAACTGACCGAACGGACCTGCAAATGGCCGATCGGCGATCCCGCGACCGAGGACTTCTGGTTCTGCGGCCTTGCGGCCCAGCCTGGCAAACCCTATTGCGAGGCCCATGTCGGCGTCGCCTTCCAGCCGATGTCGTCGCGTCGCGACCGGCGGCGCTGACAACAGGTCGGCAGGAAGAACCCGCCGACGCAGGGTCATTCCCCTTCGCGCCGCCGGCAGTCTTACCAGGCGGGCGCGAGGAACGGTGCCGGCGGGGCGCCCCGGTCAGCCGGGCGTGACAGCCCGATGTCCTCCAGACGCTCCGCGGGCAGGCTCCGAAGGCGCGTGGCCTCGCGATGGCGGCGGTCGGCATCGAGCAGCGAGGACATGGCCCGGGGGAACGCGCGCGACAGCGGCGCGAGGTTGATGCGGTGGCGCGAACCGGTGATCTCGGTCATCTCTTCGTCCTCCGTGCAAACGGTTTCGACTGGCGCCAGCGTCGCACCCGCCCGCAAGAGCGGCGCAAATTCCTTCGTGAAATGGGGCGACCACCGTGCAATATTTCCGCAATATTGACCGGCGCTTGTGCAAAAGGTGCGGCACCGTCCGCAGTCGAACCGTGATGACGACGCTTCCGATCACGATCACCCTTACCGGACCGGTCACGTTTCGCGATGGCAGCGGAACCGAGATTCGCGGCCTTTCCCGCCGCGCCCAGGCGATGCTTGCCTTCCTGTCGCTGCAGCCGGGCCAGAAGGCCGAGCGCGGTCTCCTCGCCGACCTGCTCTGGAGCGATCGCTCAGAGGAGCAGGCGCGGGCGTCGCTCCGGCAGGAGTTGTCGGCGCTTCGCCGCGCCCTGCCCTCCGCCGTGATCGAGGCGGACCGGCAGAGCGTCAGGCTCTGCACCACCGCGGTCACGCCCGACGTGAGCGGCCCGGGCGAATTTCTCGAAGGCTTCGACCTTGCGTCGGAAGCATTCGAGGACTGGCTTCGCACTGCCCGCATGTCGCACTCGGCGACGGAGAGCCCGGTGCCGCCCGCTTCCCCGGTCTCCAGCGGCCGCCTGCCGCGTCTTGCGGTCCTCCCCTTCAGTGAGATCGGCGTGCCCGAGACCGACATGTTCGCGGATGGCGTGGTCGAGGAGATCACGGGCGCGCTGAGCCGGGCACGTGAGTTCGAGGTGATCGCACGCCAGTCCGCCTTCGCGCTCGGCAACGAGCGTCTCGACATTCGCGCCACGTCCGAGCGGCTGGGGACCGACTACCTTGTCGAGGGCTCCGTCCAGCGTGCGGGGGACCGCGTGCGCATCTCGGTGCAGCTCGTGCGCGGCCGCGATGGCCGGCTGCTCTGGTCGCAGCGGTTCGACGACCGGCTCGACGATCTCTTCGCGCTGCAGGACAGGATCGCCGCGCAGGTCGCGGGGCAGGTTCAGCCCTCGCTACGGACGGCCGAGATCGACCGCGCACATTCCACCGTTCCGACCGATCGAACGGCCTATGATCTCGTCCTCACTGCGATGCCACATTTCTGGGCACACCGGCAGGACGCGAACGAGAGGGCGATCGCGCTCTTCGGCGAGGCGGCGGCGCGCGCGCCCGGCTATGCGCTGGCGCTTGCCTACAAGGCCTGGGCATTGGCGCAGCAGGCCACATACATGTGGTCCGCCGATATCGGGGCCGATCGGGCGATCGCGCTGAATCTGGCAAGCTCTGTCGCCAGGGGGCTCGGCGACGATCCTCCGGCTCTCGTCGCCCTGGGCGCCGCCTTCTCGCTGAGTTCCACCGATGTCGCGCTGGCCGACAGCTTCATCGACCGGGCGCTCGCAATCGACCCGAACAATGCCTGGGGCTGGATGCGCAAGGGGTGGTCGGCGATCTACGCCGGCGCATCCGAAGATGCGCTTCGCCATTTCGACCGCGCCGAAAAGCTGAGCCCGCTCGATCCGTTCCGCTTCAACGTGGTTCTCGGCCGCGCCGCGGCGCTTAGGGGGCTGGGCGAGCTCGACGCGTCGCTGGACCTGGTCCGCGCTGGGATGCGGGCCAATCCGGGGATGACCTGGGCCTACCGGATGATCCTCTGCGATCTCGTCCTCGCCGGGCGAGAGGCCGAGGCGCGGGCGGAGGCGCGGGAATTCCTGCGGCACTACCCGCATGCGACCGTCGCCTATGTGCGGGCCAGTTGGCCCCCCTCCGTCCTGCACTCGAATCCCGAGTACGTCGATGCAATCGGGCGCTGCGGCCTTCCCGAGCGGTAGCATCAGGGTCGGGAAAACCCGCACTGGAACTTGCCGGGTCGAGAAGCTAACCTGCTGCAACGCGCGACAGGAACGTTCAGTCAAATGTCCCCCATCATCGAGGTCCGGGACCTCTCCAAGACCTATGCGAGCGGCACGGTGGCGCTTTCTGGCGTCACGCTCGACATCGCCGAGGGCGAGATACTTGCCCTGCTCGGGCCGAACGGCGCAGGCAAGACGACCTTCATCTCCAT
>NZ_WBUS01000080.1 GCF_008933605.1 Albidovulum sp.
CTTTTAAAGATTAGATTTCTCCCGTTGGTCGAAATGACAGACCTGGTCTGCTCTCGGCCTTAATACATCATATTGCAAGCTGCCCCTCGTCGCGGCGAAGCCATGCGTAGCCGGACGCAGCGAAGCGATACCCCTCCGGGCCGTGCTAACCGTGTCCGCTGACTTTCGAAGTAGCAACATCTTGCCAATATCACCTATTGCGCTTCAGGCACATATAGCATCCGAACGAGCTACGATCGTAAAACACACTTTGTGTGCTTTTGGTCAAGCAAAAGTAGAAAACCATTTACACCTCACTTACCAGTTAACACCGAACGTCTCTCCACCACCGCCCGTGCAGCCGCAGAGTTTTGTCATCTCGAACAACCGTGAGAGATCTATCTTTTGCCTTTTCTTTTGTAGTCATCCTGAACTTGATTCAGGATCTCGTTTTTTCTTTGTCTTTCATCTTTCTATCCCCCTTAGAAAAAGGGGGAACAAGGGGGATTTAATGTTTTCATCCTTCGCTCGCCGAAGCAATTCCTTCCCCCCACGCTTGACGGCCGCTCTCCGAAACCATAATCTTTTTACTGCCCTCTGCGGCGCAGGGCCTGAGACAAGCCCCGCCACCCAAATCATAATGAGCGAATTCGAAAGACGTTACGCAAAACTTAACCCCGAGCAGAAGAAAGCGGTCGATCACATCGAAGGGCCGCTGCTCGTCGTCGCCGGGCCGGGCGTGTTCGATGCGGTGGCAGCCCTTGCCAAGGCCGCCTATCAGGGCTGAGCGGCGGGGATCAGCACCGGGCCAGAGGCGGCGAAGGAGATCGTCACCGCGTCGCCCTCCCGGAACGGGGTGACGACGTCGTCGAGCACAGCGAAGACGGTGCCGAAGGCGGCGGTCACGGTGTACTCCATCCGGCTGCCGACATAGGTCGCCTTGGCGATCACCGCTGCGACGCCATCTCCGGCCCCTGCAACCAGCCGCATCCGCGACGGGCGCACCGCGAGCCGTGCGGGGCCCCGTGAAAAGCCACGCGCGGGAAGGCGGTGGGTGTAGTCGGCGATCCGCACCGTGGCGGTGTCGCCCTCCACCGCAGCAATTTCCACCGGAATGAGATTGGCCTCACCGATGAAATCGGCAACGAACGCGTCGGCGGGGGCTTCATACAACTCGCGTGGGGTGCCTTTCTGGGCGATGGCGGCGTTGCGCATGACGACAATCTCGTCCGACACGGCCAGCGCCTCTTCCTGGTCATGGGTCACATAGACCACGGTCAGGCCGAGGGTCTGCTGGATGTCGCGGATTTCTTCGCGGACCTGACGCCGCAGCTTGGCGTCAAGATTCGACAGCGGTTCGTCAAAGAGCAGCACCTGCGGCTCCAGCACCAGCGCGCGCGCCACGGCGACGCGCTGCTGCTGGCCGCCCGAAAGCTCGGACGGCAAGCGGTTGCCGTAGCCGGCGAGCCCGACCAGTTCCAGTCCGGCCATTGCCCTTGCCTTGGTTTCAGTCTTGTCGAAGCCGGAAAACTTCAGGCCATAGCTGACATTTTCCAGGACGGTCATGTGTGGAAACAGCGCGTAGCTTTGAAACACCATCGACACGTCGCGGTCGGTGGCGGGCAGCTTCGTCACGTCCCTGTCGCCGATGAAGATGCGGCCCTCCGTGGCCATCTCCAGCCCGGCGATCATCCTCAGCGTGGTGGTCTTGCCGCAGCCGGAAGGGCCAAGCAAAGTGACCAACGAGCCGGCGGCGATCTCGAGACTGATGTTGTCCACCGCCCTAACGGTGCGCCCATAGAGCTTCGAGACGTTCTCGAACCGGACCGAAGCCGCCTTGGAATGGATCTGCGTCATTCAGTGTCCCTCGGCATGGGCCGTGCGCCGTCCGATCTGCGTCCGCCCGACCAACAGTTGAAGGAGGCCCACCGCCGCCAGCATCACGAAGATCAGCGCGGTGGAATAGGCGATGGCCAGGCCGTAGTCGTTGTTCTCGACCCGGCCGATGATGTAGCTGGTCGCCATGTCGTATTTCGCCGAGACGAGGAAGATCACCGCCGAGATCGCCGTCATCGCGCGGACGAAGCTGTAGACCAGCGCGGCGAGGATGGCCGGCCGCAGGAGCGGCAGTATCACCGCGCGGAAGGTCTGCCACGAATTCGCGCCGAGCGTCAGGCTGCTTTCGTCCAGCGACCTGTCCAGCTGGCTCATCGAGGCGATGCCCGCGCGCACGCCCACCGGCATGTTGCGGAAGATAAAGCTGACGACGAGGATCAGCCCGGTACCGGTGATCTCGACCGGCGGCACGTTGAAGGCAAGGATGTAGGCCACGCCGATCACCGTGCCGGGAATCGCGAACGATAACATGGTGCCGAATTCGAAGGCCCTCTTGCCGGCGAAGTCCTGCCGGGTCAGCAGGTAGGCCGTGATGAGGCCAATCGCAGCCGTCAGGGGCGCCGCGGCCGTGGCGATCATTATCGTGGTCCAGAAGCTGTCCCAGGCCGAGCCCGTCCAGCGCAGCCCGCTCTCGCCCCAGTCGATGCGGAAGGCGGTCAGGTAGTGCTTGAAGGTCAGCGTGTTGTCCACGCCCCACAGCTGCACCACCGAGCCGTAAAGGATCATGCCATAGACGACCAGCGTGAATGCCGTCCAGGCCACCACCGTGGCATAGACGGGCCAGGCCAGCCCGCGCGGCATCGCCGGATGCACCCCCGCATCGCCCTTGCCGGTGACGGTGGTGTAGCTTTTCCGCCCCAGCCAGAACCTTTGCAGGTAGAAGGCCCCTAGCGTGAAGACCAAGAGCACCATTGCCAGGATCGCCGCGCGCCCCGGGTCATGCTGGGCGCCGACGATGGCAAAGAATATCTCGGTCGACAGCACGTCGAAATTGCCGCCCAGCACCAGCGGGTTGCCGAAATCGGCCATGCTCTCGATGAAGCCCAGCAGGAAGGCATTGGCCAGGCCGGGGCGCATCAGGGGCCAGGTCACGGTGCAGAAGGTCTGCCAGCGGTTCGCCCGCAGGGTCTGCGCCGCTTCCTCCATCGAGGGGCTGACGCCCTCCACAACCCCGATGAGTACCAGGAAGGCGATCGGCGTGAAGGCCAGGACCTGCGCAATCGCCACTCCCGCCATGCCATAGACCCAGCGCGTCGGCTCGATCCCAAGGACGGTCGCGACCGTGGTCGTCACCGTCCCGGACAGACCGAACAGCAGGATGATCGCAAGCCCGATCACGAAAGGCGGGGTGATGATCGGCAGAACCGTCAGCGCCCGCAAGAGCCGCTTCTGCCGGAATCCAGACCGCGTCAGCACCAGCGCGAAGGCCAGACCCAGAAGCGTGGTCAGCACCCCCACGAGCACCGCCAGCACGAGCGAGTTCCAGGCCGCCCCGCAACGGCCGCCCTCGAGACAACCGATGCCCCAGATGCGCGGATCCATGAACCGCGGGAAGAACCCCAGTATCGAATAGCTGCCGTCCTTGGTGATGAAGGCGTTCTGCAGCATCTTGGCGATGGGGAAGAAGACGAAGATCGCCACCACCGCGATCACGCCGCCGATGGCCGAGGTCACGAAGACATCGCCGTTGATCGCGCCCCGCGCCGCGATCCCCTGCGTCAGGAGGAAGAGGAAGGCCGAGGCCGTGACCAGGGCGCCATAACCCATTCCGAACTGTCGGTCCTCCAGCGGGCCGAAGAGCGCCGCCAGCCAGTCCGCCGTGAACCCGCGCAGCCCGATCCCCAACCCTTGACCGATGAGCCAGGCAAAGCCGAATGCCCCGGCCGCGATCAGCACCCGGGCAAAGACCGGGTCCGACTTGCGCCGGTTGAGCACGAAGAGGGGGGCTGCCAGCGCCACCAGCATCGGCGCCAGCCATAGCTTCTGCCCCTTGGCGATCAGGACCGCCGCAGGGGCGTAGTCCGCCTCCAGCGGCCAGCCATCCAGCAGCCATTCGAACGTCAGGAAATCCTCTACCCCGTACCAGGGCAGGAGCGCAAACCCGACCCACCCGGCCACGATCCAGAAGATCAGAACCGGGTGGGTGGTCCGCTCAAGGCTGGTGGTCCGCAAGGCCCTACTGCGGCAGGACCGAGACTTCCGTGTCCCACTTCGACAGAAGTCGCTGGCGTTCTTCCGAAGAGCCGTACTTCTTGAAGTCGTAGTCGATCAGCTTGATCGAGGCGAGGTCGGGCGCCTTGTCCGATTTCTGCGCGCCCACGTTCGACATCACCTGGAAGGCGTTGACCTGCAAGGCCAGATTCTGCGCCTCGACGCTCAGCGCCCAGTCGTAGAACTGCTTGGCCTCTTCCATGTTGCGCGCGCCCTTGATGATCGACATCGAGCCGATCTCGTAACCCGTGCCCTCGCAGGGGGCGACCGTCACGATGGGGAAGCCCGCCACGGTCTGTGCCACCGCGTCGTGCATGAAGACGATGCCGATCAGGGTTTCGCCCTGACCCGCCGCCTTGATCGGGGCCGAGCCGGACTTGGTGTACTGGTTCACGTTGGCATGCAGCCGCTTCATGTAGTCAAAGCCGCCGTCCTCGCCGAAAAGCTGCACCATCGTGGCGAGCGTCGTATAGGCCGTGCCCGAGGAGTTGGGGTTGGCGATCTGCACCATGCCCTTGTATTCGGGCTTGGTCAGGTCTTCCCAGCAGGCCGGTGCGGGCAACCCGGCCTTGGCCAGCATGTCTGAGTTGTAGCCAAATCCGAGCGCACCGGAGTAGATGCCGATGGTCTTGTCGCCGGCGCTTTCCGCCTGGGCGATGGACCAGGGGTGCAGCTGGTCGCGCATCGGGCTGACATAGGGTTCCGTCAGGTCCTCCTCGGCGGCTTGCAGATGCGGGTCGCCCGTGCCGCCCCACCAGACATCTCCCTTTGGATTCGAGGCTTCGGCCTGCACTTGGGCATAGGTCTCGCCGCTGGATTTGCGGGTCATGTTCACTTCGATGCCCGAGGCTTCCTCGAAGCTTTTCTCCATGATCTGGCACCACTCCTCCTGCGCCGAGCAGTAGAGGTTCAGTTCCGCCATGGCGGCAGTGGCCGAAAGCGATGTAGTCCCGCACAGGATTGCGGCTGACAGGGCGTGTCTTTTCATGATCTTCCTCCCAGAAGCTGCTGATTGTCGTGCCCTTGCCGGGCCTCTCTCCGCCGGAAAAGCCTATGACAAGACCGGACGCCGCTACAAACGAAATGTCGGCGGCTACGGCGGCGGGGCTTCCGGGCGCGACGTTCCTCTGCCTGATTCCCTGACCGCCGGTCGCCCCAAGTGGCGGCCGGTCGCCGGGAGAGAATGCGCCAGGTTCGATCAGAACCTCGGCCTTCGCCGCCGCGATCGGAGAAGCGCATCACCGAGTATCCAAGGGCGACGATGCTGCCTCGGTCTGGCTCCCTGTGCCGGTACGCCTCCCTCACGGTTCAGGGGTCTTGAGGCGGCCGATGCATCTCGCCTGAATCGCCCGCCTGTGTCATCGGCAATCCCACCATCACTCTTCCCGCCGTGATACCCCGATCACGCCCCGACGTCTCCGGGGATGGGCGCTCCCAACCCAGGCCGCGTGGGACCATCCGTTTGTGGATCAATTCGGATTCGTTGAGAGAGAAGTGGTGCGGTGAAGGGACCCGAATCCCAATCCTAACTTATTTAAATATAACAACTAATTTAACAACAGTCTCCGGGAAGCCCCCAATACTGCCCCCAAAATGAATCCGACGGCACGATCCGCAGGACTGCTTCCCGAGTCTGGACCGGCCTGACGGCCGTTGGCGTGGCTCATCGTCTTGATCTGGACTGCATGGCGTTTTCAGAGCGGCAAGGCCCCTCCGTTTCAGTTGCGACGGCAGGCGGCGATGCCGGACGCATTCAATCTCGAAAGATATTGCCCGTGCGGCTGACCGTCTGTCTGCAACGGTTTCCGAAGTTCATCCTTCAGGAACTGGGCCGGCGGCCGTGAAGGCTTGTCGTGATGCGCAAGGGCGCCTTCGGCAGGCACCGTGGAACCCTGGCCGCTGCCTTTAGCCAGTGCGGACGGTGGCATTTGTCCGAAGTTCAATTGTGGTCTCTTGTGTGGCGCTTTCCGACAATTGGCTTACGGCGATGTACCATCTCTGCCTGCTGCGCTAACGGGCTCGCACCAGTCTGGCAATCAGGAGCGCGCTCGTAACGGTTGTCCCGGCGGTCAATCCGATCCAGATGCCGGAAATGCCAAGACTCCACGCTTCGCTGAGCCACAAGCCCAGCGGGGCGCCGATCAGCCAGTAGCCCACCAGCGTGTAGATCATCGGGGCCCGAGTGTCCTTCCGGCCGCGCAAGAGGCCCGCGGTTGCCGTTCCCGGGGTCGCCACCAGCTCCATGACGCCCAGCAGAAACAGAAGTCCAACCGAACTTCCTGCGGCAGCGGCCCCGACGGAACCGTCACCGAAGAAGGCTTCCGACAATGGCGTGGCGCCCGCCAGAAGGCCAAGGCACAGCAGCGTTCCGGCGAAGGTGCCAAGCCACAGGGCGCTGCGGATCACTTGGCGGTTCAGATCGCTGTCCGCCTGGGCTTCCGCCCGCGCCATCCGCACCATGGCCGCCTGCAAAAGGGCAGCGGGAACGGCGTAGGCAACGCCTGCTATCCGCAGGGTAAGAGTGTGCGCGGCCACATCAGCCGCCCCAAGCGTCGCGGCATAAAGCGTGGCGCCAAGGAAGATGCCCAGTTCCGCCACCGTTGCGATACCGATGGGCAGACCCACCCGAACGACTGGTCCAAGGTCGCCCAAGCGGATCCATGCTTTCGGCATCGTTTGCGGTGTCGCCTTGCGGGCGATTGCCATCAACGTGACCAGACTGGCCATTGCAGCGACCAGGCTCGAGGCTCCGGCCCCGGTCGGACCCAGCGCAGGCATCGGGCCGAACCCATGCATCAGCACATGATTGCCCAGCGCGTTCAGCGGCAGCATCGCGGCGGTGACATAAAGGAACACCTTGGGCCGCTCGGCCGCGGTCAGGATCGTGCGGTACAGCATCACGCCCAGCATCGGGACCAGAGTCAGCGCCATCAAGCGGGTGTATCCCCTCCCGGCATCGAGCAGGTTCTGGTCAAGGCCGACCCGGCCCAGCAAATCAGGGGAGGTCCAGACAACCGGCACCAGCACGGCAGCCAACAAGAGGACCATTGCCTGCCCGACCCGCTCCAGCCGCGCTCGACCGGCGTGGTCACCCTTGGCAATGGCACCCGCGTAGAACGGGACCAGCCCGCCGATCGTGCCCGCGCCAAGATAGAAATGGATCGAGTAGAAATCGCTGCCGACGGCGACAGCGGCCAGAGCATCCGCGCCGAAACTGGCCGAGATCATGATCGTGTCGGTGACGCTCATCCCCATGTTGACCAGCGCCATCAGCATGATCGGCACCGCCAGCCGCAGCATGGCGAGGGGCTCGTCCAAAGTGGTTCGAAGGCGTATCCGCCATGATGGCCGCACGCCGCGCAATGCATTCATGTAGGTCATTACAAATCGCCTGAAGGTCGAAAGTCCGAGTCCGCCCCCCGAATAAGGGCGGACCGGAGTCAAGAGGGAGCCTTCTCAGCCCCAATTGCGGTCGTGCTCTGCGTGGGTCCGCAAATAGGCACCTGGGCCGAAATGCGTGTTGTAAAACCCGGTATCCAGGCGATGCGCTTGCAGGTAGGTGTTGATGAACACCGCCGGAGCCTTGGCCGGGAAGCGCCCGAAGGTCGAGAAGATATAGTCCGCCATGATCGTGGCGATCTCGATGGCTTCCTGGTCGATCACAGCGCCCGAGCCGCGCACCGCCGCATTTTCGCGGTAGGGCCCGCCCTGGCCCGCGTCGAAGGGCCCACCCTTGCCGAACTTGCGTGCAACGACAGCCCTGACCGCGGCCTCCATGTTGGCGTGATGCGGCGGAACATGCGCCTCGAACACGCCCGGCAGGCCGGTGATGTAAGGCAGCGGGTTACCCTCCAGCATGCGGAACTGGAAGCCGAGGCCCGGGACCGCGGGGTCGCCGCTGGCGCCTAGGACGACGAAGGGGTTGATCCCGGTGTACATCCAGCCGCCGAGGCCCAATGCCTGCAGCATCAGCGCCCCGGCATAGCAGGCCGTCCCGGTCTCGGTCGCCACATCGGTCATCGCCACCTGTTCCAGGAAGGTCATCGGATAGGCGACGGACATGTTCATGCGGTGGCCGAACTTCTCCAACCCTGGGATCTGGCGGCTGTTCACGTCGTCATAGATGGCGGTCCCGTTCTGGATCAGGTACAGGAGAAGCAGGATCACATGCTGCGCCACGTCTGCGACCGGCCAGATCAGCGTCGATCCCGGCACGTTGGCGCACCATGTGTTGTGCCCCTCCATGAAGGGCATCGCCGCCGGAATGTTCAGCCGCCCGTCTGCCAGCTTCACGATCCGTGCCCGGTGGACCTCGGTCCAGGCCTTGAGGTCGACGCTCGCATCGGTCGGCGCGGGTGTCATGTCGCGTGTCGGTAGGAAATAGACGCCGGTGTCGTCGGTGAAAAAGAACTCGGTCGTGTTGAACCCGGCCGAAGAGGGGAAACTGCGCCCGCCCACCGCCGTGGTGTAGTTCGGCAGCTTGCCCGCATAAGCCGGGTGATGGGCGAAGAGGTTCACCCAGCCAGTGTTTCCCGCGACGGTAGACAGCAGCAGAATCTGCTCCGTCGGGTCCAGCGCCTCGGGCGCCTCGGTCGAGGTGTAGGCAAGCGGGCCGTTCGGAATGCTCGCGCCCTTGGCAAAACGCCGCGACCTGCGGCCGTGAATCGCCTCGATCAGCGGGAAGGTCGCAGCCTCGACCAAGCCGCGCGACAAAGAGGAATAGGAATCAAGCATGATCTTGCCTTTCAAAGTAAGGGTCTGGCCCTGGGCAAAGCCAAGGCCGCTCAGGACTGCGCCGGTCGCAGCCAGCGTGCCGCCAAGAAGCCGGCGCCGGGTGAAGGGGAGCCTCACGGCCAAGGGCTCAGCCGGAGTAGCGCATGGCATCGTGCTGCGACCGGATTGTGCGCTGGTCCAGCGGTCCCCGATCCAGTCCAGCGTCCTTGAGCATGCGGTCGGACAGGGCGTGCAAATCGACGGAAGGTTCGCGGCGCAGGGTGCCAAGCCAGCGCGTCAGACGCTGGGCAAAAAGGTGCTTGCGGGGACCGGTCAGGGTTTCAGTCATTGGGGCCAACCTTTCCAAACCTGCGGCCTTTCGGCCTTGTGGCGGCCTGATGGCACGCGAGATCCACGGGCCGTGAGGCACAGAGTCGACAAAAACGGTCCGAATGTGCCATTATCAATCGATGTCCACGCCCTATTCGCCCACGAAGATTTCCATCTGCCTGCTTGCGGTGCCCGAAACCGCTACGGGGGTGCTGCATGGCCTCTACGAAGTCTTCAGCTTCGTCGGCGACGGCTGGGAGATGCTGACCGGATGGGCGCCGGGACCGCGCCGGTTCCAGCCGCGAATCGTGGCAACCAGTCGCGAGCCGTTCCGCAATCTGGCGGGGATTCCGATCGCGCCCGAGCTCTCATTGGCCGAGGCGAACCGGGCCGACATCGTGATCGTGGCCGATCTGGCCATCGGGCGCGACGAGGAAACGCGCGGCCGGTGGCCCGAGGCCTCCGACTGGCTTAGACGGCAGCATGAACTGGGGGCGCTCGTCTGCTCGGTCTGCACCGGGTCGCTCCTCCTTGCCGAGGCGGGGCTTCTGGATGGAGAGCAGGCGACCTGCCACTGGGCCGCGGCGAACCAGATCCGCAACCGCTACCCCACGGTCAGGCTGAAGCCAGAGCGGGTGCTCGTCACTTCGGGCGTCGAACATCGCTTGGTCACATCCGGCGGCAATGCGTCTTGGACCGATCTTGCCCTCTACCTCGTCGCCCGCTTCTGCGGCGAGGATGAGGCGCGTCGGACCGCCAAGCTGTTCCTGTTCGGCGACCGCAGCAACGGACAGGCGCCTTTCGCCGCCCGCGTGCGTCCGCCGCAGCATGACGATGCTGCCGTCACCGCCGCGCAGCTCTGGATCGCGCAGAACTATGCCTCCGCCAATCCGGTTGCGGGAATGACTGCCGCCGCCGGGCTGACCACGCGTACCTTCAAGCGCCGCTTCGAGGCGGCCACGGGCTACGCGCCGCTGGACTATGTGCAGTCACTGCGCATCGAAGAAGCAAAGCAGATGCTGGAGTCCTCCGACACCCCTATCGATGACATTTCGGCTGAGTCTGGCTACAGCGAGCCGGCCGCCTTCAGACGATTGTTCAAGCGATCGACCGGGATTTCGCCCCTGCAATATCGACAACGCTTTCGGCAAGTATTGCCTCCGCCCGGATGAAGCCGACGGAAGTAGCGATTTAATAGGCTCGCCGCACTGCGCAGTTGCGGGCGCTACCAGGGTTGCCTCCCCGAAAATGACGAGTGCTGGTCGAGGGCCTATTTACATTTGACTGGCTGCGACCGTCCACTATGGGCCGGGTGTCGAGGCTTGGCCGACCAGCAGGGCAACGATTGTCAGTGCGGCCGACCAATGCAGGTCGGCCGCACAGGTTTCACAGGTCGATACCCTCTGCCAAGG
The DNA here is from genome assembly GCF_008933605.1 of Albidovulum sp. GTDB lineage: Bacteria > Pseudomonadota > Alphaproteobacteria > Rhodobacterales > Rhodobacteraceae > Albidovulum. The sequence continues at coordinate 10,542 of NZ_WBUS01000080.1, forward strand.
ACAGGGCGTCGTCCAGGTCAACGCCGAGGTAGCGCATGGTGCTGTCCATCTTCGTGTGGCCGAGCAGAAGCTGGACCGCCCGGCGATTGCCGGTCTTCTTGTAGATCTGCGCGACTTTCGTCCGGCGCATAGATTGGGTGCCATACGCACTCGGTTCCAGCCCGATCGACAGAACCCAGTCCCGCATGATCCGCGCATACTGCCGCGTCGACAGATGCGGGCTGGCATGAAACCTGCTGGGCCAAAGGTACTCGCTGCCGATCATCTCGGGATCCCTGATCCAGCGGTCATGAACCGCGCTGGGTTTGCCGGAGGCTGATTTCATTGAGTTACGCGGCCATGGCTTCAGTTTGCAGAGCTGCGTAGAACTTGGCCTCGGCTTCTGCCGGTGGGATGTTCCCGATCGGCTCGAGCAGACGGCGGTTGTTGAACCAGTCCACCCATTCCAGGGTGGCGTATTCCACAGCCTCTAAGCTGCGCCACGGGCCGCGATGGTGGATGACCTCGGCCTTGAACAAGCCGTTGATCGTTTCGGCAAGCGCATTGTCGTAGCTGTCGCCGACGCTGCCGACCGAAGGTTCGGTGCCTGCCTCGGCCAGCCGTTCGGTGTATTTGATTGACAGATACTGGCTGCCGCGGTCGCTGTGGTGAACCAGCCCCATGCCCTTGACCGGGCGCCGCTCATGGACGGCCTGTTCGAGTGCATCGAGAACGAACCCGGCATGGGGTGAGGTGCTGACCCGCCAGCCGACGATCTTGCGGGCGTAAGCGTCGATTACGAAGGCGACATAAACGAAGCCCTACCCAACCCATCATCAGAGCCATGGAGTGGGGCTCACCGAGGCGCCGGTGATCGTTCTTGGGCATCTGACCGAGGCGCAGCGGCGGGCCTACGGGATCGCTGACAACAAGCGGACCGAACTCGGCTGCTGGGACGATGCGTCACTTCTTTCCGCAGCCCTCGGGCTCAGTCGGATCCGACCAGCGTGAAAGGCGCCCAGTAGGACGGATGCTGCCGAAGCACGTCGCTTGCGGGATCTTCCAGGATCGCCAGTTGCGTCCGGCGCAAGCTCTGTGCGCTTTCTGCGAAACCACTCGACGCGAAGTCGGACAGAAGGCCTGTCGACACCCGAAGCGCTGCGTCCGAGTATACAGACCATTGGGTCACGAGCACCGCATGCGCCCCGGCGTGAAAGAACGCCCGCGCTATACCCGACAGACCATCGGCGGCCTGTGTCTCGCCCGCTGCGGTATTGCAGGCCGACAGGACGATCAGCCGGGCGGAAAGATCGAAGGTCGCGATCTCGGCGGCGGTCAGAAGGCCGTCATCGTCGGGCGTCGCCTGTTCAGGCGGCGTCAGTACCAGCCCCGGCGCGGCGGTCCCGCTTTCGCCCGTCATCAGGCCGTGGGTTGCGAACAGGATCACGTCGTACTCCGACAGCCGCCCATCGATGCTGCGCCGTTTGATTTCGGTTTCGCGCGCCTCCGGGCCCAGTAGGATGTCGGACTGACCCGGACTGAACAGGCGGCCGATCGATTCGACCTCGCAGGCGGTGTCCGGCAGGCGCGGCAGAAGTCGCAGCGCGGCGGGATCGGCCAGACGCAAGCCGTCTGCGGCGTCCGGTCCGGACAGGTAGGGGTGATCTTCCGATGCCGTACGCAGCGCCGCCGGGGCGATAGAGGCGCAGTCGACCGGACCGCCCGAGCCGATGACCGGATCACCGACGCCAAGATAGCGGCCACGCATCCCCGGGGAAGGAAAGCCCCGCAGCGTTCGCAGGCTGGCGACTGATGGCAGGACCGACAGCGCGTGGTCGCGGATCAGCCAGCTTGCTGCGCCCAGTCGGGGCGGGGCCTCGGCTGTCGTGACAAGCGCGGCGAACGGAAGGCCCAGCAGGTCCGCAGGCGGCACGACGATCAGGTGTTCGACGTCATCGAGCGCATCGGCAACGCCGCCGAAAAGGTCGAGGTACAACCGATTTGCGGTCGCCAGATCGAAATAGTCCCGCGCATCGGTGACGCCGCCCTCGATCATTGCGCCGCGGAAGTCGGCGGCCAGATGCCGGCCGCAGCCGGGGTCGCTGACCGCCACGCTGCAGCGGAAGGCGCGTACGCGGTCATCCAGCGCCCGTCGGCTGGGCTCGGCGACGCGGCCGACGGCGACGCCATTTCGCGTCACCAGGATCGCCCGGTTCGAGGTGGCGTCGATCCCCGGCACCCGCGAGGGACTTAGCCCCGGGAGCGCGAAGGTGATGAGACCCTCTCCCTGCCGTAACAGCCCCTGGACCTCGGCAATGGACAGAGGTCGCACCGCCGCGATCCCTGTCACCTCGAGGCCAAGGGCTGCAAGGTCAGCGTCGATGCCGTGCAGCGTCGCGTCGATCTCTGCCAGGCGCGCGTTCATAGTCACGACGGCCGGCGGATCGGCCAGCTCCCCGGCATAAGCGGCTAGCACGCGCGATGTCGTGCGCCGATGTTCCTCGACCAGATCCTGGCGCCGCTTCAGGAAGGGCGCCAGACCCGCATCGGCCGAGGCGATCCGGGTCTCGAGCTGGGACAGCGCCTCTGCCGACCGGGTGACCTGTGTCCATTGCAGGGCCTCGAATGCGTCATCGAGGCTTTGGCCGTCCCCGCGGTGCCGATCCTCCAGAAGCAACCAGGCCAGTGTCTCGAAGTCGAACGCCGCCTCGGGCAGGGTGTCGCGGTAAGCCGGCGCCTTGCGGGACTCGGCCACCCTTCGCAGCACATCGAGCGCCGCCGCGCGGTCGCCGGTGGTCAACTGCACGAGGGCAAGCTTTAGCTGCGCGCCCAGGACCTGCGGCGTGTCTGCGGGCAACGCACGGGCCAGCAGCTCCGCGCCCTCCTGCATCAGGGGGATGCCCTTGGCCGCCTCGCCCGTGGCCGCGACGAGATCGCCCGCGTTGACAAGCGCGCGCGCCAGGTCTGGATGCCCCTCGGGATAGGAACTCCGTGCAAGCTCAACGGCATCCAGGGCAGTGCCGATTGCCTTGGTCCACTGGCCGGTCAGAGCCAGGGCACGGGCCTCGACGGCGGCGATCCGCGCGCCCACGGCCCGGGCGTTCCATTTCTGCTCGCCTTGGGCGGCATCCTGCTGAAACAGCGCGCGCGCTTCGGCCGCAAGCCGCAGCGCCGAAGCGCCGTCGCCCAGATCGACAGCGAGATTCGCCCGGTTGACGGACTCGATGGCGCGATCGATCGTCGCCATCGGCGGCGCACCCGCGGTCAGTGCCGCCTGGTACGCTGCATCGGCCTGCGCATAGAGATCGCGGGAAAGCGCAAGCTTGCCTTCGACCCAGGCGTTGGCCGCCAGGTCGGACAGCACCAGATGCAGCCCGGCGCGGCCCTCTTCGGTGCGCGCGAGGACCTCTGCGGCTTGACGCAGCGACTGGGTCGAGGTCGCGATCCGGTCGAGGCCCTTTTCCGCCGCCGCACGCTCGCGTAGCGCCCATCCCAGCCGGGGATCGGACGTGTCGCCCACGAGTTCCGTGAAGGCGACGGCAAGTTCCGCGTAGTCGAGTTGAACGCTGCGCAGCTCGACCGCACCGGAGAGCTGTGCGTAGTCCAGCGTCAGTGTGGCCATTCGGTCGATGAAGCCCAGTTCTTCGTCGGTAGGCTGGCCGGTCTTCGCCCAGAGCCTCAGCGCGTCGGCGGCGGCCCCGTAGCGGGCGGCTTCGTGAAGCAGGTAGAACTTGCCGAACAGTAGTGCCCGTCGACCACTCTTGTCGGGATCGACAGGAAAGGCGTCGAGGATGGCGAGGCGCCCTTCAATCAGCGCCACAGCGTCATCAATCCGCCCCTCGACCTCGGCGGCTTCCTGCGCGCGGGCCCAGGCCACGAAGACATCGCCATAGACCGCCGCAAGCACCGAGTGATCTACGGCCAGGGTCTCTTCGAGAAGCAATGCCGCGTCGGCAAACTTACCCAGACGGAAGTGGATGCTGGCCGCAGTTGCCGCGGCCGGCGCGCGCCACGGCGTCGGCCGGGCGGTCTGCATGAACTCCTTGACGCGAGCGCGCGCAGAATCCACCCGCCCGGCATTGGCATCCATCTCGGCTAGAAGGCCCATGGTCCCGAGCCATGGCTCGGAAGGAAAAGCGCCGGCATCGGTCAGGCCACGCAAAGCCTCGTCCAGCAGCGCCGCGGCGACTTCGGGCGGGTCACCACCCAGAAGCAGCAGTCGTGCCCGATGGACGAAGGCGGTCGCCCGGGCTTCGGCCTCGGCTGCCGGCATGCTGCGCGCCAGCGCCTCCGCCTGCTCGGCCAGATCGATCGCGCTCTGTGTCGCTCCGGCCCTGTAGGCGTCCACGGACCGTTCGACCAGAGCCTTCACATCGGCGGTGGGGTCGGCATGAAGGCCGGCCCCGCCCGACAGGAAGAGCAGCAGCGCGAGAGCGATCGGCCGCGAGATGACACCCTCCCTCGTCAGAAGCTCGACGGCACCAGGGGCAGGCCGCTCATCTGCCACGCCTGCAGACCTCCCCTGTACCAGTACACGTTGCTGAAACCCGCGGCGACCGCCCGAAGAGCGGCGTTGTAGCTAAGCCAGCAATTGGGATCGCTGCAGTAGAACACGATCGCCTGCGCCGGGTTACCCCCAGTGATCTGGAACAGCCACAGCGACACCTGTTGCTGCATCGCGTCTTGGAACGTGCCTGGCCCGCCCATCGGCACCCCGACGAACGATCCGGGGATGTTGTATGTCCCCCCGTAGACGTCCACCAGAACCACGACCATGCCCTGGTTGAGAGCATTGGCCAGTTGCTCGGTGGTGACCAAAAAGGCGCCCGGAAGACTGGTCGGCGTCGGCGCCGCAAACTCGCCCTGACGAAGTTGGGGTACCGGCGGCACGCCGAAATCGCGCAGCTCGAAGGTCGTGATCTCCGGGTCGATGCGGATCGCCTGGGGCGGTGCTGCGCCCTGCGCCGGCGGCGGCGGGGCCCCGACGCCCGGGGGCGGTGCCTGCCCCTCACCCGGCAGGCCGAAGCCTTCGATCCCGGCTTCGGCCTGCCGGGTGAGGGGCAGGCCGAAGCCGGGATCGAAGGCTTCGCCCTCGACCGCCGCATCGCCAC
>NZ_WBUS01000081.1 GCF_008933605.1 Albidovulum sp.
GGTCCCGCCCCCGCAGCGTCAAAAGGTCCGCCGCGCCGGGCCCCGCGCCAATGAAATGCACCGTCATCCATCCGTCCTTTCTGCAATCGCCGCCGTCGCCAGCCCGTCCGCCGAGACCGCGCGCGGCTCGTCGCCCCGCCGCCGCGAGTGCGGCCGCCTCGGCCAGCGATCCGGTTCCGAACCGGTCGGCGACGCGGCTGGAATGGGTCAGTGTCCGCTCCCGCGCAAGCGCGTCCCGGGCGATGCCGAGGACCGGAAGGCCAAGGTCCCGGGCGAAGGCAAGGAACGCCGGCGCATCCACCTTTCCGCAGGCGGTCGCCAGCAGGTCCACGCCTCCGCCGGCGCGCCCTAGCGCGTCCGCAAGCGACTCGACCGTCGCGGCCGCACGGAAACCGATTCCCGCCACCCTCATTTCACGGCACTCCACTGCACGACCGGGCGGGCGGGCTGCCAGCCGCGCAGGCGGCCGAGGGGCTCGGCCGCAGCGAGTTCGATCCTGAGGAGCGTGCCGCCGCGACGCGCATGGCAGCCGGCGAGAAGCACCTCCGAGTCCAGTGTCACGGCGTTGACCACGAGTCGTGCGCCCTGTGGGATCAGATCCCAAAGAGTGTCTATTCCAGCCTTGTCCGCACCCCCGCCGATAAAGACGGCGTCCGGCGCGGGCAGGCTGGCGAGCACCTCGGCCCAGCGTGCCTCCGTCACGGTAATGCGATGCGCGAGGCCGAATGCGCTTGCGTTGGCCCGGATGTTTCCCGTGCGGTCAGGGCGCGCCTCGACGGGGTGCGCGCTGGCGCCGGGCGCCGCGAGGCACCATTCGACGGACACCGACCCTGAGCCGGCGCCAAGGTCCCACAGCACCTCGCCGGGGCGGGGTGCCAGCGCCGAAAGCGTCAGGGCGCGAACCGGTCGCTTGGTGATCTGGCCGTCATGCGCGAAGAGTTCGTCGGCAAGCCCCGACGCGCGCGGCATACCGGCCGCACCGGCCGCCGCTACGGCCACCGCGACGGGGTGGCGGACGTCCGGCAGGTCGAACCCCCCGGCACTCACGGTCCGCAGCCGTTCCTCCGGGCCACCCAGCGATTCGAGAACGGTGAGGCGGGAGGCGCCGAAGCCCTTGTCGGCCAGCCAGCCGGCGAGCTCCCCGGCGGCCGCGGCATCGCGCAGGAGGCAGATGGCATGCACACCGCGGGCAAGCACCGGGACGAGTCGCTCGAAGGGCGCGGCGTGCAAGGCGAGGCAGAGCGTCTCCTCAAGCCGCCAGCCGAGTCGCGCGGCGGCGAGGGAAAAGGTCGACGGGGCAGGATGGCAGGTCCATTCGCCAGGCTGCAGACGCGCCGCGAGGCTTCCGCCGGCGCCGAACCAGAACGGATCGCCCGAGGCAAGGACGACCACTTTACGGCCCGCTTCCGCCAGAACAGGGTCGATTCCGAACGGTATGGGCCATTCCCGGCCCCGATCTCCGGCGCCGGCGAGGGCAAGGTGCCGGGGCGCCCCGAAGACGATCTCGGCAGCTGCGAGCGCGGCGCGGCTTGCCTCCGACAACCCCGCCAGTCCATCTTCGCCAAGTCCGATGATCGTCAGCCAGGGATCAGCCATGACCCGCGTCCTTCTTCTCGGCGGCACGACCGAGGCGAGCCAGCTCGCCCGGGCGCTCGCCGCCGCGGGGATCGACGCGGTCTTCTCCTATGCCGGGCGCACCGGGGCCCCAGTCGAGCAGCCGCTGTCGACCCGGATCGGCGGTTTCGGCGGACCCGAGGGTCTTGTGCGCTGCTTGCGGGAGGAAGGCATCACCCATGTCGTTGATGCCACTCACCCCTTCGCCGCCCGGATGAGTCGGAACGCCGTCGAAGCCTGCGGTACGGCGAATGTGCCGCTCTGCGCCTTCGAACGCGCACCCTGGGCGGACGGACCGGGCGACGATTGGCGGCATGTACCCGACATCGCGGGCGCGGTGGCCGCGCTGCCGGATGCGCCCGCACCGGTCTTCCTTGCCATCGGCCGGCAGAACCTGGAGCCCTTCGCCGCCAAGCCGCAGCACCGCTACCTGCTTCGCCTCGTGGACCCGCCCGGGGATGTGCTGCCCTTGCCTGACACCGAAGTCGTCATTGCCCGCGGCCCGTTCACCGAGGCAGGGGACGCGGCGCTTCTCCGCACCCATGGCATCGAGGTCATTGTGGCCAAGAATGCCGGCGGAACGGGCGCAAAGGCCAAGCTCGACGCGGCGCGCGCGCTTGGCCTGCCCGTGATCCTGATCGACCGGCCCGCGCTGCCAACCCGCCGGGTCGCGCGCAGCGTCGAGGAGGTGATGGACTTCCTTGCTCATCCGGCCGACCTCGGCGTGTAGACGAAATGCCCGACCCGGCGGGTATCGGCATTGCCGAGTATCACCACCGTGCGCATGTCGGCCATCTCTGGCGTGGCCTCGGCCAAGGTGACGGTTGCCAGCGCCTCCTCCGGCGTCGTCACCGCACGAGCAAAGGAGATGAGCCGGTCTGGCCCGCATTCCTCGCGCAGGATGTCCAGCGCTCTGGCGAACTGGTGCGGGCGGGTCCTCGATCGCGGGTTGTAGAAGGCCATGGCGAAGCCCGCCTGCGCCGCAAGTCTCAGGCGGCGTTCGACCAGCTCCCAGGGCTTGAGGTTGTCGGACAGGTTGATGGCGCAGAAATCGTGGCCGAGCGGCGCGCCGAGCCGCGCGGCGGCGGCGAGCATCGCGGTGATCCCGGGCAGGACGCGGATGTCGAAGGAACCCGGATCGGGGCGCCGTTCCAGCGCCTCGAACACCGCCGCCGCCATGGCGAAGACGCCAGGATCCCCCGAGGAGACGACAACGACACGCCGACCCTCCGCCGCCATGTCGAGCGCATGGCGGGCGCGGTCGATCTCCACCCGGTTGTCGGAGGGGTGCAGCCGCAGACCCTCGCGCGACGCGACGCGGGCGACATAGGGGATGTAGCCCACCACGTCGGTCGCCTCGGCCAGGGTCGCGCGCACCTCCTCCGTCACCAGCCTTTCATCCCCCGGGCCGAGCCCGGCGACGGCAAGCCAGCCGGTCATGGCCGCCGCCCCTGGCCGTGGACCACGACGATGGAGAAATAGGGCGTCACCTCATCGGCCTCGACCAGCCGCTGCACGCGCTGGCCGGGCATCGTGCCGCGCTCGATGAGCCAGGCGGCGCCCAGACGTCCCGACTTGGCGAGCGCGCGACGCAGCTTCGGCAGGTTCCGCCCGATCTTCATGAATACGAGTGCATCGGCTTCGCGCGAGCGCGCCTCGAGCTCGTCCTCCGACAGGGTGGCCATCAGCACGGTCAGCACGTCGTCGCCCCAGGTGATCGGGATGCCCGTCGCGGTCCAGCAGCCGGACATGCCGGTGATGCCGGGAACGACCTCGACCTCGGCGCGGCCCTGAAGCCGGGAATGCAGGTGCATGAAGGAACCGTAGAAGAACGGGTCGCCCTCGCAGAGGACAAGAACAGTCCCTGTTCCGGCCAGTTCGGCCAGTCTCTGCGCCCAGTCTTCGTAGAATTCGGCAAGCTGGCGGTTGTATTCCGGGTCCGAGAAATGGATCTCGGTCGTCACCGGGTATTCCATCGGGTATTCGTTGGCGCCGGGGGCGAGCATTCCGTCGACGATCTGCCGCGCCTGCCCGGCGCGGCCGGCCTTGCGGAAGTAGGCGACATGCGCCGCCGAACGCACGAGGCGGTCGGCCCGGACGCTCATCAGCTCCGGGTCGCCGGGGCCGAGGCCGACGCAGATGACCTTGCCGTGGCTGGGGCCCATCGTCATTCCTTCCGGCTCGCGAGCGCATTCACGGCCGCGACCGTGATCGCCGAACCGCCGAGCCGGCCCCTGACGATGAGCGACGGCGCCGGCAGGTCGTCCATCAGCGCATCCTTGGATTCCGCCGCGCCGACGAAGCCCACCGGGCATCCGATGATCGCCGCAGGGCACGGGCAGGCCGGGTCTTCGAGCATGTTGAGAAGATGGAAGAGCGCCGTCGGCGCGTTCCCGATGGCGACGACGGCACCCCGAAGGTGCGGACGCCACAGTTCCAGCGCGGCGGCGGAGCGGGTGTTGCCCATCGCCGTCGCGAGGCCCGGCACGCGCGGGTCATGGAGGGTGCAGATCACCTCGTTGCCTGCCGGCAGGCGCGAGCGGGTGATGCCCTCGCTCACCATCCGCGCGTCGCAGAGGATCGGCGCGCCGGCTTCCAGCGCGGCGCGGGCTGCGATCGCCATGCCGGGCGAGAAGCCGACATGGCGTTCCAGCCCCACCATTCCGGCGGCATGGATCATGCGGACGACGACCGGTTCCTCCTCGGGCGTGAAGCGGGCGAGGTCGGCCTCGGCCCGGATGGTGGCGAAGCTCTCGGCGTAGATCGCCGCGCCATCGGTCTGGTAGCTATGAGGCATGGGCCGTCTCGGTCAGAAGGGTGGGGTTTGCGGCAAGCGTCGCGGTGGCGAGCCCGGTCAGCGACGGGGCATCGGCGGCGGTGCCGTCGCGGATCAGGTCGAGCGTGCCGCCGGCACGGCCGACCAGGGTCAGCGGCGCCCGGGCGGGATGGGCGCAGCCCTTGGCGCAGCCGGAGACGTGGAGCCTCGCGGTGGCAGGCAGGGCGCCTGCCAGCGCGCGGGCCAGTTCGCGCGTCGCGACGAGGGCCTGCGGGCAGCCGGGCGCGCCGGTGCAGGCAATCACGCGCAGCATCGGATCGGCCGGGTCGATGATGAGGCCGGGAATCGGGGGCGCCTCGGTCGCATCCTCGATCAGGATCATCCTCCAGGGGGTGATCCGGAGCGAACCGGTTTCGGCAAGCCGAGACATGGTCTCCGCCATCATCTGCCCGAATTCGAAAGCGACGAGGAAGCCTGGCGGCAAAGGCCCCGGGGCGGGCGCCGGAGCGGTGGCGCGCGGACGGGCGGGGAGGTCGGTGAAGATGTCGGGCAGCCGCACGCCCCTGGCCAGATGCGCCGCCATCCGACCCCGCCCATCGGGCGCGCCGCCGGTGGCGAGGAACCACTGCGCCAGATCGACGGCCAGCGTCGCTGCATTGCCGAGGGTGGCCGCCGCGCCGGTCGCGGCGCCATCGGGGCGGACCAGAAGCGTGCCGCCCGGGCCGCGTTCGATGCGGATATCGGCGGAGATCTCGGACAGGACTGGCTCCGCCCCGCAATCCACCGCATAGCCGAACTTACCCGGCGTCGGCGGCGCGTCCGGGCGGCCGAGGGCCCCGGCCAGCGAGGTCACGACCTCCTGCACGCCGTCGCCGTGCCGCCAGAACGGCGTCACGGTGATGTTACGGCGGCTTTCGACCTCGGTCGTCTCGTCGATCAGGCCGAGCGCGGCGAGGCCCTCGATCAGCCGGCCATGATCTGCCTCGGAGATGCCGCGCAACTGGATATTGGCGCGGGCCGAGAGGTCGATGAGACCGTTGCCGTGGCGCGCGGAGAGATCGGCGATGCCCTTCCCCTGCGCCTGCGTCAGCCGCCCGCCGCGCGGGCGGACGCGGACGACGAGGCCGTCGCCCGAAAGCATCGGCCTCAGCGCGCCGGGGCACCACCCCTTGATGACGGGCGCGCTCATCGCCGCGCCTCCATCGCCACGGAATTGCGCCGGGTGACCCAGAGTCCGGCGTCTTGCAGGGCGGCGAAGCGGTCGCGCAGCGCCTGAAGCGCCGCGGGATTTTCCGCCTCCATGAAGGCCACGACCTCGTCGCGGCCGAGCGTCGCCGCGTGGTACAGGTCGAAGAGATGCGCCGGCACCGCGCGGGCCAGATGCGCGAAGGCCGCCATGTGGTCGAGCGTCGCGGCGATCTCGGCGGCGCCGCGGAAGCCGTGGCGCATCATGCCATCGGCCCAGGCGGGATTGGCGGCGCGGGCACGGACGACGCGACCGATCTCCTCGGGCAGGGTGCGGGCGCGTGGATCGTCGGGGCGGGTGGCGTCGAGGTGGTAGAGCGCTGGGGCGGTGCCGCCGAGCCGCGCCACGGCGGCGGCGAACCCGCCTTCGTGGGCCGCATAGTCGGAGGCGAGGAGAAGGTCGGTCTCGGCGAGGTCCTGGACATGGACGAAGCCATCGGCGCCCCTCACCTGCGCTTCCAGTGCCGCGCGGGCAGGACGCGCCGCGCCCGTGGCGTCGATGGCCCATTCGGAGCCCGCGAGCCAGGCCTCTCCCGCCGCCAGCCGACCCTCGGGTCCGTAGTCCTCGATCGCCTCGGCCATGGCGAGGCCGTAAAGGCCGGGCTTCGGCCCGAATACACGCGGCGCGGCGCGCAGATAGGGGTTGTCCTCCGGCGATTCCCCGCGCTCCGCCAGCGCCGCGGCGGCACCCTCGAACAGCTGGGCGAGGCCCGGGAATACGTCTCTGAACAGGCCGGAAACGCGCAAGGTGACGTCGATCCGGGGGCGGCGCAGCAGGGCAAGCGGGATCACCTCGAAGCCCGAAACGCGCTCGGACCCCTCGTCCCATTTCGGGGCAAGGCCCGCGAGGTGCAACGCCATGGCGAATTCCTCGCCTGCCGTCCGCATGGTGGCGGATCCCCAGAGGTCGATCACCAGCGATTTCGGCCAGTCACCGTGATCCTGAAGGTGGCGGCGGAGGAGTTCCTCGGCCAGTTTCACGCCCTGGGCATGGGCGGCGCGCGAGGGCACCGCACGCGGATCGGTGGTGTACAGGTTGCGCCCCGTGGGCAGAACGTCGGTCCGCCCGCGGAAGGGTGAGCCGGACGGGCCCGCCGCGACCCGCCGGCCGTTCAGCGCCTCCAGCAGCCCGGCATTTTCCTCGGCCCCGCATTGCCCGGTGCCGAAGACGTGCAGACCGTCGCCATACTGGCTTTCCTTGATGTCGCAGACGAAGCGGTCGATCCGGGTGATCGCCTCGGCGGGCGAGGCATCCTCGGGGATGCCCAGATCGTCCTCGACACCGCGCCCCCGCGCCTCCTCGCGGATCGCGGCGATCAGCCGTTCCCGGCGGGCGGGGTCGAGCCCGTCGGCGGTCGAGTATTCGTCGAGCAGCCGTTCGAGACGGTTGAGTTCTTCCGGCACGGCACTGTCGATGAGCGGCGGCGGCAGGTGGCCGATGGTGACGGCGCCCATCCGGCGCTTGGCCTGCGCCGCCTCGCCCGGGTCGTTGACGATGAAGGGGTAGATGACCGGCAGGGGGCCGGTCAGCGCCTCGGGCCAGCACTCCGCGGACAGCGCCACCGACTTGCCCGGCAGCCACTCGAGCGTGCCGTGGGCGCCGACATGGATCAGCGCGTGCAAGCCCTGCGACCGGAGCCAGAGGTAGAAGGCAACGTAGGCGTGGCGCGGGGTACGGGACAGGTCGTGGTAGTCGTCGCCCCGCGTCCTCACCTCGCCGCGCTCGGGCTGCAGCGCGACGATGGCGCGGCCCCGGCGGATGGCGCGGAAGCGGAAATGGCCGTCGGCAACGGCAGGATCGGTTTCCGGATCGCCCCAGGCGGCGAAGAGGGCTTCGCGCAGCGGCGCAGGCAGGGCCGAAAGAGTGTCTGCATAGGCCGAAACCGGCCAATCCGCGGTCTTGACGCTCAGCGCCTGACCCAGCCCCTCGCCGGGCGCCACCGCGTGACCCTGGACCCGGAGCGCGGCGAGGATGCCCTCGGTCGAAGCCAGCGCGTCGAGGCCGACGGCATGGGCCAGCTGATGCGCCTTGCCGGGATAGGTCGAGAGGATCAGCGCGACGGCGCGATCGGCCGCCGGGGTCGCCGCCAGCCGGTGCCAGCCCGCCACACGGTCGGCGATGCTGGCGATCCGTTCCGGGTCGGCACGGTGTGCGAAGCGGGAAAATTGCAGGTCTGGGTCGCGGCGCCCGGGGCTCTTGAAGCTCGCCACTCCGGCGAAGAGGCGACCATCAACCTCGGGCAGGACGACGTGCATGGCGAGATCGGCGGGCGACAGGCCGCGGTCGGCGACGGCCCAGTCGCGCCGCCGCGCCGTGGAGAGCGCGACCTGGAAGACCGGGCAGCCGGGCGCGTCGAGCGGCGAGGCCGCACCGTCCGCCCCCCTGGCCGAGAAGGCGGTGGCATTGACGATGGTGGCGGGGGCGAGGCGGATCAGTTCGCCCCGCAGCCAGTCGGCGGCGGCGGCGTCCTTGAGCGAGGCGGCGAAGGCGCCGATGGCGGCGAAGCCGCGCGCGCGCAGCGCCGCGATCAGCGCGTCGACGGGATCGGTATCGGCGGCGGTCAGGTAGGAGCGGTAGAAGGTGACGACGGCAAGCGGCCGGTCATCGGCCCCGGGGGCAGCGACCACACCCTCCCCGGGTCGGTACCAGCCGAAAGCAGGGACGGTCTTGTCGCCCGACACCGGACCGGCATAGAGCCCGGCCGCCAGCGCCAGTTGCTGCAGCGCGGCCTGCGCCGCGACCGCCCCGCCTGCGTCGCAGAGCGATTGCAGCCGGCGCAGGGTCGATTTCGGCAAGGTGGACAGCGCGTCGAGCCGTCCATCCTCCTGCCCGTCGGCGGGCAGGACGGCCAGCGCGATGCCCCTGCGCCGACAGAGGTCCTGCACCTGCGCCAGCCCGTAGGCCCAGTAGCTCTCGCCGCCAATGAGCCGGATCAGGATGCCCTTCGCGCCGGAAAGGGTGCGCTCGACATAGGTGTCGACCGACAGGGGGTGACGGAGCGCGACGAGGTTGGCCAGCCTGAGGGTCGGCAGCGATGCCTTGCCGCGATGCCACCCGGCCGCGAAGGCGCCGAGGTCGCTGTCGGAGAAGGACAGCACCACCAGCTCGGCCGGGGACTGGCCGAGGTCGGTCGGTGTTTCGGTCTCCTCGAGCCCGTGGCTCTCGCGGAAGATGACATGCATCTGAAGGCCTCAGACCTCCTGCGTTCCGGTCGAAAGGACCGCGTGGATGGCGGCCGGATCGACATGGTCGTGCTCGCCGATGACGACGAGCCGCGTCACCCGAGGCGTGTCACCCCAGGGCCGGTCGTATTGCGCGCGCACCCGTTCGCCCACCGCCTGGACAAGCATCCGCATCGGCTTGCCCCGGACGGCGACGTAGCCCTTCACGCGCAGGATGTTCTGTTCCCGCGCAAGCCGGACGATGGCGTGCTTCAGCGCCTCGGGATCGGCGATCTCGGGCAACTCCATGACGACAGTGTCGAAGTCGTCGTGCTCGTGGTCGTCGGCCCCGTCGTGATGTGACGGTCGGGAATGGAGATCGTCCTCCGCGGCCGCGTTCAGGCCGAGGATCACGGCGGGGTCGATGCGCCCCTCTTCCATGGCGAGGATCGGCAGCCGCCGCGGCGCCTCGGCCTCCACCGCGGCGCGCGCAGCGGCGATCCCCGACTCGCCTGCCAGGTCGGCCTTGGTCAGGAGAACGATGTCCGCGCAGGAAATCTGGTCCTCGAAGACCTCGGAAAGCGGCGTCTCATGGTCGAGAGAGTCGTCGGCCGCGCGTTGCGCCTCGACCGCTGCGACGTCGGGCGCGAAGCGCCCCGCCGCCACGGCCTCGGCATCGGCGAGCGCGATCACACCGTCGACGGTGATGCGCGAGCGTATCGCCGGCCAGTCGAAAGCCTTCAGGAGCGGCTTCGGCAGGGCGAGACCCGACGTCTCGATAAGGATGTGATCGGGCCGCACCGGGCGCGCCATCAACGCCTCGAGCGTCGGAATGAAGTCATCGGCCACGGTGCAGCAGATGCAGCCGTTCGCCAGTTCGACGATGTTCTCCTCGGGGCACATCTCGTCGGCACAGGATTTCAGGATCTCGCCGTCCATGCCGACCGAGCCGAACTCGTTCACCAGCACGGCGAGTCGCCTGCCTTGCGGGTTCTGCATGAGGTGGCGGATCAGGGTCGTCTTGCCCGAGCCCAAGAAGCCGGTGATGACGGTGACGGGGATCTTGTTGAGGTCTGCCATTCAGCTCTCCATCGGGGGAATGCGCGCAAGCGACTGCTTGCGGAATATGACGGGACGCTCGCGCCAGGGGACGATGCCGTCGGCGGTTGCGGCGTAGGCGGCCGCACCGGCAAGGATGTCGGCCACATGCCTGTCGGGATCCAGACCGCGATAGACATAGGACCAGCGCCCGGGCCCCGTCAGCGCGATATTGCAGCCGTGATCGCAGGCGGAAAGACACTCGACCGGCTCGATCCGCACACCCGCCGGCGCGCCGGCGCGACGCAACGCGGCAAGTAGCCTTGCACCCGGGGCCTGATCGCCCTCGGCAACCGCGCGCCCCGTTGTGCAGGTGGTGCAGACATGAAGCGTCACGCTCACTCGGGCCGTTCCTTCCTTTCGCGGGAGGGGCCTGCGAAGGGCCGTCTGCCATGGCTGATCCATGCGCGCGTGCCCCGAGCCGGTCGCGGAACCCCCCGTCCGCCGTCACGTGTCGCGCTGGCAGGTCTCCCGGCTTGCGGATCTCGGGGCGTTCCCTTCGGAACCCCCGGCGGCCCTCCCGCCTTCCCGGCTCGCGCCAGTGGCTTCAGGGGACCTCTCCGGTCACGGTCGCGGGGGCGGCTGCGCTTCGGCGTCGCGTCCCGATAGGTCGCAAAGCCGGTCGCATTCCCTCTTCGCCTGCCCTAAGACAGGAACCAGCGCCGCCTCACCTGAGGCATGAGGCACTGACTTGTCAAGCAACGGAAGGGACCATGACCGACCCAAAACCGACCGACCCGGCCGATGACCTCGCCCGCCACGCACAGAAGATGGCGAAGAAGAAGGCCGCGCGCGACCGGATCATGGCAACGAAAGAGGGCGAGAAGGGCCTGATCATCGTCCATACCGGCGCCGGCAAGGGCAAGAGTTCTTCCGGCTTCGGGATGATCCTGCGCTGCATCGCCCACGGAATGCCCTGCGCGGTGGTGCAGTTCATCAAGGGTGCCTGGGACACCGGCGAGCGGCGCCTGATCGAGGGCCATTTCGCCGACCTCTGCCAGTTCTTCGCGATGGGCGAAGGGTTCACCTGGGAGACGCAGGACAAGGAACGCGACATCGCCGCCGCGCGACGTGGCTGGGAGAAGGCCAAGGATCTGATCCGCGACGAGCGCAACCGCATGGTGCTTCTCGACGAGATCAACATCGCGCTGCGCTACGACTACCTGCCGGTTGACGAGGTCGTCGCGTTCCTGAAGGATGAGAAGCCCGCGATGACCCACGTCGTGCTGACCGGGCGCAACGCCAAGGAGGAACTGATCGAGATCGCAGACCTGGTGACGGAGATGACGCTGGTGAAGCATCCGTTCCGGTCGGGGATCAAGGGCCAGAAGGGCGTGGAGTTCTGAGGCAAGGACCGGGGGCCCATCCGGCCCGGCCACGGGCCGGGCGTTTCGCGCGGCAAAGGTACACTGGACCTTTGCCGATCGCGCTTCACCCCCCGAACCCCCGAGGTACTTGGGGCAAGATGAAAACGGTCACAATTTGTCAATCATGCCGATGGAGGGTGAAGCCACGGTACAGGGAGAGGTCCCGATGACCGTGCAAGGTGAAAGCGCCGCGTCTTCCCCGGCTTGCCGGCCCGAGGCGCGGTGCCGCCCCCTCACGCGGGCTCTCCCTTTCATCTTGCCGGCAAATACCTCCGCCGGAGGCTCCCGCAATCGCCGCGGGCGCGAAGTCGGGAGGCGGTCGTGGGCGCTTTGATGATCCAGGGCTGCGGCTCGAATGTCGGCAAGTCGCTTCTGGTCGCCGGGCTCTGCCGGGCGGCGCGGCGGCGGGGGCTGTCGGTGGCGCCCTTCAAGCCGCAGAACATGTCGAACAACGCGGCCGTCACGGTGGACGGAGGCGAGATCGGCCGTGCGCAGGCGTTGCAGGCCCGGGCCGCGGGGCTGGAACCACACACCGACATGAACCCGGTGCTGCTGAAGCCGGAAACCGACACCGGTGCCCAGGTCGTCGTGCAGGGGCGGCGCATGGCCACGGTGCGCGCCAGGGACTATGCGGCGCTGAAGCCGAAATTGATGGCGCCGGTGCTCCAAAGCTTCACGTGCCTGAAGGCGGCCCATGACCTCGTGATCGTCGAGGGCGCGGGCAGCCCGGCGGAGGTGAACCTGCGCGCGGGCGACATCGCCAACATGGGTTTTGCGCGGGCGGCCGGCGTGCCGGTCGTACTCGTCGGCGACATCGACCGCGGGGGCGTGATCGCGCAGATCGCCGGGACGCAGGCCGTGCTCGACGTTGCCGATGCGGCAATGGTGTCGGGGTTCGTGATCAACAAGTTCCGGGGCGATCCGACGCTCTTCGACGACGGCTACCGGCTGATCGAGGCGCGGACCGGCTGGCGCGGCTTCGGCGTCGTGCCGCATTTCGCCGGTGCGGCGAAACTGCCGGCGGAGGATGCGCTCGACCTCGGCCGCGCATCCGCGGGCGGGCCGCTGAAGATCGCCTGCCTCGCCTTGAGTCGCATCGCCAATTTCGACGATCTCGACCCACTGAATCTGGAACCTTCGGTCAGCCTCACCATGGTGCGCGCCGGCGAGGCCCTGCCGGGCGATACCACGCTGGTGATTCTGCCGGGGTCGAAGTCCACGCGCGGCGACCTCGCCTTCCTGCGGGAACAGGGCTGGGACATCGACCTTGCCGCGCATGTCCGGCGCGGCGGTCACGTTCTGGGCATCTGCGGCGGATACCAGATGCTGGGCCGGTCGATTGCAGATCCGGAGGGGATCGAAGGCACGCCCGGCGAGACCGAGGGTCTCGGCCTGCTCGACGTCCGCACCGTGATGACCCCCGACAAGCGCGTGACCCGCACCAAGGCGCGCCACGCGGCGACGGGGACCGGGTTGGAGGGCTACGAAATTCACATCGGGCGGACTGACGGCCCGGCCCGCGCACGGCCCTTCGCCCTAGTCGATGGCGCGCCGGAGGGAGCCATCTCTGCCGACGGACGGATCATGGGGAGCTATCTGCACGGCATGTTCGCGGGGGACGCCTTTCGTGCCGCGTTCCTGTCCATGCTGGGCGCACCGTCGAGCGCGCGATATGGCGCCGAGGTCGAGGCGACTCTCGACGCGCTGGCCGATCACCTCGAGGCGCATCTCGACGTCGCGGGGCTTCTGGCGCTGGCGCGCTGACGGGCGCCCTCAGGCGAGGGCGGCGGCGAGCCGGCTCCACTCCGCCTCGCCCCCCGGAAGGCCGAGGCGGAGCCAGGTTCCGGAGTAGGGGAAGATGCGCGACCAGATCCGCGCGCGCGCCAACCGCTCCTGCGCCTTCGCGGCCGCCGGAGTATCGTAGAGCCGGAACAGGGTCGTTCCGCCGATGCTGCGCCAACCGGCCCCGGCGGCAAGCGCATCGAGCCACCCTGCTTCGCCGGCAAGCCGGTCGCGGGTGTCGCGGGCCCAGGCGTGGTCGGCAAGCGCGGCGGCGCCGACCTCGATGGCGGCGCCGTTGACGGGCCAGGGTCCGGCCATGTCCGCAAGACGGGCGATCTCGGAGGTCGAACCGAGGACGAACCCCAGCCGGAGCCCCGCGAGGCCGTAGAACTTGCCGAACGACCGGAGGACGAGCGTGCCGTGGTCGAGGGCGCCGCGCGCGACCGAGGTCTCCGGCGTCGCGTCCGCGAAGCTCTCGTCCACGACGATCCGCCCGACGCGGCCCGCCAGCGCCCGGAGCGCGTCGGGCGTGAGCACGCGACCGTCCGGATTGTTCGGGTTGACGATAACGGCCAGATCGGCGCCTGCCAGTGCTTCGGGTGTTCGCACCTCCTCCACCGTCCAACCGGCCGAACGCAGCGCCCCGGCATGTTCGTTGTAGGTGGGGCCCAGCACGCGGGCGCGGCCGGGCCGCGAGAGCCGCGGGATCATCTGGATCGCCGCCTGTGCGCCGGCAACGGGCAGGATATCCGCTGCCGTCCCGTAGGCTCCGCGCGCTGCGGCGGTCAGCCGCTCCGTCGCTGCGCGTGTCGGCAGCATCGTCCAGGCCGGAGCCGGGATCGGCGGCACGGGATAGGGGACGCGGTTGATGCCGGTCGAAAGGTCGATCCAGCCTGCCGCGGTGCCGCCGAACCGCGCGATCGCCGCGTCGATGTTCCCTCCGTGGTCGCGCATCAGAGGGCCGCCAGGATAGCGAGGCCGAGCGCCATCGCCAGCATCGCGAAGCGAAACAGGCGAAGCGCACGCCCGATGTCGGCCGGCTGCGGATCGGGGGCGCCTTCGTTCAGCCACGGTTCATCGGCGACGCCGTCATGATAGGCGCGGGGGCCGGAGAGGCGGATTTCGAGCGCGCCGGCAAGCGCCGCTTCCGGCCAGCCGGCGTTCGGCGACCGGTGGCGACGCGCATCGCGCCACATCGTTTCAAGCGCCGCGCGCGGACGGGTGGAGACCAGGGCAAAGAGCAGGCCGGTGAGCCGCGCCGGGATGAGATTGACGAGATCGTCGAGCCTGGCGGCGGCCCAGCCGAAGGCGCGGTAGCGCTGCGTGCGGTGGCCGATCATCGAATCGAGCGTGTTGATCGCCTTGTAGGCCGCGATCCCGGGCAGGCCGAAGAGAACGCCCCAGAAGACCGGCGCGACGATCCCGTCGGAGGCGTTCTCGGCCAGGCTCTCGATCGTGGCGCGCGCGATGCCCTCGCGGTCGAGCCGGTCGGGATCGCGTCCGACGATCATGGCGACGGCCCGGCGCGCGCCGAGGAGATCGCCTGCGGCGAGGGGATCGGCCACGGCCCGGACATGGTCCCGCAGGGAGCGCATCGCCACGAGGGGCCAGGCGAGAATGCCGGCCAGCACGATGCCCGGCGAACTCGCCGGAAGGGCCCAGGTCACGACCCAGGCGATCTCGGCCGCCGCGCCGACGACGACCGCGACGGTGACGATCCCCGCGATCCGCCGCGCGCCTTCGTCGGCCCCCTCGAGGTTGATCCAGCGGTCGAGCGCGTCGACCATCTTGCCGATCCATGTGACAGGGTGGCCGATGGCGCGGAAAAGCCTGTCGGGCCAGCCGAGCACGGCATCGACGCAAAGTGCCACGAGCATGATGATCGCCCCAGTCATCGCCGCACCCCCACCCGGAACCTGACGATCCCGGTCATCCCTGCCGCGCGCAGTGCAGCGCCGGCATGGGGGCCGATTCGTCCGGGCACGAATAGCAGCGCGCGCGCCGATCCGGTATGGCCGACCGCAAATCCGGCCGCCCCGAGGTCGCGGGCAAGCTCCGCGGTCGGATCGCTTTCGGGTCCCCGCAGCGCAAGGGTGCGGCTGGCGGAAAGGCTCGCGATCTCGGCCAGGGCCTCCGGTCGGCCGGTCGACGCTGCGCGGCCCCATGCTCTGATCAGATCGCCAATGTCGGGGAAATTGGCGTCCCCCGGGTCGGTGCGGCGGGCCGGACCGAGAAAGCCGCCGATGACGTCCATCCTCGGCAAGGCCGGAAATCTGTCGAGAACGCGCCCTTCCCGCGAGGCCCAGAGCAGGTCTTCCGGGCGGGAAAACATCAGGGGATCGCTCGCGCCCTCGGCGGCGATGCAAGCCCTCGCCAGCGCTTCCGGCGCA
Source organism: Albidovulum sp. (assembly GCF_008933605.1). GTDB lineage: Bacteria > Pseudomonadota > Alphaproteobacteria > Rhodobacterales > Rhodobacteraceae > Albidovulum. Next base: position 15,435 of record NZ_WBUS01000081.1, read on the forward strand.
GAGGCGATACCCGCGAGCCGGGCAAGCGCGACAAGCGCCGCAGTGGATGCGCCCGCCCCGCCGCCGGCCGGCATCGCGGCCCTGAGCCTCACGTGGCCGGACAATCTGCGGTCCAGCCGTGCAAGGAACCGGCGGGCGCGCTCGGGAGTGATGAGCCGCTGGCCGCTTCCGTGGATCGAGAGGCCCGGACCCGGTG
>NZ_WBUS01000268.1 GCF_008933605.1 Albidovulum sp.
GTGCTGGCCCGGCTCGCCGCGCCGGGGCGGGGCCTGCCGTCGGCCTAGTGACCGCGCCAGATCCAGCCGCCGCCGAGGATGCGGCTGCCGCCGGTTTCGTAGAACACGCAGGCCTGCCCGGGGCTTACGCCGGATTCCGGGTCAAGAAGCTCCACCGTCGCCGTCGTCGCCGAGAGCGGCCGCAGGATCGCGGGGCGTGGCGGCCGGGTGGACCGGATGCGGACCGAGACATGCCACTCCGGCCGGCTCGCGAAGGGCGCATCGCCCAGCCAGTTGATCTCGCGCACCGGCACGCTGCGGGTGGCGAGCGCCTCCTTCGGCCCGACGGTGACCCGGCGCGTCCCGGGGTCGAGCTTGACCACGTAGAGCGGATCGCCGAGCCCGCCGATGCCGAGGCCCTTGCGCTGGCCGATCGTGTAGTGGATCACGCCCCGGTGCTCACCGAGCACGTTGCCCGCCATGTCCACGATCTCGCCCGGATCCGCCGCGCCGGGGCGCAGCTTCTCGATGACGCTCGCGTAGTCGCCGTTCGGGACGAAGCAGATGTCCTGGCTGTCGGGCTTGTCGGCGACCCTCAGCCCGTATTTCGCGGCGAGCGCGCGCGTTTCGGCCTTCGACGCGAGCCCGCCCAGCGGGAAGCGGAGGAAGGCGAGCTGTTCGGGTGTCGTCGAGAAGAGGAAATAGGACTGGTCGCGGTTGGGGTCCGCCGCGCAATGCAGCTCCGGCCCCGCCGGCCCGTCGACACGGCGGATGTAGTGCCCCGTCGCCATGCAGTCGGCGTCCAGCTCCTTCGCGGTGGCCAGCAGGTCCTTGAACTTCACCCGCTCGTTGCAGCGGATGCAGGGGACCGGCGTCGCGCCCGCCAGATAGGCGTCGGCGAATTCCTCGATCACCGCCTCGCGGAACATGTTCTCGTAGTCGAGGATGTAATGCGGAAATCCCATCGTCTCGGCCACGCGTCGGGCGTCGTGGATGTCCTGGCCGGCGCAGCAAGCGCCCTTCCTGGCCAGCGCGGCGCCGTGGTCGTAGAGCTGGAGTGTGACGCCGACGACGTCGTAGCCCTCGTCCTTCAGCATGGCGGCGACGACGGACGAATCCACGCCCCCCGACATCGCCACCACGACGCGGGTTTCTGCCGGCGGTTTCGGCAGGCCGAGGGAATTCAGTCGGGTTTCGTCAAGCATCGCACCGGGTCCGGGGAGAACGGAACGAATATATGAAAATCCTCCGCAGTCACAAGGCACGGTTTCACCCCTCCTTAAACCTGCCGACGCAGGCTTTCCGGCGGGTAGAAGAAGAAGGGGTGAACCATGTTCTTGAAAAAGATCGATGGTCCGCGGGCGATTACCTTGCCCGACGGAACCGTCATGACGCGCGCGGACCTGCCACCTGCCGAAACGCGGCGCTGGGTCGCCAGCCGCAAGGCCCGGGTGGTGAAGGCGGTGGCCTACGGGCTCCTGCCGCTGAACGAGGCGCTGGAGCGCTACCAGCTTTCGGAGGAGGAGTTCGGCCTCTGGCGCGACGCGGTGGCGCGGCACGGCGAAAAAGGCTTGAAAGTCACGGCGATCCAGAAATACCGTCAACCTTGAGTTGTTCCGGGGTGGGGCGTCACAGCGGTAACTTGTGATTAACCAATCTGCGCCAGAGTGGGGATGATCGAGGGATTAACGTGGAGTACGCCTGATGAGAATCCTGCTGGTGGAGGACGACCCGACCACGTCCCGCAGCATCGAGCTGATGCTCACCCATGCCAACCTGAACGTCTATTGCACCGACCTCGGGGAAGAGGGGATCGATCTCGCCAAGCTCTACGACTACGACCTGATCCTTCTGGATCTCAACCTGCCCGACATGAACGGGCAGGATGTGCTCCGGCAGTTGCGCCTCGCCAAGGTCGACACGCCGATCCTGATCCTGACCGGCGCCGACGACACCGAAAACAAGATCCGCAGCTTCGGCTTCGGCGCCGACGACTACATGACGAAGCCCTTCCACCGCGAGGAACTCGTCGCCCGCATCCACGCGATCATCCGCCGCTCGAAGGGCCATTCGCAGTCGGTGATCCGCACGGGCAAGATCAGCGTCAACCTCGACGCCAAGACGGTGGAGGCCGAAGGCACTCCCGTGCATCTGACCGGCAAGGAATACCAGATGCTGGAACTTCTGAGTCTCCGGAAGGGCACGACGCTCACCAAGGAGATGTTCCTCAACCACCTTTACGGCGGCATGGACGAGCCGGAACTGAAGATCATCGACGTCTTCATCTGCAAGCTCCGCAAGAAGCTCTCGGAGGCGACGGGGGGCGACAATTACATCGAGACGGTCTGGGGCCGCGGCTACGTGCTGCGCGAGCCCTCGGCGGACGCGCCGCGGAAGATCGCGGTCGGCGCCTGAGGCGCCGCCCGCGCTGCGGCGCAGACACCGTCTCCGGGGGCGCAGCGCCGCCCGGAGCCTGAGCCCGCCACGGGGAGACTGGACCTCCGCCGATGCGCGCCCTAACACTTTCGGGCCAGCATCGGGG
>NZ_WBUS01000082.1 GCF_008933605.1 Albidovulum sp.
GTTGCAATCCCGGCGGGTTGCCGCGTGCCGGTAAGCTTCGCCTGACGCCGTCGCTTGCATCCCCTGGCGGCGCGCGCCATGAGGCGGGCATGGACTATTTCCGCCCCGTCGCCATGACTGATCCCGCCCGAACGTCCGGCGCGCTGCCCCTCGCCGGGGGCTGGTGCTGGTTCGACCGGGCCGAGCATCTGACCCGCGCCGGTTCGCGGGGTCTGGTCGCCGCGAGGGACCTGCCCGGCGATGTTCTCGCCCGCCTCACCGCGCCGCGCCCGGCACTGGCGGGACTTCCGCTCGACAGGCCCCGGCTCATGGGCATCCTCAATGTCACGCCGGACAGCTTTTCCGATGGAGGCCGCTTCCTCGCGCCAGGGGATGCGCGCGCCCGGGCCCGTGCCATGGCGGCCGACGGCGCCGACATCCTCGACATCGGCGGCGAGAGCACCCGGCCGGGCTCGGCCGACGTCGATCCAGACGCGGAGATCGCCCGAACCGCGCCGGTGATCGCCGCGCTGCGCGCGGGCGGGCTCTCCATGCCGGTATCGATCGATACCCGCAAGGCAGCGGTCGCCCGTGCCGCGCTCGACGCCGGCGCCGACGTGGTGAACGACGTTGCCGCGCTGACCTACGATTCCGGGCTTGCCGCGCTCGTCGCCGAACGGCAGGTGCCGCTCTGCCTGATGCATGCGCAGGGCACGCCCGCGACGATGCAGGCGGACCCGCGCTACGATGACGTGCTGCTCGACGTTTACGACTGGCTCGCCGCGCGGGTCGCAGCAGCCGAGGCGGCGGGCATCGCCCGCGAGCGCATCGTCGTCGACCCCGGCATCGGCTTCGGCAAGACTGCCGCGCACAATCTGGCGCTCCTGCGCGGGCTCTCGCTGTTCCACGGCCTCGGGCTGCCGATCCTTCTTGGCGCCTCGCGCAAGCGATTCATCGGCACCTACGGCGGTGGCGCTGCGGAGGCGCGGGCCGACCTGCGCGGCCCCGGCACGATCGCGGTGACACTCGCCGGTCTCGCCCAGGGCGTGCAGATCCACCGCGTCCATGATACATTTGAAACCAAACAGGCGCTCCGCCTCTGGCTGGCGGTGACGTTCGGAGAAGGCGCATGAGCAGGAAGTTTTTCGGCACCGACGGCGTTCGGGGGACCGCCAATACCCATCCGATGACGGCCGAGATGGCGCTGCGGCTCGGCGCGGCGGCGGGGCGCTACTTCCGCACCGACGGGCGCAACGGCCACCGCGTCGTCATCGGCAAGGACACGCGGCTTTCGGGCTACATGCTGGAGAACGCGCTGACCGCGGGGCTGACCTCGACCGGCATGAATGTGCTTCTCCTCGGCCCGGTGCCGACGCCGGCCGTCGGCTACCTGACCCGCTCGATGCGCGCCGACCTCGGCATCATGATCTCGGCCTCCCACAACCCGGCGCACGACAACGGCATCAAGTTCTTCGGCCCCGACGGCTTCAAGCTCTCGGACGAGGCCGAGGCGGAGATCGAGCGCATCCTCGGGGGCGAGATCGCGCTGGCGCAGCCGCAGAACATCGGCCGCGCGAAGCGCGTGGACGACGGCCGCGGCCGCTATGTCGAATACGCCAAGACAACGTTCCCGGCGCGCGGCCTGCTTTCCAACCTGAAGGTCGTGATCGACTGCGCCAATGGCGCCGCCTATCGCGCCGCGCCCGAGGTGTTGTGGGAACTTGGTGCCGAGGTGATCCCGGTGGGCGTGGCCCCGGACGGCCACAACATCAACCTTCATTGCGGCTCCACCCATACCGACACGGCGGCGGAGGCGGTCGTGGCGCATGGCGCCGACCTCGGCATCGCGCTCGACGGCGACGCCGACCGCGTGATGATCCTCGACGAGACAGGGCGGGTGGCCGACGGCGACCAGATCATGGCGCTTCTCGCCGCGCGCTGGGCCGGGGCGGGGCGGCTGAACGGCGGGGCGCTTGTCGCCACCGTCATGTCGAACCTCGGTCTGGAGCGGTTCCTTCAGACGCGTGGCCTGCGCCTAGAACGGACCGCTGTCGGCGACCGCTATGTCGTCGAGCGGATGCGCGAGGGCGGCTTCAACCTCGGCGGCGAACAGTCCGGCCACATCGTCATGACCGACTTCGCGACGACCGGCGACGGGCTGATCGCCGGGCTTCAGTTCCTGGCCGCGATGGCCGAGACCGGCCGGAAGGCGTCAGAGCTTGTCCGCCAGTTCGAGACGGTGCCGCAGATGTTGAAGAATGTACGATATGCGGTGGGGCAGGAACCACTTTCAGTCGATAGTGTTCGAAAAGTGATAGCCGATGCAGAGGCGCGGCTCAACGGCACCGGCCGTCTCCTGATCCGAAAGTCGGGCACGGAGCCGCTGATCCGCGTGATGGCGGAGTGCGAGGACGAGGTGCTTCTGGAGGCCGTGGTCGACGACATCGTCGGCGCCGTGCAGGCGGCGGTCTGACGCGGCGGCCCCGGCATCACCCGCGTGCGGTGCAGGTCCAGTCGGCTACCGTGAAGTAGCTTTCGGGCAGCAGCGTCGCCCCGGTTACTTCGGCGACGTAGTCGGAATCGTACGCGTTGACGAACTCCCAGACGGTCTTGCGTTCGGCATCGACCTCCAGAACCCGGCCGCCGGAGAACTCCGTGATCAGAATGCCGCCGCCGGGCAGGCTCTGATGGTGGCCACGGATGATCGAGAAGAGTTGCTCGCCCTCCCTGTCGCCATAGATGACTTCGGTCGCGCCCGTTGCCGGATCGACGGCCATGATGTTGGAGAGGTGCGTTTCCGCCGGCGAGCCGTACTGGTACTCGGCGTCGTCGAAGGCGTTGTTGTTAAAGAGTGTGATCTTGCCGTCGGCACGGAACTCCGCGTCGTGCTGTTGCAGGAAGGGGCCGACCTGAAACCACTTCAGCGCCCCGGTCTTGCCGTCGTGGACCGCGATCGCGTTGGAGAACTTGTCTGAAATCAGCAAGTCGCCGGCGGCGAACATCGGAAATGCGTCGGCCATCTCCGGCCTGAGCATCGTCAGCCGGTTCGCGTGGATGAGTTCGCGATCACGATACTCACGGTCGTTCTGGGTGCGGAAACTCGCCGTGAGGATCGCCTTCATTCCACCGTCGAACTGCATGCGGGGGATCGAGAAGGACCACTCGACCTCGCCGTCGGCCGACAGCTTTTCCGCCAGATCCTCGGCATAGCGGCCCGCGAGCGGCGAATAGCTCGGATCGTCGCCCGGCGTCGTGCGCCGATCCAGCACCCAGTAGCCGCCGTCCGGGGCGATCTCGAGCGAGTGATGCGTCTGGGAAGCGCGGGTCCACAAGACGGTGCCGCAGCGGTCCATCTTCACGGTTCCGAGATACTCGAAGTTGAAGGCGACATCGCCGTTCGGGTGGATCTCAGCGCCATGGATGTCGGAAAGGATCGACTTGACCGGAGCGCCGGGCTTGTAGCTCCGATCGGGAAAGAGCGTGAAGTAGTCGACCGGCCACTCCGCCACCACGCTCCCGTCACGCCGGATCAGGCGCAGCGCGTTGCTGTTGCCGAAGAAACCGGAAAGGAAGATGAGCTTTCCGTCGGTGATCCCGGCGCCGGCTGTGACGCCCTCGCCGCGTCCCCGGTGCGGGCCGAGATGGCTGAGGGGCAGGCTCGATTCCCTGAAGGTGGCGTAGAACCCCTTGAGGTCGGCGTATCCCTGGTTGATCCATCTGAAGACGAGCGTCTTCTTGTGGCCGGAGTACATCCCGGCCATGAACACCGCGACGGCGGACAGCACCACCGCGGAAACGATGAAAACCAGCCGGTCCAGGCGCATTCTCGGGGCCTCGCGGATCACCTTCGGCCAGACTAGCCACGTCTCGTCGCGCGGAGCAAGGTGTCAGGGAGTGCCTGCGGGGAAGTGGCGTCCCGGCCGAACGGGCGTCCCGACGGTCGACGTCGCGGGCGGCATCGTCGCGGCGGTTGAGGCGGCGCTCTAGCTCTCGGCCGGATTGACGATCGACGGATTGATCACGACCAGAAGGTTGCGCTTCGCGGAGGCCCCCGGCTTGCGGAAAGCCTGGCCGATCACCGGCAGATCGGTCAGGAGGGGCACGTCCGGCAGATTCTTCATGCGGACTGCACTGAACTGGCCTCCCGGCTCCCAGCTCAGGCTGCGGTGGGCGATGGCTACCTGCCGCGGCGGCGCCATATTGGCCGCGAAGGGCAGAAGCACCAGCATGTTCCTGACCAGGACCACATTCGCCACCGTCTGGGCGCCGCGGAAGCTGACGTTCAGCGGCTGGCGCAGCAGCCCCCCCAGGAGCGGAATGCTGTCGCTCTCGCCCAACCCGTCCTCTCGGTACTGCGGCATGTCCTGCCTGAGATCGAGCCCGAGAAACCGCTCCCGCAGGGCGATGAGTATCCAGGCCACGAGGAGCTGGCCGACGGCGATTCTCAGATGAATCCGTCCAATCGCCCCTGTGGACAACCTGTCCCGATCGCGGTCCTGATTGCCGAACCCCGGCACAGGCAGCATGAGCGCCGAGCCGGTCAGGCCCGCGCCGAGCATTGTCCGGGTGAAGTCGCGCCGGTCCATGATTAACCTCCCGAGCAGTATGCCGCCCCGGAAGTCTAGCACGATCCGGCCCTCCGCGCGCTGGTCATCAAAAGGGGCGCCCGAAGGCGCCCCGTCCGCTGGCAGGGCTGCGGCGGTCAGTTCCGCGAGCGATCCACCATCTTGCCCTTGGAAATCCAGGGCATCATGGCGCGCAGCTTTTCGCCGACCTTCTCGATCTGGTGCTCGTCGTTGATCCGGCGGGTCGCCTTGAAGAAGGGCTGGCCGACGGCATTTTCCTGCATGAAGTCACGGACGAACTTGCCGGTCTGGATGTCGCGGAGGACCGCCTTCATCCGGGCCTTGGTCTCGTCGTAGGGCAGGATGCGCGGGCCGGAGACATATTCGCCATACTCGGCGGTGTTCGAGATCGAGTAGTTCATGTTGGCGATGCCGCCTTCGTAGATCAGGTCCACGATCAGCTTGACCTCGTGCAGGCACTCGAAATAGGCCATCTCGGGCTCGTAGCCGGCTTCCACGAGGGTCTCGAAGCCCATGCGGATGAGTTCGACAAGGCCGCCGCACAGCACCGCCTGCTCGCCGAAGAGGTCGGTTTCGCATTCCTGGCGGAAGTTGGTCTCGATGATGCCGGACCGCCCGCCGCCGATGGCCGAACAGTAGGAGAGGCCAAGCTCCATCGCCTTGCCGGTGGCGTCCTGGTGGACGGCCACGAGGCAGGGGACGCCGCCGCCCTTCACATATTCGCCGCGGACGGTGTGGCCGGGGCCCTTCGGCGCCATCATGATGACGTCGACGCCGGGCTTCGGCTCGATCAGGCCGAAATGGACGTTCAGGCCGTGGGCGAAGGCGATCGCGGCGCCTTCCTTGAGGTTGTCATGGACGTATTTCTTGTAGGTCGCGGCCTGCAGTTCGTCCGGCATGGTGAACATGATCAGGTCGCACCAGGCGGCCGCCTCGGCGATGCCCATCACCTTCAGCCCTTCCTTCTCGCACTTGGCGGCCGAGGGCGAGCCTTCGCGGAGCGCGATGACGACGTTCTTGGCGCCGGAATCGCGCAGGTTCAGCGCATGGGCGTGGCCTTGCGACCCGTAGCCGAGAATGGCGACCTTCTTGTCCTTGATCAGGTTGATATCGCAGTCGCGATCGTAATAGACGCGCATCGGGCGTTCCTTTCTTCGTTGCTGGGCGCGAAGATAGAGAGATATTGCTGATTTGCCGTTCAAAATTCGCTCGAAATCCCATAATGATTGAAGATCAATTCCTGGATTTGAGGAATTTTGCAAGAGACATGCAGATCGACGACACCGACCGCCGCATCCTGCGCCAGCTTCTGGCCGACCCCGGCCTTGCCACCGCCGATCTGGCCGAACGGGCCGGCGTGACCGCCGCGACCTGCTGGCGTCGGCTGGAGAAGCTGTCCGAGGCGGGCATCCTCAAGGGCCAGCATGCCGTCATCGACTGGCGTGCGCTCGGCTGGGCGGTGGAGGTCTCGCTTCGCTTCACCCTCGACAAGACCCATCCGCGCGCCTTCGACGAATTCCTGGCGGCCGCGCGTGAAGTGCCGGAGGTGATCGAGATCCAGACCTTCCTCGGCCGCGTGGACATGCGGCTGAACGTGATCGCCCGCGACATGGGACATTACCAGCACATCTACCGCGACCGCATCCTGACGCTGCCGCATATCGCCGACATCGAAAGCCTGATGCTGGTCTCCACGATCAAGGACACCGGGAGCCTGCCGCTGTGATCGACCTCGACGATACCGACCGCGCCATCCTGCGCGCCCTTGTCGCCGACGCCACGAGAAGCGCCGGCGCCATCGGCCGCGCGCTGGGGCTGTCGCAGCCCGCCGCATGGCGCCGCATACGGCGGCTCGAAGAGGAGGGCGTCATTTCCGGACAACGGATCGACCTCGATGCCGCCGCGCTCGGCTTCGGCGTCACGGTGTTTCTCGGGATCAAGCTTGCCACGAAGGGCCGGGTGAGCCTCGAGGATTTCGAACGCGCCGCGACCGCCATCCCCGAGGTCCAGACCGTCCAGCATGTCCTCGGTCTCTTCGACTACCGGCTGCGCGTCACCGCCCGCGACCTCGCCGATTTCGAACGCGTGCTCCGCCGCCGGATCATGACCTTGCCCGGTGTCGGCAACGTCGAGGCGAACGTGCTGCTGAGCGAGGAACGCCGGCCGGGCCCGCTGGGGTGAGTGGGCGGTCGTCCCGGGTGCGCCGCTTCCTCTTTGCGTCCCGTCGCGCTCTGCGCTACTCCGGTCGTGACAGGTAAGGAGGCCCCCATGCCCGGATTGCTGCCCAACATCGACCCCGACGGGCTCGAGGAATTCTCGGTCGTCTTCACCGACCGCTCGCTCAACCACATGAGCAAGGTGTTCCAGCAGGTGATGCGCGACATCTCCGGCATGCTGAAGGAGGTCTACAACGCCGAGGCAGTAGCCCTTGTCCCCGGCGGCGGCACCTTTGCGATGGAGGCGGTCGCGCGGCAGTTCGGCGGCGGGGCGAAAGCGGTCATCGTGCGCAACGGCTGGTTCTCCTACCGCTGGACGCAGATCTTCGAGGCGGGCGGCTTCGCGGCTGATACCGTCGCCGAACTCGCCCGCCGCACCGGCAACGCGCCCGACGCCCCCTTTGCGCCCGCGCCGATCGAGGAGGTGGTGGCCAAGATCGCCGAGGTGAAGCCCGATCTGGTCTTCGCCCCCCATGTCGAGACCGCAAGCGGCATGATCCTGCCGGACGATTACCTGAAGGCGTTGGCCAAAGCCGCGCATGATGCCGGCGCGCTCTTCGTGCTGGACTGCATCGCGAGCGGTTGCGTCTGGGTGGACATCAAGGCGATCGGCGTCGATGTCCTGATCTCCGCCCCGCAGAAGGGCTGGTCGGCCTCGCCCTCGGCAGGGCTCGTCATGTTCTCGCAGGCGGCGCTGGAGCGGATGGAGGGCACCGCCTCGTCGAGCTTCGCGATTGACCTGAAGAAATGGCGACAGATCATGGCCGCCTATGAGGCGGGCGGTCACGCCTATCACGCCACCATGCCGACCGATGCGCTGAAAGCCTTCCGCGACACGATGGTAGAGACGAAGGAGTACGGCTTCGAACGCCTGCGTGAGGCACAGTGGAAGCTCGGCAATGCCGTGCGGGCGGAACTGGCGTCTCGCGGCATCCGTTCGGTCGCGGCGGAGGGTTTCGGCGCGCCGGGCGTCGTCGTCAGCTTCACCGATGATCCCGACGTCCAGACGGGCAAGAAATTCGCCGCCAAGGGCGTCCAGATCGCCGCCGGCGTGCCGCTTCAAGTGGGCGAGGGCGAGGGCTATCGCAGCTTCCGCCTTGGCCTTTTCGGCCTCGACAAGCTCTATGACGTTGATGGTACGGTCGCGCGGGTGAAACGCGCGCTCGACGCCGCGGGGCTCTGAGCCGTCTCAGCGCATCCCGAGGCCGGCCTTCATCAGCGCATGGCGCACGGGCGATAGCGAATGGAGCGCGTTCAGCGCGCCCGCGCGCAGGTCCCTGAGCGGCCGGGCCGAGAGCATCGAGGTGCGGTTCAGGAGGTCGATCCCCATCACCCGCGCCTTCACCTCGGGCCACCGGCGGCGGTTGTAGGCGGCGAGCATGGCGCGGTCGCCGAGCCGTTCCGGCGCGGCCTTGGCAAGCGCGAGCAGGCAGGCAAGATCGGCGAGCGACATGTTCAGCCCCTGCGCCCCGATCGGCGGCACGACATGCGCGGCCTCGGCCAGAAGCGCGGTGCGCTCGGCGTCGAAGCGGTCGGCGATCTGGGCGATGATCGGCCAGACCGAGCGCCCGGTGACGAGCGTGAGCGGCCCGAGGAGCCCGGCGGAGCGGGCGAATATCTCCGCCTCGAACTCTGGCACGGGAAGGCCCGCAAGCCGCAGCGCCTCGGAGCCCCGCTCCATCCAGACGACGGCGGAGCAGGGAAGGCCCTGCCGGTCGGGCAGCGGCACCAGAGTGAAGGGCCCCCCCGAGCGATGGATCTCGGTCGAGACATTGTCGTGCGGGATCGGGTGCGTGACGGCGAAGGCGAGCGCCTTCTGACCGTAGCGGAAGGTCCTGACGCCGATGCCCACGGCCTCGCGCACCGGGCTCGCCCGGCCGTCGGCGGCGACAAGAAGCCGGGCCGAGACCTGGCCGCCGTCCGAGAGCGTCACGCGCGCCTCGCGCTGCCGGGTGAAGACCGCCCGCGTGCCGACGCCGGGACGGAACGCCACATTCGGCAGGAGGCCCAGCCGCGCCACCGTTTCGCGCCGCAGGAGCCAGTTAGGGAAGTTCCAGCCGAAGGGCTCCTCGCCGATCTCGGCGGCGTCGAAATCCTTCACGATCCGCGGCTCGGGCCGTTCGCCGCCGGCATCGACGATGCGCATGATCCTGAGCGCCGCGCCATGGGGGGCGATGCGGTCCCAGAGGCCAGCCGCCTCCAGCACCTGCCGCGAAGGTTGCAGGAAGGCCGTCGTGCGCAGGTCGGCGCCCGCTTCGGCCTCCTCCGTCACCGGCGGCGCTGGATCGACGCAGATCACCCGGAACCCGGCAGAGCCGAAGGCCGCCGCCGCGGTCAGCCCGGCGACGCCGCCGCCCGAAATCAGGATGTCCGTCGTCTCCACAATGGCCCTCCGGGTTCGCGGTGACACTATCCTCCGGCCCCGGGTGCCTGCAACGGTCAGAGCGTCGCGGGCGCTACTTGCCGACCGAGATGAGGATCAGGAGCGCGAAGCAGACCGGCACCGCCGCCAGCGCGACCATCGTCAGGGCGACGAGCCCCCAGGCCTTCACCGCGAGAACGAGCAGGGTGACGACGATCACGAGAAGATAGAGCAGGTTGTCAGGGGTGCCGTGGACGAGATCGCGGGCAATCCAGCCGAAGAGCGGGATCGAATAATACCAAGGCAGGCGCCGGGTGTCCGGACGTGCGGTCATGGGTCTCTCCTGTTCGCTGGTCCGCAGATGGGTCCGGCCGCGAGGGGCCGCAACCGGTCGGATTGCCGCAGGCCGCCGTCCCGTTGCGGCCGCGCGAGGGGCTCCACGCGTCAGCGGAGCCGGGCGAGGAAGCCGGCGAGGTCGTCGGTGTGATGGTGGATGTGCGGCGCCGGTTCAGGGGTGGGTGCGACATGGACGGTGCGCATCCCCATCGCGTGCGGTGCGGCGAGGTTGCGCGGATCGTCCTCGAACATCGCGCTGCGGGCGGCGTCGATCCCGGCGGAGGCGAAGACCGTCTCGAAGGCCTGACGCTCGGGTTTGGGCCGGAAGCCCGCGTGCTCCACCCCGAAGACCGCGTCGAAGACGCCGGCAAGCCCGCGCGCGTCGAGCACGCGGGCGGCATAGGGGGCCGAGCCATTGGTGTAGACGACGCGCCGGCCGGGAAGCGCGGCGATAGCGGCGGCGAGGACGGGGTCGGGCGCGAGGTGATCGAGCGCGATGTCGTGCACGTCTTCGAGGTAGGGCACCGGGTCCAGCCCGTGTTCGTGCATCAGCCCGGCGAGGGTCGTGCCGTAGAGCCGCCAGTAGTCGGCGCGGAGCCGGTCGGCCTCCTCGCGCGGGACACCCAGCGACTGCATCACGTAGGCCGTCATGCGCGTCTCGATCTGGTCGAAGAGGCGCGCGGCGGGCGGGTAGAGCGTGTTGTCGAGGTCGAAGACCCAGGTCTCGACATGGGCGAAGGCGGCGGCGGGAGAGGGGCGTCCGGGCATGGGGCCTGACTACACCCGGCCGCCCGGCTGAGCAATCGACTGCCTTGCCATCGCCGGACGCGCCGCCTACGCTCGCGCGCCGCCAGGCAGCGCGGGGGGCGGGAAGGGACGACGATGCAGAAGGACGCCTACACGCTCATCCTCGAAGCGATCGACCAGGGCATCTACCGCCCCGGCGACCGCCTGGTGGAGGCGGAACTGGCCGAGCGGTTCGGCGTGTCGCGCACGCCGGTGCGCGAGGCGCTCCAGCGGCTCGAGACACAGTCGATGCTGACGCGCGACGGGCGGTCGATGATTGTCGCCTCGCTCGACCACAACCAGCTTGCGGAACTCTATGTTGTGCGTGCCGAGCTCGAGGGCCTCGCGGCGCGGCTTGCGGCAAAGCATGCGACGCCCGAGGAAATCCGGGTGTTGAGCGAGATGGTGGAGGCCGACCGGACGATCGTCGACGACCCGGCCGAGCTGTCCCGCGCCAACCGCAGGTTCCACAAGCAAATCCACCTCGCGTCGCACAACCGCTACCTCGTCCAGCAGCTTGACCTCGTGCACCGCTCGATGGCGCTGCTCGCCTCCACCTCGCTGGCCGCCGAGGGGCGCGGGGAGGCCGCACTGGCCGAACACGCGGAGCTCGTGCGGGCGATCGCGGCGGGCGACGGCGAGGCGGCGCAGGCCGCGCTCAGGGCCCATATCTCAAAAGCCTTCGAAACGCGGCTGAAACTCGATGCCGGGACGGTCAAGGGCAAGGGCGGCGATCGTTGAGCCGAGGACGTAGCCTCGGCGCCCCGCTCCGCTTCCGCGCGTGGTGCCCGGGTCGGCGTCGCTGACAAGCGTCAGGACGGGTGGATGGGCGGACCGCGCCGGGCGCGTCTGCGCCTTCCCCTCCTCCGCGCCCCGGCGCGCCGGAGCCAAGAGATGGAGCCGCGCCGGGCGGGGCGCGGGCAGCGGGAAGGGCACGACCGAACCGGCCGGAGGCCCGGGCGCCAGGACCGGATCGGCAAGGACGAGAACCGGCAGAAGTTCGGCCTGGCCGGCGCGGGCCTCGACCACGCCGTGCGCGGTCTTGTCCCAGTAGAAGGGCTTCGTCACGCATTCGCCGAGCGCCTTCCAGGCCGAGAGCGAGGCGAGCGGGAGGTAGAACTGCAGGCTCGGCACCCACTTCATCAGGTGCCGGTGCTCCGCCCCCCGCGTGGCCCAGAGCCCCAGCGCGATGTTCACCGTCTCGGACGCGACGAAGAGCACGGCGAGGGCCGCGAGCATCCCCGGGGGGAACGCCGGGGCGAGCGGATGCGGCAGTCCGAGGGCCAGCACCCAGAAGGTCCAGAGCGCCGGCGCGAGAAGCGCCTGGCTGACCGACCCGAGGAGGAGGATCTGCACGCCGAGGAACCGCTTCGGCCCCAGCTCGCGCCAGAGCCGGACAGGATCGCGCATGTGGCTGGCCCAGGTCATGGCGAAGCCCTTCTGCCAGCGCGACCTCTGCTTGATCCAGGCCACCGGGCGGGAATTGGGCTCCTCCTCGGTGACCGTGTCGATGAGCTCGGTCCGGTAGCCACGGCGGGCGAGGCGCAAGCCGAGGTCGGCATCCTCGGTGACATTGTGCGCATCCCATCCGCCGAGTTCCTCGATCGCCTTGCGCCGGAAGAAGAGCGTGGTCCCCCCCAGCGGCACGACGAGGCCGAGCCGGGCGAGCCCGGGCAGCATGGCGCGGAACCAGACCGCGTATTCGATCGCGAAGCAGCGCGTGATCCAGTTGTGGCGCGCGTTGTAGAAATCGAGGATGCCTTGCAGGCAGACGACCTCGGGCGGGGCTGCGGCGAAGCGCCGGACGACGGTGCGGATCTGTCCGGGGTCCGGCGCGTCCTCGGCGTCCCAGATGCCGACGATGGAACCGCGACAGAAATCGAGCGCGAAGTTCAGCGCGCGCGGCTTGGTCCGGATCGGTCCGCGCGGCACGATGACGACCCGCATCCAGCGGGGGAGCACCCGGCGCGCCAGCGCGCCTTGCGTGGCGAGGTCGTCCTCCTCCACCACGAGCAGGACGTCGAGCAGTTCCTTCGGGTAGTCGATGCGGCCGATGCGGCGGATCAGGCGCGGCGCGATGTCGTCCTCGCGGAAGAGCGGGACCATCACCGAGACGACCGGAAGCCGTTCCGGCAGGGGAAGCTCCGCCGCGCCCGTGGCGGTCTCGCGCCTGCGCCCGCGGGCCTCGGCCACCGCCGAGATCGCCTTGAGCCCGGCGAAGGCTGCCAGCGTGAGGACCGCCCAGGCCACCAGCAGCCCGAGCACGAGCGCCGGCGCGGCGAAGAGGCCGGCAAGGAGCAGCGCGGCCGCCGCGCCGATGGCGACCCGCGCGCGCGCAGGGTCCAGCGTGCGGCAACTCTCGTCTGCCGCGACCCGCACCTCCGCCTTGCGGATGAGCGCGGTCTGGCGCGTGGCGATCAGCGCGGCATGGATGTCGCGTTCCGGCGCCAGCGCCATCATCACCGGGCCGAACCCCGGCGGCAGGAGGCCGCGGGCCCGTGCGAAGTCCTCCGGCCGCGCAGTGGCGATCACCGTCGCGCCGCCGATCCGCCGCCAGGGCAGGAGGCCGTGCGCAAGGCAGAACTCCCCCCCGAGCCCGTCGATGAGCCTTGCGTCCGGCGCCTCGGCCACGAGGTCCACCGTCCTCGCCCCCCACTGGAGCGCCAGCGCCGCCATCAGGTCGGCCTCGCTCACCCAGCCGCGGGTCAGGAGGATGTCGCCGATCCGCGCCTCCTCCCGGTCGCGGAGCGCCAGCGCCTTCAGCATGTTGCCGGGGTCCACGGCCTTCATGTCGATGATAATCTGGCCGAGCGGCTTGCGCGCCGCCACGCCCCTGAGGGCCTGCGCACGCGGACCGAAGGCGGGCAGCGCCCCCATGCCCGAGGGCGCGGCTGCGGGCGGCACGAGGCGGAGATGCGGGGCGGGGGGCGTCATGGCGGCCTGGATGGGAAGCGCTGGCCCGAGCCTCCGTGCGCAGGGTTAACGCCGAGTTAACGAACCCCGGCGAAGTCGCGGAAAAATCAAGGCATTCCGGGCGCGCGCGGGCTTCGCCGAAGGGGCGTCCCGATCAGGCCGCGCGCCTTGTCCGCATAGCCTCGGCGAACCGCTCGAAGAGATAGAAACTGTCCTGCGGCCCCGGGCTCGCCTCGGGGTGGTACTGGACGGAAAAGACCGGCCGCCCCTCCATCCTTATGCCGCAGTTCGACCCGTCGAAGAGAGAGACATGGGTCTCCTTCACGCCCCTGGGCAGGGTCTGGCTGTCCACGGTGAAGCCGTGGTTCATCGAGGTGATCTCCACCTTCCCGGTTTCCATGTCCTTCACGGGGTGATTGGCGCCGTGGTGGCCGTGGTTCATCTTGACCGTCTTCGCGCCAAGCGCCAGCGCTAGCATCTGGTGGCCGAGGCAGATGCCGAAAAGCGGCAGGCGCGCTTCGAGAATGCCCTGGATCATCGGCACGGCATATTCCCCCGTCGCCGCCGGGTCGCCGGGGCCGTTCGAGAGGAAGACGCCCTCGGGCTCGTGCGCCAGCACCTCCTCGGCCGTGGCGGTGGCCGGCACGACGGTGACGTCGCAGCCGACCGAGGCGAGGCAGCGCAGGATGTTGCGCTTGGCGCCGTAATCGAGCGCGACGACCTTGAAGCCCGCGCCCGTGCGCCTGCCGTAGCCTGCGGGCCAGGCCCAGCGGGTCTCATTCCAGCGGTAGCTCTGGGCGCAGGTCACGTCCTTGGCCAGATCGAGCCCGACGAGCCCGGACCAGGCGCGCGCCCTGGCGACGAGGGCGGCGATGTCGAAGTTTCCTTCCGGATCATGGGCAAGGGCCACATGCGGCGCGCCCTGCTGGCGGATAGCGCGCGTCAGCCGCCGCGTGTCGACGCCGCCGATGCCGATCCGGCCACGCCGGGCGAGCCAGTCCACGAGCGGTTCGGCCGCACGCCAGTTCGAGGGTTCGGTCGGGTCCCACTTGACGACCATGCCGGCCGCGACCGGCTCGGCCGCCTCGTCGTCCTCGGGCGTGACGCCGACGTTGCCGACATGGGGGAAGGTGAAGGTCACGACCTGCCCGGCATAGGAGGGGTCGGTCATGATTTCCTGGTAGCCGGTCATCGCGGTGTTGAAGACCAGTTCGGCCACGGTCTCGCCCGCCGCGCCGAAGCCCTTGCCGTAGAATAGCGTTCCGTCGGCCAGAGCCAGGCAGGCCGTGGGTCTGTCCGAACGCATGGGGGTATTGGGCATGGCGACTCCCCGGGTCACAAATCCCGCGGAACCTACGGGCGCGGCCGGGCTTGGTCAAGGGGCAACGCGGCTTTTGGCTTACGCAACGATTTCAATGAGTTAGTCGAAGATAGGGCGGTTGTGCCCGGGCCCGCTTGCGGCTATGTTGGGGGCTTCGGAAGCTCAGGGGATGGAGACCCGATGGACATGCGCGAATGGATCGGCGCGGCGCTGAAGGATGCGATGAAGTCGAAGGACGCCGCCCGGCTTTCGACATTGCGGCTGATCAATGCCGCGATCAAGGACAAGGACATCGCCCTCAGGGGCGAGGGCGGCGACGCCACCGTGGGCGATGCCGAGGTGCTGGCCATTCTCGGCCGCATGGTGAAGCAGCGGCAGGAATCCGCGCGCGCCTACGAAGAGGGCGGGCGGCTCGAACTGGCCGAGAAGGAACTGGCCGAGATCAAGGTGATCGAGGATTTCCTGCCGCGCCAGCTCGACGCCGAGGAGACCGGCGCGGCGATCCGCGCGGCAATCGCCGAGACCGGCGCGACCTCGATCCGCGACATGGGCAAGGTCATGTCGGCCCTGAAGGCGAAATACACCGGCCAAATGGATTTTGGCGCCGTCGGGCCGATGGTGAAGGACGCGCTGGCCTGAGCGCGGGGTCAGGGCACCGGTGTCCACAGCACCTCGTCGATGCGGGGTGCGCCGGTGGCCAGCATGACGAGCCGGTCGAAGCCGAGCGCGATGCCCGCGGCCGGCGGAACCAGCGCAAGCGCGTCGAGAAAACCCTCGTCGAGCGGATAGCGTTCACCGTAGCGGCGGGCCTTCTCTTCCATCTCGAGCCCGAAGCGCCGGCGCTGTTCCTCGGGGTCGGTCAACTCGCCGAACCCGTTGGCAAGCTCCACCCCGCAGGCATAGAGCTCGAACCGCTCCGCCACGCGCGGGTCGTCAGCCGCCGGCCGCGCCAGTGCCGCCTCGGCGGCGGGATAGCGGTCGAGCACGGTCGGACGGCCGAGGCCGAGCCGAGGCTCCACGCGCTCCACCAGCACCCGCGCCAGCAT
>NZ_WBUS01000269.1 GCF_008933605.1 Albidovulum sp.
CGTAGGAGCGCTTCACCCCGGGGACCAGGGCCGCATAGGGCGGCAGCGCCGCAACCCCCTGGCCCGGGGCGTCCGGCATCAGGTCGCGCGGCCAGGTGTCCGACAGGACCGACAGGCGTGCGCGCAGCACCTCCGTCTCGGCCTGGCCCGCGGAGCGGAGCGCCATGAGCTTCAGGATCGCGATGGAATCGGCTGGCTGCCAGTAGGAGATCTCGCCGCCGAAAACGAAGAACTCCGGCGCACCGCGGCCGCGCGCCTGGGCATTGACGACCTCGATCCAGGCGTTGACGCCCTTGGCGTAGGCATCGAGGGCCGTCTGCGTCGACGCGTCCTGCGCCGCGACCGATCGGGTGGCGAGCCGGTAGAGGTCGAGCGTCCGCATCAGTTCGTCGGTCTGCACCGTCTCAAGCCCGAAGACCTCCGAAAGCCGGCCCTGAACCGTCCGGCGGAGCATCACCATCTGCCAGAGCCGGTCCTGCGCATGCGCGAAGCCGAGCGCAAAGTAGACGTCGGCATCGGTCTGCCCGAAGACATGGGGCACGTCGGCGGTGTCGCGGACGATCTCGACCGGGGCACCGATCCCCTCGGCGACATAGGTCTCGTTGTAGTCCGGCAGCGACCCGGCGGCGAAATAATAGACGAGGCCGAGGCCGGCGGCCCCCAGCCCGACGAGCAGGGAGAAGATCCTCAGAAGCCAGCGAAACGCCGTTACCATCGAAAGGGTCCGAGACTGCCGACCGGTGCGCCCCCATGCCGGCACCGGTCCCACGGAACCGGTTGACGGCACGGGCAGGGCGGTTAACTAGGGCAGATCGGCGCGGGCTGCAACGACCTTGGGAGGGATGCATGGCGAAGGTGGCGTTTCTGGGCCTGGGAGTGATGGGCTTCCCGATGGCGGGCCATCTTGCCTCGAAGGGGCATGAGGTCACGGTCTATAACCGGACGGGGGCGAAGGCCGCGGCCTGGGTCAAGGCCCACGGCGGCCGGAGCGCCGCCTCGCCCCGCGAAGCGGCGCTCGGCGCCGCCTTCGTCATGGCCTGCGTCGGCAATGACGATGACCTGCGCGCCGTATGCACCGGCCCCGAAGGCGCCTTCGGGGGCATGTCCGCGGGCGCGGTCTTCGTCGATCACACCACGGTCTCGGCCGCGGTCACCCGCGAACTCGCCACGGCGGCGTCAGCCGCCGCGATCGGCTTCGTCGATGCGCCCGTCTCCGGCGGCCAGGCGGGGGCGGAGAACGGCGTCCTCTCGGTCATGTGCGGCGGCGCCGAAGCCGACTACGCCAAGGCCGAGCCGGTGATCGCGGCCTATGCCCGCATCTGCCGCCGCCTCGGCCCCTCGGGCGCCGGCCAGCTTGCCAAGATGGTGAACCAGATCTGCATCGCCGGCCTCGTCCAGGGCCTCTCCGAAGGCCTCCACTTCGCCGAGAAGGCCGGGCTCGACATCGAGGCGGTGGTCGAGGTCATCAGCCAGGGCGCGGCCGGTTCGTGGCAGATGGCGAACCGCCACAAGACCATGAAGGACGGCAAGTTCGACTACGGCTTCGCCGTCGACTGGATGCGCAAGGACCTCGGCATCTGCCTCATGACGGCGGACGAGAACGGCGCGAGCCTGCCTGTCACGGCGCTCGTCGACCAGTTCTACAAGGATGTCCAGAAACTGGGCGGCGGCCGTTGGGATACCTCGAGCCTCCTTGCACGGCTGCGCAAGCTCGGCTGAGCGCCTCCGCCACGGGCCTGATCCATCCTCTCGGGGAGCGATTAACCCGCCGGACGGCGTCGCCCGGGACCGCGTCCGGGGCGACGCGCCGGGATCAGGGGATGATCCGGGTGTATTTCGTGCCCTCGAGCGTCGCCCCGGCGATGAGCCCGGACTGGCCGAAGACCAGCGCGATGACCGGCGCGAGCGTCGTCACCGTGTCTGCGGCAAGCGATCCGCCCTGGTCGGGAAGCGCGTACTTGGCGTCGGCGCCGACCGCCCAGCCCTGGGCCGCGCGGAAATTGGCGAGCGCCGGCTGAGTCATGAAGAAGAGCGCATGGGCGTATTGCTGTGCGCCGATCTGAAGCCCCCAGCTCGCCTGCGTGGCGGAATAGTAGTCCACTGTCACGTTGTTGATCCTGAGGGCACCGCGGCCGTAGGCGCCGCCGAAGAAGAATCCGGCCTCGGTCATCAGCGGCATGTAGAGCACGCCGGCGGCCTTGTTCGTCAGGTCGACCGTGCCGGGATAGCGCGAGGTCAGGAAATCTCGCGTGGCATCGACCCGCGCATCGAGCCGGGCCGCCCCGTTGCTGCCAATGCCGTTGCCGCAGGCTGCGAGCCCGGCCATGGCCCCCCCGGAAAGGATCACGCTGCGGCGGGAAAGTCCGTTCATCTTGCTGCTCCGCTCTCATGTGGTTTCATCCGGCCTCGCGGGGCCGGTTGCCACCATCTATAGGGCAGAACCCGCCCCCTGTCATTAAGTCTTGTATCCGGGGAGGGTGTCGTGGGC
>NZ_WBUS01000270.1 GCF_008933605.1 Albidovulum sp.
GGAGCGAGCTGCACCGCTGCGGTCGCCTCCGCGCCGCCGCGGCGAAAGGTCACCTCGGCCGTGCCGTCGGGGCCGAGCACGGCGAGCCGGTAGTCGAGTTCGGCCGCGCCGCCCACGGCATGGCCGCCGATGGCGGTGATGACGTCGCCGGTTCTGAACCCGGCCGCCGCGAAAGGGCTGTCCGGGTGCAGGTCTCGCAGGAGCACGCCGCCGGGCGCGGCAAGCCCCAGCGCCTCGGCCAGGTCGGCGTCCACCGGCTGCACGTCGATCCCGGCCCAGGGGCGGACGAAGCGGCTGGCGCCGGCCTCAGCCTGCGCCACGACCTGGCCGACCATGTTGGCGGGGATCGCGAAGCCGATGCCGTTCGACCCGCCCGAGCGGGTGACGATCATCGTGTTGATGCCGAGAAGCCGACCCTCGGTATCGACGAGCGCGCCGCCCGAGTTGCCGGGATTGATCGCCGCGTCGGTCTGGATGAAATAGCCCTGCGGACGGTCGGGCGCGCCCCTGCCGCCGCCGCGGCCGGCGCGCGCGAGGGCCGAGACGATGCCGGAGGTCACGGTCTGGCCGACGCCGAAGGGATTGCCGATCGCCAGGACGAGATCGCCGACCTCGGCCGCGTCGGCATCCGCCAGCGACAGCGCGGGCAGGTCCGCGGCTCCGTCGAGCCGGATCACCGCGAGGTCGAGGCCGGGGTCGGCGAGGATCACCTCGCCCGCGAACTCGCGCGCGTCGGCGAGCACGACTTGGATGTCCTCCGCCTCGGCCACGACATGGTAATTGGTCACGACGATCCCGTCGGCGCGCAGGATCACGCCCGAGCCGAGGGCGTTCTGGATGCGCGGCGTGGCCGGGCCGAAGTCGAAGAACTGCGAGAAGAAGGGGTCGCCGGCGAAGGGGGACGCGCGTTCTGCGACGATGCGGCGGGCGTAGATCGAGACGACCGCGGGCGCGGCGGCCCGCACCACCGGCGCGAAGGACAGCGCGATGTCGGCGGTGCTTGCGGGCACCCGTGTCTCCGCCCAGCCCGGAGCGGCGAGGGCGAGAAGGAGCGGCAGGGCGGCAAGTGTCTGGCGCATGGGGCGACGGGGCTGGCAGCGGCGGTTGCACCATAGGTCGCGCCGATGGCGCGGCATTTCAAGGGCCTGCGCGCTAGCGCATCCAGAGGCCGGCGCGCTTGATCGTGTTGCGGATGACCTGTTCGCGGCGGGGAAGGGCGCTGCGGTCGAAGAGCGCGCGGACCTTCGCGCCCTTGCCCTGGTAGACGATCTTCCTCAGGGGCTCATGCTCCTTCAGGACCTTCTTGACCCAATTGGGGGCGGCGACCTCCTCCAGCACCGTGACCGCGGCATCGCTCTCGCGCGCGTAAAGAAGCGGAAAGGTCCGGTAGTGGCAGGTCACGGCGCCGTCGAGCCCGGCAAGTCCGGGCCCCGGCCGGCCGCCACCGAGGGCGTGGATGACGAGGGGCAGCGCCACCTGGTCGAGCCAGGGATCGAGCGACTGGCAGACGAGTTCCGCGGGCGGGTCGTCGCGGATCGACAGCGCATAGTCGAGGAACCGCTGGCCGAAGGCCCGGGGACAGGGGCCGAAGAACCAGCCGGCGTTGAAGTAGAGGTAGCGTTCCCAGTGCTCGTCGGGCTGGGCGAGGTCGAGCGAGGAGCCGAAGTCGAGGCCGAAGCGGTCGTAGAGCGATTTCCAGATCGCGGTGTAGCCGGGGCCATAGAGTTCGATCTCGGGCCAGGTGCCCTCGCGGCGCATCGAGGCGGAGGGGCGCGCGAAGTCGAAGGGCACCGCCGAGAGCGGCCCGGTCACCAGCGTGTCGCTGTCGAGAAAGACGAAGGGTGCGCCCTCGGGCGCGGCCGTCAGCGCCTCGATCTTGTTGCCCTGCGGGTAGGCCGCGCCGAAATGGCGCGCCTCGAAGGGCAGGACCTCGGCCCCGAGCCGTTCGAGGAGGGCGCGAACCGGGGCCGGCAGGCGCGGGTCGCCGGGCCAGGCGCCGCCGGGCTGCGGCTCCATCACGATCAGCCGGCCCGGAAAGCCGGGATCGGAGGCGCGGAGCGAGGCGGCGAGTACCACCGCCTCGTAGCCGAGCCGTCCGGCCTGGGCCACCGCGAGGATGTTGAAGGTCTGTGGGTTGCTGTCCGGCATGGCTCTGGTTCCGCCTGTCGCTCCGGGATAGCAGCCGGACGCCGGCATTACATCCTGAAAGTCGCCCCCAGCCGGGTCGGCTGCGGCAACGACGCCGGCACGGTCTTGACCCTTCCGGCCGGGTGTCGCACATCCGATATTGCAACGGTCGGGCATCGGACCCGAGGACAGCCGCATGAACCTTCCAGCGCGAGCCCCCGACGAAACGGTATCCCTTCCCATCGGGGGGATGACCTGCGCCTCCTGCGTGGGGCGTGTCGAAGGCGCCCTGAAGGCCGTGCCGGGGGTTCTCGCTGCCAGCGTCAACCTGGCGACGGAGCGGGCGGAGG
>NZ_WBUS01000271.1 GCF_008933605.1 Albidovulum sp.
GGCCGGCGCGCGCACCTGCCTTCCGGTCGTGGTCCGCAAGGCGGCGCCGCTCGCCTTCCGGCTCTGGACCGGGGCGGAGCGGCTCGAGCGCGGCGTCTGGAACATCCCGATCCCGCCAGAGACGTCCCCCGAGGTCGTGCCCGACATCGTGATCGCGCCGGTCGTCGGCTTCGATGCGGCGCATTACCGGCTCGGCTACGGCGGCGGCTTCTACGACCGCACGCTCGCGCGGCTCCGGGCCGGCGGCAGCGGCCCGCGGACCATCGGCGTGGGTTTTGCCTTCCAGCGGCTCCCGACGATATTCCCGCAGCCCTACGACATCGCCCTGGACGAAGGCGTCCTGGCGGAGATCTAAGGCGCGGCGCGGAGGACGACGCCCGTGGCGGCACAGGGCCGACATGCACGCACGCGACGATGTCGCTTTCATGGTCTAACTGCCTGCGCGGCTCGGTCTAGTCTGCCGTGAGTCGCTTGTGCCGGAGGTGAGCCCGTGACCGATGCTGCCGCGCCCGACCCGACGGAGGCCCGCCCCGCCCGGGGCCGCAAGCCCGGAGGCGGGCGCGAGGCGCGCCGGCGCGACCGCAGCGCACCGCAGACCGGGGGCCGTGTGCCCTACATCGTTCGGGGAATCCCGACATACGATGTGCTGGGCGAGGAGAACCTCCTCCGCATCGAGGCCGCCGCCGACCGCATCCTCGCCGAGACGGGGATCGACTTCCGTGACGACCCCGAGGCGCTGGAGCTCTGGCGGCGGGCCGGCGCCGAGGTGCAGGGCGTGCGGGTGAGGTTCCCGCCCGGCATGCTGCGCGAGATCGTCAAGACCGCACCGGCCGAGTTCACGCAACACGCCCGCAACCCCGCCAACAATGTCCGCATCGGCGGCCGGAACGTCGTCTTCGCCCCCGCCTACGGCTCGCCCTTCGTGATGGACCTCGACCGCGGCCGCCGCTTCGGCACGCTCCAGGACTTCGAGAACTTCATCAAGCTCGCGCAGTCCTCGCCCTGGTTCCACCATTCCGGCGGCACGATCTGCGAGCCCACCGACGTGCCGGTGAACAAGCGCCACCTCGACATGGTCTATGCCCATGTCCGCTACTCGGACCGCGCCTTCCTCGGCTCCGTCACGGCGGCCGAGCGCGCGGCCGACAGCGTCGCGATGGCGCGGATCGTCTTCGGGACCGACTTCGCCGACCAGAACTGCGTCATCATGGGCAACTTCAACGTCAACTCGCCGCTCGTCTGGGACGGCACGATGACGCGCGGCATGCGCGAATATGCCCGCGCCGGCCAGGGAACCGTGCTTGTCCCCTTCATCCTCGGCGGCGCGATGGGGCCGGTGACGAGCGCCGGCGCCATCGCGCAGTCGCTCGCCGAGACGCTCGCGGGCTGCGCCCTGACCCAGCTCGAACGGACCGGCGCGCCGGTGGTGTTCGGCAACTTCCTGTCGTCGATGAGCCTGCGTTCGGGCAGCCCGACCTTCGGCACGCCGGAGCCCGCCATCGGCAGCATGGTCATCGGCCAGCTTGCCCGCCGGCTGAACCTGCCGCTGCGCTGCTCGGGCAACTTCACCACCTCGAAACTGCCCGACGCGCAGGCGATGATGGAGGGCACGATGTCCATGCTCGCCGCCGTCCACTGCGGCGCGAACTACATCCTCCATTCGGCGGGCTTCCTCGACGGGCTTCTCTCCATGTCCTACGAGAAGTTCATGCTGGATGCCGACCTCTGCGGCGCGCTCCATTCCTACCTGAAGGGCGTGCAGGTGGATGACGACCAGCTTGCCGTCGACGCCTTCGCCGAGGTCGGGCCCGGCAGCCACTTCTTCGGCTGCGCGCACACGATGGCGCATTACGAGACCGCGTTCTGGGACAGCGAGCTTTCCGACAACGAGCCCTTCGAGAAATGGGAGGCGAACGGGGCCGCCGACGCGGCGACGCGCGCCAACCGGCTCTGGAAAAAGCGGCTGGGGGAATACGAGCCGCCGCCGCTCGACGCGGGCATCGACGACGGCTTGCGCGACTTCATCGCCCGCCGCAAGGCCGCGGTCCCGGACATGTGGTATTGAACCATGGGCGGCATCGGCATCCTCGGCGGGACCGGCTGGCTGGGCCGGGCGCTTGGCCGCCACCTTCTCGCGCGCGGGCTCGCTCCGGGCGACCTCGTCGTCGCCAACCGGCGCGGCCCGACGGCGGATTATGACGGCTGGCCGGGCGTCACCTGGGCACAGGGCCTCGATGACCTCGTGGCGCGCTGCGAGGTGCTGGTTCTGTCCGTCCGACCGGAGGATTATCGCCTGCCGGGTCCGCAGGATTTCCGGGGACTCGTCCTGTCCTTCATGGCCGGGGTCGCCCTCGACCGGCTCGGGCGCGACTGGCCCTCGGCCCGGATCGCCCGCGCGATGCCCGGCGGCGGCGCGACCGAGGGCCGGGCGCATGTGCCCTGGTGCGCGG
>NZ_WBUS01000083.1 GCF_008933605.1 Albidovulum sp.
GGGCCCTCCTGCGCAACGAGCGGGTGGTGGAGATCGGCTTTGCCGGCTTCGCCCTGGCCGCGGCCGTTCTCGCGCTCCTGCCGGTGGTCTGGGCGGTCGTCCCGGCGCTTCTCCTCGCAGGTGCCTGCTGGGTGCTCGCGCTGTCGCTCTTCAACAGGACCGTGCAGCTTTCCACCCCGCGATGGGTGCTCGGTCGCGCGCTCGCCTTCTATCAGATGGCGGCCTTTGGCGGGCTCGCCGCGGGCGCCTGGGCCTGGGGC
Organism: Albidovulum sp.; assembly: GCF_008933605.1. GTDB lineage: Bacteria > Pseudomonadota > Alphaproteobacteria > Rhodobacterales > Rhodobacteraceae > Albidovulum. The sequence continues at coordinate 261 of NZ_WBUS01000083.1, forward strand.
GCGATCGCCGACGAGGCCGGCATCGCCGGGGCCTTCGGGCTTTCGGCCGCCGTGCTGGTGGCAGGCGCGCTCGCCGGCTGGGTCTTCCGCGTCTCGGACTTCGGCGAGGTGGACCTGACGCCCCTCGGGCTCGTGACCGCCGCCGAGCCGCAGATCGACCTGCGCGCCCGCAGCGGGCCGATCTTCGTCCTGGTGGACTACGAGATTGCCCAGGAGGACGTGCCGGAGTTCCTGGCGCTGATGCAGGAGCGGCGCCGCATCCGCCTGCGCGACGGTGCGCGGCGCTGGGCGCTCCTGCGCGACCTGGAGCGGCCCGAGGTGTGGAGCGAGAAGTACTACGTTCCGACCTGGGTCGATTACGCGCGGCACCTCGCCCGGCGGACGAAGGCCGACGATGCCGTGCACAAGGCCATCCGCGCGCTGCACCGGGGGGCGGAACCGCCGAAGGTCCGGCGCAAGATCGAACGGCAGACCGTGCCGCGCCACGACGACGCGCCCCCCCTCGCGCCCGCCGACCTCGCCTAGACGGGTCAGGACTTCAGGAACCTGCGCCGGGCTTCCTCGGCAATGGCGAGGCGCATCTCGAGCCGCGCGATCTCGGCCATCGCCGCCTTGCGCGCGTCCGCATTCGGTGCCGCGGCGTAGCGGGCCCTGGCGTCGATCACGGCCTTCTTCAGGGTGATCTCCTCGGGAAGCGCGCCGGCCTCGGCCATGATGCGGAACCCGATCGCCTCGCCGGGGTCGACGAAGGCGTCGCCGGGGCGTTCCGGCAGGGGCTTGCCCGCGCCCTCGAGGCCCGAGAGCTTGCCTTCGGCCCCCGCCTTCAGCATCCGGCGCTCGGCGATACGGTTGATCCAGTCCGACATCGGTGCCTCCGCGACCGATATGGGGACCGGGGCGCCCGTGGGAAAGGCCGGGGGGTCACTTCCGGCCCGCCAATTTGCGTCAACCTAGCCAATCTCGGAAAGGCGCTGGAGCGCGGCTTTCAGCTTCGCGGCCTCTTCCTCGGCCAGACCGAGTTTCTCGCGGGTTTCCTCGACGATCTCCTCGGGGGCGCTTTCGACGAACTTGGGGTTGGAGAGCCGGGCCTTCAGGCCCCCAATTTCCTTCTCGAGCTTTTCCAACGTCCTGGAAAGACGCGATTTTTCCTCGGAGATGTCGATGACGCCTTCGAGCGGGATGGCGAAGCCGCCGCCTTCGACGGGAACCGTGATCGCGCCCTTCGGGGCGGCGCCTTCGGTCATCCCGTCGAGCCGGGCGAGGCGGGTGATCATCGGCGCGTTGGCCTCCCATGCGGCGCGGCCTTTCGCGTCCATCGCGGTCATGACGATGGGAAGCTTGAGGCCGGCCGGCACGTGCATCTGCGCGCGGGCAGAGCGGATTTCCTCGATCAGGCCGATCACCCAGTTCATCTCGCGGTCGGCGTTTTCGTCAATGAGTTCAGCACCATAGGCCGGCCATTCGGCATGGACGAGGAGCTTCGGCCGGTCGCCCGTCAGGCGCCAGAGTTCCTCGGTGATGAAGGGCATGATCGGGTGGAGGAGGATGTAGCACTGATCCAGCACCCAGGCCATCGTGGCGCGGGTCTCGGCCGCATGCTCGCCGTCCATCAGGGGCTTGGCAAACTCCACATACCAGTCGCAGACCTTGCCCCAGACGAAGGCATAGAGCGTGTTCGCCGCGTCGTTGAAGCGGTAGGAGGCAAGCGCCTCGTCCACCGCCATGCGCGCACGCGCCGTCTCGCCGATGATCCAGCGGTTGACCGTATGTTTCGCGTCGGTTTCGCGTCGGTTTTCCGTCCCGACAACGTCCCGACAGAGCGCGCCGTTCATCTCGGCGAAGCGCGTGGCGTTCCAGAGCTTGGTGGTGAAGTTGCGGTAGCCGGCGATGCGGTCCCTTGAGAGCTTGAGATCGCGCCCCATCGCCGCCATCGCGGTCAGGGTGAAGCGCAAGGCGTCGGCGCCGAATTCCTCGATGAGTTCGAGCGGGTCGATGACGTTGCCGAGCGACTTCGACATCTTCCGGCCCTTCTCGTCGCGGACGAGGGCGTGGACATAGACGGTGTGGAAGGGAACCTGGCCGACGACGGCAAGCTGCATCATCATCATCCGGGCGACCCAGAAGAAGATGATGTCGAAGCCGGTGACGAGGACGTCGGTGGGGAAGTATTTCCTCAGGTCGTCGGTGTCCTCGGGCCAGCCGAGCGTGCCGATCGGCCAGAGGCCGGAGGAAAACCAGGTGTCGAGCACGTCGGGGTCGCGCCAGACCGGGTAGATCAGGCGCGTCGGGTCCTGCGTGACCTCGTATTCCCCGAGCGCGGCGGTGAAGGCGGCGATGGCCGCGTGCTTGTCGGCGACTTCGACGACGCGGGCCGCATGCAGCGGTGTCGGCAGGGCGGCGAGGTCGTCGCGCGCCATGTCGGCGGCGGCGGTGAATGTCGCGGCGCAGTAGGCGGCGGGGTCCTGTTCGTCGAAGGCACCCTCGCGCAGGAGGCGGAACATCTCGACCTCGTCGAGGTCGCCGTCGGCCTCGTCGTCGACAAAGGCGACCGGGTGGATGCCGAGGCCGTACCAGACGGGAATCTGGTGCCCCCACCAGAGCTGGCGGGAGATGCACCAGGGCTCGATGTTCTCGAGCCAGTGGAAATAGGTCTTGGCGTCGCGTTCGGGCAGGATGCGGGTGTAGCCGGCCTTTTCGTCGAAGGTGCCGGCCTCCTGCGCCGCCATGCCGTCGCGGACGGCCTTCAGCGCGGGCTCCACGATCTTCGCGGTATCGACGAACCACTGGTCCGTCAGCATCGGCTCGATGACGACCTTCGAGCGGTCGCCGAAGGGCTGCATGATCGGCTTCGCCTCGACGAAGGGGACCCGTTCCAGATGCTCGGCGCCGGTCTCGGCGTCGATCGACTTGACGAGGGAGGTCACGGCGAGCCCCTCGGCGTTAATCTCCTCCACGACGCGCTTGCGCGCCTCATAGCGGTCAAGGCCGCGCAGGTCGTCGGGGACGAGGTTCAGCGCGTCGGCCTCGGCCTCGGAGAGCGTGCGGTCGCCGCGCGCCACCTCCATCGCGAGGGCGGCGGCCTCGGCGTAGGGAAGGCCGTCGGCGCGCATCTGCGCCTTGGTGTCCATCAGCCGGTAGCAGGGGATGTCGTGCCGCTTGGCCACGCCGTAATCGTTGAAGTCGTGGGCGCCCGTGATCTTCACCGCGCCCGAGCCGAAGGCCGGATCGGGATATTCGTCGGTGATGATCGGGATCAGGCGCCGGTGTTCCCTGGGCCCGACCGGTATTTCGCAGAGTTTCCCGACAATTGGCGCGTAACGCTCGTCTGACGGGTGAACCGCGACCGCGCCGTCGCCGAGCATCGTCTCGGGCCGCGTCGTGGCGATGGAGATGTAGTCGCGGGTCTCGCGGAAGGTGACGTTCCCGTCCTCGTCCTTCTCCACGTAGTCATAGGTTTCGCCGCCGGCGAGCGGATACTTGAAGTGCCACATCTGGCCCGGCACCTCGACGCTCTCGACCTCGAGGTCGGAGATCGCGGTCTCGAAATGCGGGTCCCAGTTGACGAGACGCTTGCCGCGGTAGATCAGGCCCTTGTTGTACATCTCCACGAAAACCTTGATGACCGCGTCGTGGAAGTTGCCAAGGTCGGTCTCGGGAGCGCCCGGCGCGCCGGACATGGTGAAGGCGTTGCGCGTCCAGTCGCAGGAGGCGCCGAGGCGCCTCAGCTGGGTGATGATCGTGTCGCCGGACTGGCCCTTCCATTCCCAGACCTTCCCGAGGAACGTCTCGCGCCCCATCTCGCGGCGGCCGGGTTGCTGGGATTTCGCCAGTTCGCGCTCCACCACCATCTGGGTGGCGATGCCGGCGTGGTCCTGCCCCGGCTGCCAGAGCGTGTCGAAGCCCCGCATCCGGTGCCAGCGGACGAGAATGTCCTGCAGCGTGTTGTTGAAGGCATGACCCATGTGGAGCGAGCCGGTGACGTTCGGCGGCGGGATCATGATGCAGAAGGTTTCCGCGCCCGGGTTCGCGTTGGCGCCGGCCCGAAAGGCTCCGGCCCGTTCCCAGAGAGCGTAGAGGCGTTCTTCCGCCTCGGCGGCGTTGAAGGTCTTGTCCATCGGCATCGTCGGCATCCGTCCTTGGGTCGCTTTCCCTTAGCGAAAGCGCGCCGAGAGGGGAAGGGGCGGGTCAGCGGGCCCGGTCGGCGGCGACGGCCTGCCGCATGTAATGCGCCACTGCCGCCGTGGGATAATCCTCGATCCGCGTGATGCGGATCGTGCGGGACATTTTCCCGGCGCCCCCGAGCCGGTGGAACGGGTCGTCGAAGGACGCGCCCGCGGTGAAGGAGAGCGTGACGGCGGACCGGGAGGGGCTGATCGCCGCGATGTCGCGCGTCAGCCGGAAGACCGGGACCGGAATGTATTTCTCCGTCCCGCCGCGCATCCGGAGGGTGACGTCGGGCGCGACCGCGGCAAAGTCCGCGACGATCCGCAGGACGATGGCGCGGTGCTCCGGGCGAACACGCGCGGCGAGGAACGCTGCGAGGGCGTCGCCGGCGGAGGCGGGGTCAGTCACCCCGCCCGCGCCGCCTCGATCGCGGCGATGTCGATCTTGCCCATGGTCATCATCGCCTCCATGGCGCGACGGGCGGCGGCGGGGTCGGGGTCCTTGATCGCCGCCAGCAGCGCGCGGGGCGTGATCTGCCACGAGAGGCCGAAGCGGTCCTTGCACCAGCCGCAGGCGCTTTCCTGCCCGCCGTTGCCGGTGATGGCGGCCCAGTAGCGGTCCGTCTCCTCCTGCGTCTCGGTCAGGACCATGAAGGACACCGCCTCGCTGAAGGTGAAGTTCGGGCCGCCGTTCAGGCCGACGAAGGGCTGGCCGAGCAGGGTGAACTCCACCAGGAGCTCGCCCCCTGCCTTCATCGAGGGATTGTCGGCCGGGGAGTCAAGGGCGTGTCCGACATGGCTGTCGGGGAAGGTGGCGGCGTAGAATTCCGCCGCCTCGCGCGCGTTGCCGTCGAACCAGAGGCAGGTGGTCATGCGGTCACGGGTCATGGCGTGTGCTCCATCGGGCCGACGACGGCGAAACGCGCGCCCTGCGGGTCGCGGGCCTGGACGATGAAGGCGCCGCCCGGAACCTCCTGCGGCCCGTGCAGGATCTCGCCGCCGGCCGCGCGGATCCGCTCCATCGCCGGGGCGACGCCGTTGGTGCCGAAGTAGGGCAGCCAGGCGGCACCCGACATGTCCGGTGCAAGGCCCGTCATGCCGCCGATGTCGCGGTCCTGCCAGCGGAAGAGGTCGTAGGAGCCCATCGCGCCCATGTCCATGCTCTGGCCGGGCGTCCAGCCGAGCACCTTGCCGTAGAAGGCCATGGCGGCCTTCTGGTCGGCTGTCGACAACTCGTTCCAGTTGCCGTGGCCGGCCTTCGTCTGGTCGAAGGCGGTTCCGGCGCCGCCGCCCGGCATCGGCAGGGGCTCCAGGATGCCGAAGCCGGCGCCGGTCGGGTCGGCGAGGCTCGCGAAGCGCCCGGTGCCGGGGATCGGGGTGACGGGGTGGTGCAGGGTCGCTCCGGCCGCGACCATCGCGGCCACGGCACGGTCGGCATCGTCCACGGCGAAGTAGATCATCCACATCGGAGGCATGCCGGCGACGTCCGGCGGTATGTCCATGGCGCCGGCGACCATCTCTCCGCCGATGCTCGCGAGGTGGTAGGTGAAGCCCGCCATCCCCGCGTCGGCGAAGGTCCAGCCGAGGACCTTCGCATAGAAGTCGCCGGCCTCGGCGAGCTTGCCGGGCGTGGTCGAAAGCTCGTACCAGCAGGGGCTGCCATGGTGGGTCATGCCGCCGTTCCTTCCATCAGCAGGGGCTCGAATCCGCCGTAGATCATCCGCTTGCCGTCGAAGGGCATCCCGGACACGTCGGGGTCGAGTTCCATCATCTTCTTGTAGGCGGCGTCGCGGGTCGCCTTGTCGGGCCAGATCATCCAGCAGAGCACGACGGTTTCCGCCGCCGTCGCTTCGACGGCCCGGAAGAAGTCGGTCTGCTTGCCGTGGGGCACGTCGTCGCCCCAGCCGACGCCGAAGGCCTTGGCGCCCATGTCGCGGAAGGTGGGCCACCATTTCGCCTCGTGGGCGCGATATTCCTCGCGTTTCGCGGTCGGCACCGGAACGACGAATCCGTCGATGTAGGACATGGCGATTCTCTTCCTGTTGAAGGTCCTGTTGCAGCGAGGATGGTCTTCGCATAAGTTCGAAAAAGCAACTGACAGTTGGAAAAATGAACGAAATCGGCAAAGGGTCGCCCCGGCCTATCCGCAGCGTCTACGGCGAGGGCTGCATCGCGGCCCACGCGCTCGACCTTCTGGGCGACCGCTGGGCGCTCCTGGTGATCCGCGAGCTGATGCTGGGGGCCAAACGGTTCCAGCTTGTGCGTGCCGGGCTGCCGGGGATCAGCGCCTCGGTGCTGACCCAACGGCTGGAAGGCCTGGAAGAGGGCGGAATCCTGCGCCGGGTGATCCTGCCCGACCCGGCCGGCGTGCAGGTCTACGAGCTGACGGAGCTTGGAAAGGCAGTGCGCCCGGTCATCGACGCGCTCTGCAGGTTCGGGGTGCGGCTGCCCGGGCATGACCCGAAGAAATTCATCAGCCCGACGGCGCTGATGCTGTCGATGGCGGCGATGGTGGACCGCAAGGCGGCGAAGGAGGTGGAGGTCGCCGCCGGCTTCGACATGGGGCGGGAGAGTTTCAGGGGGGAACTGGAGAACGGCCGCTGGGAGGTGGAGCGCGGCGCGGCGGAAGGCGATGTGGTCTTTGCCGGCAGTGCCAACACGCTCGCCGGCGTGGTTTATGGCGCGCACCCGCTAGCGCACTGGCTCGGGTCCGGGACGGTGACGTTCCGGGGCGACCCCGCGACGGGCCAGCGGTTCCTGGACCTCTTCCGACTGACGGGGCGGGCCGGCACCTGACGGCGCCCCGTGCCGCCGGGCATGGCCCCGGCAGGCACTGTTGGCCGCGCGTGTGCCCGGGCGTATCCTTGCCGCGGGCGTTCCGGGGCGGGACTGTCCCGAGGGGAGGCGGATGATGACGAAGGCGATATCGCTCCGCGAGGCGCGTGCAGGCGATCTTTCCGCGGCCTATGCGCTCTTCCGCCGGTCGATCTACGACTACCTGTTCCGCGTGGGCTTCGTGGACGAGGCGGCGGCCAGGAACCCGCCCGTCGAATCATCCTGGAAGCGTCAGGGCCGATGGATCACCCACCTCTGGGGCACCGCGGCCGAAAACTGGGTTGCCGAGGATGCCGGGGGCGGCCTCGTCGGGTGGGCGCTGAGCGTCCTCCGCGACGGCCACCTGGAACTTTCCATGTTCTTCGTCGAGCCGGGTGTCCAGAGCGGAGGTATCGGCCGCGCACTCCTTGCGCGCGCATTCCCCGACGGGCGCGCCCGGGGGAAATCCATCGTCGCCACGCAGGACGAACGCGCCCTGTCGCTCTACCTCAGGTCGGGCGTGCACCACCGGACAACCTCCCTCGACGTGAAGCTCGTCGCCGGGCCGGTCGTCCCGGCAACGGACCTTGTGTTCGAGCGCCTCGCGCCGGGACCTGCGGCGGTCTCGGCGATCGGGGCGCTGGAGCGCGAGGTGCTCGGGTTTCGCCGCGACGAGGACATCGGCTTTCTCCTCGGCATGCGGCCGGCATTCCTGGCGCGGCGCGGGGGCCGGCCGGCCGGATACGCCTTCGGGATCCAGCCCAACCCGCCGGACGCGGACGACTTCGAGCCGACCGCCGGCCCGATGGCTGCGCTGGACCCGGCCGACATCCCGGCGCTGATCGACCATGTCACGCGGGAAGGACCGGAGGGGCAGGGGTTCTTCGTCACGGTGCCGATGGCCAACCGGGTGGCGCTCGACCACCTGCTTCGGGCTCGCGGCGGGCGGCTCGATCCCTTCTACCTGATGATCCTGTGCAGCGACGACGCGGCGCGGTTCGACCGATGCATCCATACCTCGCCGTCGTTCATCCTCTGACCGCGGCGCTCAGACCGCCCGGTCGAGCTTGGTCGAGAGGTGGATGAGGCTTTCGGACGACTTCACCCCGGTCATCTCGCCGATCTGGTCGAGCACCTCGTCGAGCTGTGCCGTCGACGCGGCCGCGACCTGGAGGAGAAGGTCCACCCGGCCGGAGGTGGTGTGGATGCGCTCGACCGCCGGCACCGCCTTCAGCCGCGTTAGCACGTTGGCCTGGGCGCGCGGCTCGATCGTCAGGAGAACGGTCGCGCGGATGCGGGAGGCGCGCGCCGCCTCGCCGAGCTTCACCGTGTAGCCCGCGATGACCCCGGTCGATTCAAGCCGCTCCAGCCGCGCCTGGATGGTGGAGCGCGCGACCTTCAGCCGGCGCGCCAAAGTGGCCACCGACATCCGCGCATCCGCACCGAGTTGGCCGAGGATGGCCCGGTCGAGGTCGTCCATTCTGCAACACCGTCGTTTTGGTTTGCGTTGTCGTCATAATAACGACAGTGCGCCGCAAATCTACCCTTTTCATCGGTCAGATTGTGCCCCATATCCCGCGCACTTCGTTCAGGAAAAGGGCGGCTCATACGCACCTGGCCTGGTTGGTTGAAACGCGTAAGCGTCTCCCGACCCGTCAAGCCGGGGCAAGAGGTGGCTGCGCTCTGTTGGCAGGAGCAGGCCGATGGGGCTTTCCAAGACTATCTGGACGAATCCGTCCGAATTCCTTCGTATCGAGCGCCCGGTGGACCCGGTGATGTTCTTCGCGCCGGCCGTGTTGCAGGACACCGCGCGGCGGTTCCTCGACGGCTTTCCGGGCCTTGTCACCTATGCGGTGAAATCGAACCCCGACGAGATGGTGATCCAGAACCTCGTCGCCGCCGGGATCGAGGGCTTCGACGTGGCCTCGCCGGCCGAGATCGAGATGATCGCGCGGCTCGCCCCGACGGCCGCCATGCACTACAACAACCCCGTCCGCGCCCGCCACGAGATCGAATACGCGGTGGCGATGGGCGTGAAGTCCTATTCGGTGGACAGCCGGTCCGAGCTTGCCAAGCTTGTCGATCTGGTGCCGGCCGAGGGCACGGAAATCTCCGTCCGCTTCAAGCTGCCGGTCTCCGGGGCGGCCTACAACTTCGGCGCCAAGTTCGGCGCGACGGTGGAGCTTGCGGCGGAACTGCTGCGCGCGGTCGACGCGGCGGGCTTCATCCCCTCGCTCACCTTCCACCCGGGCACCCAGTGCACCGACCCGATGGCCTGGGACGCCTATATCCGCGCGGCGGCCGAGATCTGCCGTCTGGCGGGCGTGAAGGCGCGGCGGCTCAACACCGGCGGCGGCTTCCCCGCGCACCGGGTCGAGGGCGAACTGCCCGCTCTCGAGGCGATCTTCGCGCTCATCGCCCGCGTTGCGGACGAGGCCTTCGAGGGCACTCCGCCCGCGCTCGTCTGCGAGCCGGGGCGCGGCATGGTGGCCGAGGCCTTCACGCTTGCCGCACAGGTGAAAGCGGTGCGCGACGACGCGCATGTGTTCCTGAACGACGGCACCTATGGCGCGCTCGACGAACTGCCGATCACCGGCATGATCACCCGCATCGCCGTGGTCGAGCCCGAGGGCCGGCGGCGGACGGCAGAGGCCGCGCCCCGCATCGTCTTCGGCCCGACCTGCGACAGCGTGGACCGGCTGCCGGGCGAGGTGATGCTGCCCGGCGACATCGCCGAGGGCGACTATGTCGTGCTGTCGGGGATGGGCGCCTATTCGACGGCGACCAACACCCGCTTCAACGGCTTCGGCGCGCTGACCATCGCCACGGTGATGCGGCTCGACGCCTGAGGACTACCAGAAGGGCGCCGCGCAGATCGACCGGGGTTCCGGCAAGAGGCCAAGCGCCATGAGGACGAGCCCGAACGCGTAGGTGCCTGCAAAGGCGCCCGCGCTTGCGGCGAGCGCGGCGACCGGGTAGTGCCATGGGCGCCGTGGCGGGGCGGCGGTGCCGGCCGGGATCGCGAGGCGGCGCGGGATGGCCGCCATCGGGCCGTAGATGAGGAAGACGAAGACCCAGAGGAGCGCCCCTTCCGGCAATGCCTGGAGGCCGGCGAGGAACGCCGCGCCCTGCTGTTCCAGGAAGACCCCCATCGCGCCGTTCACGGCGAAGCACTCGCCCACCGAGAAGCCGAAGCGGCGGACGAGCCAGGCCCAGGTGAGACCGAGGCCGGAATAGAAACCGACGCCGATCAGCAGGTCGCGCCCCAGCTGGGGGTGGAAGAGCGCAGGCTCCGGCGAGCAGGCGGCGTAGTGCCCGGCCCAGGCGGCCAGTTCCACGGCCATGCCGGTGGCGATTGCGGCGAGGAGGAAGCGCCGGGCCGAGATGCGCGGCGCCGGCGCCGGAAGCACCACGGCGACGAAGCCGGTCCAGACCAGCGCCTGGGTATCGACCGGCCGCGCCGCAAGACCCGCGAGCGGCAGGAGGCCGCTTAGGGCGAAGGCCAGGCGGAGAGGGGAAAGGGCGGCGCGGCGCATCCGCACGAGCCTAGGCGGGAAGCGGCCCCGGCGGCAAGACCGCGCGCTTCGTTCCCGCGCCGGTGCCCGGCTGGTTGCCGGCGAGGCGTGCTCAGGCGCGTCACGAAAAGGCCGCAGGACCGCTCAACCTTTCGTCAAACTTGTTTCCATAATCTCCCGGAACCGGAAGCCGATGCCCAAGTCGATCCTGCAGGGCAATCGGCCCGCCGATCAAGACCACGGGACTCGCCATGCCTGTACCCCAAGCCCCCGACCAAAGGATGGACGCGCAGCCTCTCGCCTGCGGATTGTCGTCGGTGCGGAAACGGAAACAAGCAGTAACAGGAAGTTACGGATTCCTGACTAGGGGCGACTCGCCGGCCGGGTTAGCATCGGGGATGTGGGAAGGAGGCACGGCAGGGTGACGCGGCTTGCCGAAAGGCTGCTCCGGATATTCAGGATCGGCCGCCAGGTCGAGACCCAGGCGCCGCCGCGCGGTCGCGCGCCCTGCACCCACGTCATCCTGCTCGACGGCACGCTCTCCACGCTCGCACCGGGCTGCGAGACGAACATCGGGATCATCTACAAGCTGCTGAAATCCATGCCCTCGTCGGCGCGGCTCTCGCTCTACTACGAGGCGGGGGTGCAGTGGCACGTGTGGCGCGACACGCCCGCAGTCGCCATGGGCCGCGGCATCAACCGGCAGATCCGCCGGGCCTACGGCTGGCTCGCCACCCGCTACCGGCCGGGCGACCGGATCTACTTCTTCGGCTATTCGCGCGGCGCCTATGCCGTCCGCTCGCTCGCCGGGGTGATCGACCAGGTGGGCCTGCTCCGGTCCGACTGCGCGACGGAGCGCAATGTCCAGCTTGCCTACCGCTACTACCAGCGCGAACCGGGCAGCCCGGGCGAGACGGTCTTTCACAAGCGCTTCTGCCACGACCGGGTGGAGATCGAGATGATCGGCGCCTTCGACACGGTGAAGGCGCTGGGCGTGCGGCTGCCGCTCCTCTGGACCTGGACCGAGCCGCAGCACGAGTTCCACAACCACCACCTGAGCCCGGTCGTGAAGGCGGGCTTCCACGCGCTCGCGCACGAGGAGACGCGGGCGGCCTTCGACCCGGTGCTGTGGGATTCGCGGGCGGGCGACTGGACGGGGCGGCTTGAACAGGTCTGGTTCCGCGGCGCGCATGGCGACGTGGGCGGTCAACTGGCCGGCTTCGACGCGGCGCGGCCGCTCGCCAACATCCCCCTGGTCTGGATGATCGAGAAGGCGGAGGGCTGCGGCCTGCCCCTGCCGGAGGGCTGGCGGGCACGGTTTCCGACCGATCCGCAGGCACCTTCGGTCGGCACCACCCGGGGATGGGGCAAGGCCTTCGTTCTCAGGGCGAAGCGCAGGGTCGGGCGCGATCCCTCGGAGGCGGTGCATCCCACGGCGGCCGCCGCCCGGGCGCGGCCCGGCCACTGGCACCTGCCGGCGCTGAGGCTCAGCCGGCGGACATGACGAGGCAGGTGGTGGAGCCGGTGGCGTAGAGCTTGCCGTCCTCGGCGCCGCGGATCTCGCCCCGGGCGATCCCGGTCGAGCGGCCGGCATGCTGGATCAGCCCCTCGGCCAATACCCGCATCCCGAGCGGCACGGGGCGGGTGACGTTCACCCGGTACTCCAGCGTCGTGTAGTAGCTTCCCTGCGGCACGGTGGTCATCACGGCGCAGGCCATGCAGCTGTCGAGGAGGGCGCCATACCAGCCGCCATGCGGCGTCCCAGTCGGATTGGTATGGGCAAACTCCGGCCTGCCCTCGAAGACGACGCGGCCGGGCTCGACCTCGATCACGCGGAAACCGAGTGTCGCGCCGATGGCCGGGCCGGCGATCCGTCCGTCGCGCACCGCGCACATGAAGTCGAGCCCGGACATCGACAGGAACCGGTCGCGCGGCAGAAGGTCGGCGGGGCTACGGGCAGCGAAGGCGTTCGACATGGCAGGCTCCGGGCAGGTCGCGCCAGAGCTACCCTGCCCGGCAGGCGGAGGAAAGCCGCGCCGCCACGCCCCCGCGCGAAAAGCGGCCCTGAACCGCGATGACGGTCCAGGGCCGAAACAGAGACGTGCCGGTCAGGCCACGTTCTGCAGGGAGACCTCCGGCACGATGCCGAGCGCGTAGCACACGTTGCGGGTCATCTGCGGCCGGTTGAGCGTGTAGAAATGCAGCGCGTCCACGCCTTCCTCGATCAGCCGCTCGCAGAGGACGGTGCACTGGGTCAGCGCCAGGAGGTCCTCGCGCCCGTCGCGGATCGCATGGGTGAAGGCCTCTTCCAGGCGCGGCGGGACATGGGTGTTGCAGCGTTCCGCGAAGCGGCGCGCCCCCTCCCAGGAGATGATCGGCAGGATGCCGGGCACGATCGGCGCGTCGATGCCCGCCTTGGTGCAGGCGTCGCGGAAGCGCAGGAAGGTCTCGGCCTCGAAGAAGAACTGGGTGATGGCGCGGCTCGCCCCGGCGTCGATCTTGCGCTTGAGCCACTCGACATCGGCCCGGCTGTCGGCGGCCTCCGGATGCGGCTCGGGGTAGGCGCCGACCGCGATGTTGAACTTGCCGGTGGCGGCGAGCGCCTCAACCAGTTCCACCGAATTGGCGAAGCCGTCGGGATGGGGCGTGAAGCGGTCCGCACCCTTCGGCGCGTCGCCCCTGAGCGCCACGATGTCGCGCACCCCGGCCTCGGCATAGGCATCGGCGATCTCCAGCGTCTCGGCCCTCGTCGCATCGACGCAGGTGAGGTGGGCGGCGACGCGCAGGCCGTAGTTCCTGCCGATCGTCGTCACCGCCTCGTGCGTGAGTTCGCGCGTGGTGCCGCCCGCGCCATAGGTGACGGAGACATACTCCGGTCTCAGGGGTTGCAGCGCGTGAACGGTTTCCCAGAGCCGGAACGACGCATCGAGCGTGTGCGGCGGGAAGAATTCGAACGAGAGGCGGGGTGCGGGCATGGCTCGGTTCCTTCTGCTTTCGCCCTTGTCGCAGGAATCTGGATGTGAGACAAATTCATAATCCTCAAGATCAATATGAGGTTTGAATCAAGTAGGGCGCCGATGCATCTGGACCTCCGGCATCTCAGGACGATCAAGGCGATCCACGACGCGGGCGGGCTCGCGCGCGCGGCGGAGGTGCTGAACATCACCCAGTCGGCGCTTTCCCATCAGGTGAAGGGGCTGGAGGAGCAGGTGGGGGTGGAGCTTTTCGTCCGTCGGTCGAAACCGCTGAAGCTTTCGGCGGCGGGCCAGCGGCTGCTCCGCGCGGCCGAGAAGGTGCTGCCGGAGATCGCCGCGGTGACGGAGGAGTTCCGCGCGCTGCGCTCCGGCAAGACCGGGCGTCTGCATATCGCCATCGAATGCCACGCCTGTTTCGACTGGCTCTTTCCAGTACTCGACGCCTTCCGCCGCGCCTGGCCGGATGTGGACGTGGACATCCGCCCCGGCCTCGCCTTCGAGGCGATGCCCGCGCTTGCCCGCGAGGAGGTCGATCTCGTGATCTCTTCCGATCCCGAGTCGCTGCCGGGCATCGTCTTCAACCCGCTTTTCGACTATGCGCCGACGCTGGTCGCGGCCGCCGACAGCCCGCTTGCCGCGAAGGAGTGGATCGAGGCGGAGGACCTGCGCGACCAGGTGATCATCACCTATCCGGTGGACCGCACCCGCCTCGATGTCTTCACCACGCTGCTGACGCCGGCGAAGGTGGAGCCGGAGGCGGTGCGGCAGGTGGAACTGACCGCCGTCATCCTGATGCTCGTCGCCTCCGGCCGCGGCGTCTCGGTCCTGCCCGACTGGGTGCTGCGCGAGGTGAAGTACCGGCCCGACTACGTGACCCGCCGCCTGACGCGGGAGGGTGTCACCAAGCGGATGTACGCTGCCACGCGCACGGAGGATGCGACCCGGCCCTTCATGGCGCATTTCCTGCGGTTGGCGCGCACCGAGCCGGTGAAGCTCCAGCGCGTCTGACGGCTTGACCTTGCCCGGCCCCGCGGGCCTCATGCCGGCCGGAGCGGGGGGCAGGG
>NZ_WBUS01000084.1 GCF_008933605.1 Albidovulum sp.
CCCCTGCGGCGGGCACGAATGTCGATCCCGGGCGCGCGGGGGCGCCCGGGAGGGTCGTTCTCCTCCGTCCGGGCCGGTTACGTGTTGTCCGGATCGATGGTGATGTCGCCGGTATTGTCGTCGCTGACGTTGTCCGACATGTCGACATCGCTGTCGTAGATGCAGGCCGGCAGCGTCACGTTGTCCTGCAGGTCATACTTCACGCAGGAGGTGAAGCGCGGGCGGGTCGTGATGAAGGTCGTGTACCATTGCGCCTTCAGCCCGATGTTGAAGATCGGCTCGTAGGCCATGTTGGTCTCGACGAGGATGACCGAGTCGCCCGAGGGCATCACCGGGATGCGGTCGGCGTCGTTCTGGATGGTCGTGTCGGTCTGGCCGCCCACCGGGCCCGTCGCATAGGACCAGGCGATCTCGTAGCGGTCGTCCACATCGTCCCAGATCACGCTCGACACCCGCACCCAGGTCGGCTTGCGCGAGAAGGTGAGATAGTCGAAGAGCGTGTTGAGCCCGTCGATATAGTCGGAATCGACGGCGTCGTCGGGCTGCACGCGCGAAACCATGTCGGCGATCGTGTAGGCGGCCTTGAGGTTGATGTTCTTCTGCCGGTAGGCGTCGAAGAACTGGAACGAGGCGATATACCACCAGATCAGCCAGGTGGAGGCGATGATCCCCTCGACCGGCATCGAGCCACGGGTCTCGCGGGCGAAGGAGGCGGTGCGCAGGCGCAGACGGGACAGCATGGACATCTCAGCCCCCCACATCGGGTTCGTTGACGAAGGCCGTGGCGGCGACCAGCGCATAGGCGCCGGTGTTGTCGCGCGGCAACTGGAAGCCGAGCCCCGAGGTCGGGAAGATCGGGTCGAACTTGGTGCAGACGCGGATCAGCATCATGTTGTCGCCGACGCCGGTGTCGAATGTCGTGACCGGCTTGATCGGCTCGGCCCGGTCCACGCAGATCGGGCCGGAGGCGAGCGGCTCCCAGGTCTCGGTGCTGACCGGGCGCAGTTCGACGAGGAGCACGTTCATGCAGTCGGGGATCACGCCGGCGCGGTTGCAGACCACGCGCTTGAAGTCATCGTGCGTCGGGTTGTTCCAGTTGCCGAGCCGGAGGTCGCGGACCGACATGTCGAGCGCGCGTTCCAGCATGACGTGGCGCAGCATCAGCGTGCCCATCTCGAGCGACGACATGACGAGGAGCATGAAGAACGGCAGGAAGATGATGAACGGGATCGTCGCCGTCCCGTCCTCCTCCCGGGCCAGGCCGGCGCACCGGGCCCGCAGTCTGTTCAAGAGCCCGGCCATTTCAGTGCGTCAGCCTCAGCTTGTTGATGGAGTTGACGATGCCCGCGAAGGCGTCGTTGATGTCGAGACCTTCCACCGCGTAGTAGCCGGCGTTCTGGCAGGCCTCGAGCAGGTTCTGGCCATCGGTCGGCGCCTCGAAGGCGATGGTGTAGATGCGGACGCCGTTGGCCTTGGCCGCGTCGCAGATATCGAGCGTCATCCCGTCCTTGGCGCTGTTGATGTAGGTGTTGGCCTTGGGGTTCGAGACCGAGCCGGGCCGCCACTGGTTGCGGATGCTGCTGCTGCCATAGGCGCGGTAGATCAACTCGTCGGAGAACCAGTAGATCGACATGTCGCCCCAGACGTCCTGCCAGGTCATCGGGACGGACGACGGCGAGCCGGTCCAGCCGGTGTCGCCCGACTTGTCGCCCCAGGGTTCGCTCCGCCAGGTGTTTTGGGCGAAGATGTAGTACTTGTTCTTCGAGGCATCCCAGAGCGAGTACTGGTACCGAGACCAGTCGTCCGAGGTCGAGCCGTTGGTGCGGTACCACGGGTTGCGGACGAGAAGGCTTTGGCCTTCATCGTAGTAGGGGTTCGAGGTGGTGTTGTTGCGCAGCCGGTATTCGGTCGTGTTTGCACCGTCGGTCATCAGCACGATGATCTTCAGCGCCTCGGTGTCGTCGAAGGCATAGGGCCGGTCGGCGAAGGCGCCCGGCAGGTCGCCGTCGGCGATCATCCCGTCCACGACCGTCTGCATCGAGGGGTCGAGCAGGGCCGAGCCCCATTTCATGCCGATGTCGATCGAGGTGTTGCCCTCTGCCGACAGGTTGTCGATGAAGGTCTTAAGCTGGACGCGGTCGCCCGAGAAGGGCAGGACGTGGCGCTCGGGTTCCGAAGGGCAGTTCGTCAGCGACGGCGGGCTGGCCTTGTAGAACGGGTCGAAGTGGCCATTGCGCTGATAAACGCGCGCACCGCCGATCGAGACAGCCGTCGTGTCGAAGTCGCCCTTCGAGGCCTCGAACTCGATGCAGGTCGAATTCGTGTGCTCGTTGGTTATGTTGAAATAGCCCGCAAGATCGTCGCTGATCGAGGTCTGCGTCGCATAGGGGATGATCGAGATGGAGACCTTGTCCTCCTCGGCCGAGTCGAAGATCTGGTCGACGAAGCTTTTCGCGGCGGGCTTCAGGTTGGTCAGCCGGCTGTTGGAGTTCATCGAGCCCGAGACGTCGAGGATGAGCGAGATCTCGATCTGGCCGACGCTTTCCTCGGCGGTCGAGGATGCGGGCGTGGACAGCGTCTTGACGCCGACGAGCGCCATGAACCAGGTGGGCATTTCCTCGGAGACCGAGATTTCGACCTTGCGGTAGTCGCTGAGCGTGCCCTGCGTGACGATGATGGCATCATCCGCCGGCGGGGTCAGCCCGGCCTTCAGGAAATAGTCCTTCACCACTTCCTTCGGATCGAGCGACTGCTGGAGGTCGGCCGCGGCGAGCGAGGCGCGGTCGATGGTGTTCTGCAGCGTCGTGCGGCGCTCCTCGAAGCGCATGAGATCGAGCGCCACCCCGGCAAGCAGCAGCATCATCACGAAGGCGAAGAGCCCGAATATGATCAGCGAGCCGTCCTCTTCGCGCCGGAAACGGCGAAGGGCCCGGGCGGCCAGTCCCGCGAAGGTCGGCGCGGCCTCGGCCACGGAAACGGATTTTGGGGCAATCATCATCGTCCTTCAACCTTTCCCCAGGGCGGCACCCGGAACGGACTCCCGGAACGCACCGCGCACCGCACTCGTTGTCGTCACGAGATAGGGCAAAAGTTCGGTCGCAGATGCGGCGAAATTGGGGCAGAGGCGCCTGCCTCCCAGGGATTGACCGCGGTTGCGCGCCTTTCCGCCTGCTGTCGGAAGATCGTTGCGACTGGCCAGACAATCGCTTGGGAGTGATTCTCGCTCCGCCATGGGACCGACCGGGTTCGTGCCGGTTCCCTTGCCTTTCCGGCGGGCGCTGCTTACCAAGTGGGCAGAACGCGCGCGGACCTTGGCCAAGGTGACGACGCGCGCCCGGACCGCGCCGGGAATGCCAGCCAGGGAGGACCGCGATGGCCGCCAACGGGGAACCGAGTTTCCGCCAATCCGTCGATCTGATGTTCAACCGCGCGGTCGCGGTGATGGATCTTTCGCCGGGCCTGGAAGAGAAGATCCGGGTCTGCAACTCCACCTACACGGTGCGGTTCGGCGTCCGCCTCCGGGGCGGCATCCATACCTTCACCGGCTACCGCTCCGTGCATTCCGAGCATATGGAACCGGTCAAGGGCGGCATCCGCTATGCGATGAGCGTGAACCAGGACGAGGTGGAGGCGCTCGCCGCGCTGATGACCTACAAGTGCGCCCTCGTCGAGACCCCCTTCGGCGGATCGAAGGGCGGCCTGCGGATCGACCCGCGCGAATGGGACGAGTTCGAGCTGGAGATGATCACCCGGCGCTTCGCCTACGAGCTGATCAAGCGCGACCTCATCAGCCCGGCGCAGAACGTACCCGCCCCCGACATGGGCACCGGCGAGCGCGAGATGGCGTGGATCGTCGACCAGTACCAGCGGATGAACACCACCGACATCAACGGCGCGGCCTGCGTGACCGGCAAGCCGATCAACTCGGGCGGCATCGCGGGCCGGGTGGAAGCAACGGGCCGCGGCGTACAGTTCGCACTGAGGGAATTCTTCCGCCACCCGCATGACATGGCGCGGGCCGGTCTCAAGGGCACGATCGACGGCAAGCGAGTGATCGTGCAGGGCCTCGGCAACGTCGGCTACCACGCGGCGGAGTTCCTCTCGGCCGAGGATGGTGCGCGCATCGTCGGCATCATCGAGCGCGACGGCGCGCTGCACAATCCGAACGGGATGAACGTTCAGGCCGTGCGCGACTGGCTGATCCACCACGGCGGAGTGAAGGGCTGTCCGGAGGGCACCTATGTCGCCGATGGCGCGCTGCTCTTGGAAGAGGCTTGCGACATCCTCATCCCGGCGGCGATGGAGGGCGTGATCCATCTGGGCAACGCGGCCAGGATCAAGGCGCCGCTCATCATCGAGGCCGCGAACGGGCCGATCACGGCCGGCGCGGATGACATCCTCAGGACCCGCGGCGCCGTGATCATCCCGGACCTGTTCGCCAACGCCGGGGGCGTCACCGTCTCCTATTTCGAATGGGTCAAGAACCTCAGCCACATCCGCTTCGGCCGGATGGAGCGGCGCCAGGAGGAGGCGCGCCACCAGCTCCTGGTGGACGAACTGGAACGGCTTTCCTCGGACAAGGGTCTCGGCTGGTCGCTCTCGCCCGACTTCAAGAGCCGCTACCTGCGCGGCGCGGACGAGCTGGAGCTGGTGCGCTCGGGCCTCGACGACACGATGCGGGGCGCCTACCAGTCGATCAGCCAGCTCTGGAACGGCCGGCAGGACGTGACCGACCTCAGGATGGCGGCCTATATCGTGGCCATCGACCGGGTTGCCAAGAGCTACCGTTCGAAGGGGCTCTGAGCCCGCGCGACCCTTGGGCACGCGTCACGTCGACCGTGCCCGCCGGGCGGCGGTGGCCCTGCACCGCCACCGCTGCCATCTTCGCACCGAACGGAGGAAAAGCGCATGACGGCCCTCGACGATCTTCCGCTGACCAACCTCGGCGTGGCCATGGACGCGGATGGCATCGCGACCGTCACGCTGAACCGGGCCGACAAGCGCAACGCGCTGAACGCGGCGACGGTGGAGGAACTGGTCGCGCTCTTCTCGGCCATCCCCAGGGCGGGCGTGCGTGCCGTGGTCCTGCGCGCCGAGGGGAGCCACTTCTGCGCCGGGCTCGATCTGGTGGAGCATCTCAACGCGGACCGCACGCCTGCCGAGTTCATGCAGCTCTGCCTGCGCTGGCACGAGGCCTTCAACAAGATGGAGTATTCCGGCGTGCCGATCATCGCCGCGCTGAAGGGCGCGGTCGTCGGAGGCGGGCTGGAACTCGCCTCGGCCGTGCACATCCGGGTGGCCGACGCCACCACCTACTTCGCGCTGCCCGAGGGGCAGCGGGGGCTCTTCACCGGCGGCGGTGCCACGATCCGGGTCGCGGACCTGGTCGGCAAGGCACGGATGATCGACATGATGCTGACGGGGCGCATCTACAAGGGCGCGGAGGCGGTCTCGGTCGGTCTCTGCCAGTACCTTGTGGACGACAGCGAGGCCAAGGCGATGGAGATCGCACGCGCGGTCGCGGCAAATACGCCGCTCGCGAACTTCGCCGTCTGCTCCGCCATAAGCCACATGCAGAACATGTCGGCGCTCGATGCGGCCTATGCCGAATCCATGGTGGCGGGTATCGTCAACACCCAGGCCCAGGCGCGGGGACGGCTCGCCGCCTTCGCCGACAAGACCGGGGCGCGGGTCCGCCCGGACTGACGTTTCGGCTTGTGGGGGCCTGGGCTTTCCGCCTTTCTGGCGACCGGAAGGGAGGGGCAGATGAACCCCTTGCGCGGCATTCTCCTGAAACTCGCCTCGGTGGCGGTGTTCATGGCCATGGCGAGCCTGATCAAGGCCGCCTCTGACAACGTGCCGCCGGGCCAGGCGGTGTTCTTCCGCTCGGCGTTCGCGGTGCCGGTGATCCTCGTATGGCTGATCGCGTCGCGCGGCCTCCGGGCGGGGCTGGTCACCGCAAACCCCTTGGGCCATTTCTGGCGCGGGCTGATGGGAACGGCGGCCATGGGGTTCGGCTTTGCCGGTCTCGGCCTCCTGCCGCTGCCCGAGGTGACGGCGATCGGCTACGCCGCGCCGCTCCTGACCGTCGTCTTCGCGGCGATGTTCCTCGGCGAGACGGTGCGCGCCTTCCGTATCTTCGCGGTCGCCCTCGGGCTCGCCGGCGTGCTCGTCGTGCTCTCGCCCAGGCTGACCGCGCTCCGGACCGGCCAGATCGGCGCGGAGGAGGCGCTGGGCGCCATCGTCGTCCTCGTCGGCGCGGTCTTCTCCGCGCTCGCGCAGGTCTTCGTCCGCAAGCTCGTGACCGAGGAGAAGACCTCGGCCATCGTCTTCTACTTCTCGGTCAACTCCGCGCTCCTGTCGCTCGTCACGCTGCCCTTCGGCTGGGCGGTGCCGGATGCGAAGGCGGCGGCGATGCTGGTCACGGCCGGGCTTCTCGGCGGGATCGGCCAGGTCCTCCTGACCTCGTCCTACCGCAACGCGGATGCCTCCGTCGTCGCGCCCTTCGAGTACGCCTCGATGCTCATGGCGCTCGGCGTCGGCTACTTCGTCTTCGGCGAGGCGCCCGGGCTTGCCGTGCTTGGCGGCGCGGCCCTCGTCGTCGTCGCGGGCATTCTGATCATCTGGCGCGAGGGGCGCCTGGGGCTCGAGCGCAACCGCCAGCGCAAGTCGATGACACCTCAGGGTTGATCGCGGCCCGCGCCTCCGGCAGTCTGCGGCGCAGACAGCCTTCGCAGGAGCGCATCGGATGAAAGCCCTTTTCGCCGCTTTGGCCCTCGGCGCCGCCGTCGCGGCGGGGTCCGCCGAGGCCGCCGGCTGCGGCCGTCCCGTCGGCGAGGCGGCCGAGGTCGAGGCGCTTGCCGCCGCGATCAACCGGTTCCGCTCCGATCAGGGCCTGCGCCCGCTCGCCATCGCGCCGCAACTGACGCGCGCGGCGGGCGACCACGCCTGCGCCATGGTGGCGCGAAACAAGTTCAGCCACACCCTCGGAGGCAGCGCCAAGGCGCGGATGCACAAGGCCGGATGCAGCGCGCGGCTTGTCGGGGAGAACATCGCGATGGGCTACGGCCAGGGCGCGCAGGTCTTCCGCCAGTGGCTTGAGTCGCCCGGCCACCGCAAGGTCATGGCGCTGAAGGGCGTCGCGGTCATGGGCATCGGCGTCGCGGCGCCCGGGCCGGGGCAGGGTGGCGGCCCGCGCTGGGTGCTGCAGGTCGCAGCCCCCTGCCGCTGAGCGGCCTCAGCCGTCGGTGTCGAGCCAGATCGTCACCGGCCCCTGGTTCACCAGCGCCACGTCCATGTCGGCGCCGAACTCGCCGTTCGCGACGCGAATCCCCTCGGACCGGAGGCGGTCGGAGAAATACGCGTAGAGCCGCTCGCCCTCTGCCGGCTGCGCGGCCGTGGAAAACCCCGGACGGTTGCCGCGCGAGGTGTCGGCGGCGAGCGTGAACTGGCTGACCACCAGCGCGGCGCCGCCGGTATCGAGGAGCGCGCGGTTCATCTTGCCCTCGGCGTCGCGGAAGATCCTCAGCCGCGCGATCTTGCGCGCGAGGGTGTCGGCTTCGGCCTCGCCGTCGCCCTGCATCGCGCAGACAAGGATGAGAAGCCCCTCGCCGATCGCGCCGGTCTCGCGGCCCGCGACAGTCACCCGCGCCTCGCGCACCCGTTGGACGAGCGCGCGCATCAGGCCAGTTCCCTCGCCCAGGGCGGGTTCGCGCCGGCGCGCGAGACGGTGACGGCCGCCGCCCGGGTGCCAAGGTTGAGGGCGGCGCGGAGCGCGTCCTCGGAAAGCGCCGCCACGCCGGCCCTGGTCAGCGCGCCGGCCGAGTGCAGCGCCGCGAGGACGCCGGCATTGAACGTGTCACCCGCCCCCACGGTATCGACCACCTCCACCCGCCGCGCCGGCACGAAGACCGAATGCGCCGCGGTGAAACCGTGCGCCCCGGCGGCGCCTTCGGTCACGAAGACCGCCTTCGGCCCCTGCGCCAGGACCGCCTCGGCCCCGGCGGTAAGCCCATGGCCGCCGACCAGCCACCGCAGGTCCTCGTCCGACAGCTTCACGATGTCGGCGAGCGCGATCATCCGGCCGATCCGAGCGCGATAGGCCGCCTCGTCGGCGATGAACGAGGGGCGGATGTTCGGGTCGAGCATCATCACCCGCCCCGATCCCGCCTCGCGTTCCATCAGCGCCTGGTAGGTCGCGCCGCCCGGCTCCACCATCAGGCTGATGCCGCCGAAGAAGAGCGCCTCGACGGTTTCCGGCAGGGCCGGCAGGTCGGCGGGGCGGATCGTTCGCCCGGCCGTGTGCTCGTCGTAGAAGGCATAGCTCGCCTGCCCGTCCCGCAGCGTGACGAAGGCGAGCGTGGTCGGGCGGGCGGAGCGGATCAGGAACGCCGTGTCGACGCCCGAGGCTTCCAGCGCGCCGGTCAGCATCTGCCCGAAGAGGTCGGTCGAGATGCCGGAGAGAAAGCCCGAGGGCGCGCCGAGCCGCCCGAGCGCGATCGCGGTGTTGAAGACGGCGCCGCCGGGGTAGGGGGCGAAGGCGTCCTCGCCCGCCTCGGTCCGCCGGGGCAGCATGTCGATCAGCGCCTCGCCGCAACTCAGGATCATCCCGCCCCTCCGTTAGCGTAAACGGCACTGCCATAACCGAGTGGGGTCCGCCCCGCAACGGGCAAGCGCGCATTGATGCGCGTCAGGGACGACTCGCCGCCCCCACGGCATGTTCACGGACGTTCCCGCAACCGTTTCGCAGGAGAATCATCATGGTCGAGAAAACCCCCGCAAGCGCCTTCTGGCCCTCGTTCTACGAACCCTTCCGCCACTTCGGCGCGCGCCTGTCCGAATGGCTGGCACCGGCCTCCGAGGCCTCCTCCGACGACACGTCCTACCGGATCGCGATCGAGCTTCCCGGGGTGGAGGAGAAGGACATCGAGGTCACCGTCGACGAGGGCATGGTGACGGTGAAGGGCGAGAAGAAGGAGAGCCGCGAGGAGAAGGGCGACACCTGGTATTTCAGCGAACGCCAGTTCGGCAGCTTCAGCCGAACGTTCCGTCTGCCGGCCGACGCCGACCAGGGCAAGGTCAGCGCCGACCTGAAGGCCGGCGTGCTGACGCTTACGGTCGCCCGCGCCGCGCCCGAGGCGGCGAAGTCGCGCAAGGTGCCGATCGGCAAGAGCTGACGGCGGCGCCGGTCAGTAAGCGGACCGGAGGTCGATCCAGCCCTGCTGGTCGGCGTATTGCAGGCCGAGAGCGATGGCGGCGGCCAGGAGTGCTCCGAGGATCACCGCGGCGGCGATCTTCCACGCCGACCAGGGTCGTTCGCCCGCGACCGACCCGGTCTGTCCGTTGACGACGAAGCGATAGCTGCGGCCCCGGTAGCGGTAGGCGGCGGTCCAGACAGGCAGGAGGATGTGCTTGAAGGTCACCGAAGAGATCTCGGTCCGGATCTGCTGGATTTCCTGCCGGTCGCCGCCGATGTCGAAGCGCACGTCGCGCTCGATCATCCGGTCCATGTGGGCGCGGGCCTCGGCCATGCCTTCCTCCAGCCCGACGGTATAGCCCTCAGCCCGGAAGCCCGCGAGGAACTCGGGCGCATAGGGCTGGAGCCGCGTCAGGTCCCAGGGCTGCAGCGCCTGCGTGTGGCCCTCGGGAAGGGAGCGCGCGGCGAGGACGAGCACGTCGTCGAAGAACCGCGCCACCCGGCCGGAGACCGGGGTCCAGCGGACGTGCGCCACCTGCCGGTCCTGCCAGTGCACGGCGCCCTTCGCGTCGCGGACCTGCACGCGCTGGGTCTCGTAGTAGACGATGCCGCGCCGTCCGGCGTAGCTTGAGCGCGTGTCGGCATCGAAGGTCCAGTAGGGGACGTAGATCCCGTCGAGCGCGCGGCCCTTGCGGGCGTAGTCCCGAAGCCCCGAGGGCGCGAACCAGAGCGAGCCGAGCCAATCGGTCATCGCGCGGCGCGCCTCCGTCTCGGTCAGCACAAACGGGGCGACGCCCTTCGGCTTGATGTGCCGGCTTTCCCCGGTGTCGGCGACGACCGGGGTGGCGCAGAACGGGCATTCGGCGGAATGCACCGCGGGGTCGAACTGCACCTCGGCCCCGCAGTTGGGGCATTTCGAATAGCGTGAAACCTCGACCTCGGTGTCGGGCAGCGCCGCCTCGACGCCCGCGCGGAAGTCGGTCTCGGGAATCGGCTGATGTCCGCGCGCCCCCTCGGCGACTGTTTCGGAGTGGCCGCAGTGGTCGCAGACGAGACGGCCCTCTCCCGGCGCGAAGCGCAGGTCGGCCCCGCAGCGGGGGCAGGGGAAGCGGTGTTCCTCGGCCGGCGTCATGGGCGCAGGGCTCAGGTCCCCGAAGGCGGAACGGGTGGCGGCGGCGGCATCACGGTGAAGAGCTGGGCGAGTTCGGCGATCTCGCCCGCCGGTTTCCAGCCGTCCTGGCCGGGGGCCCAGACGAGCGTTTCGCGGGTGAGACTTCCGTCATGGACGAGCCGGCCGAGATGGCCGCGGCCATAGGGCCCCTCGACGGCGCCCGAGCGCGCTAGGTGCCAGACCTTCTCGACCGGAGGCGGGGGCGGCGGAACCTGCGCGGCCGACGCGGCTGGCGCGGCCCCCCAGGGCCCCATCTGGGTCCCCATCGCCATGCCGATCCCGGCGCCGACGCCCGCGCCCATGACCGAGCCGGCCGACCCGTCGCCGCGCCCCAGCGCCTCGGCGGCGGAATACTGCATGAACCGGCCGAGGTCGCCCACGATTCCCATCGAGGTCCGCTTGTCGAGCGCCGCTTCGACGGCTTCCGGCAGGCTGATGTTCTCGATGTAGAATTCCGGAATCTCGAGCCCGTAGGCCGCGACCGCGGGCGCGATGGCGCGGGCGACGATCTTGCCCAGATCGCCCGTGTTCGCCGCCATGTCCAGCACCGGGATGCCCGAGGATGCGATGACCCGGCTGAACTCCTGCACGATGATGTTGCGGATCTGGAAGCTGATCTCGTCGGCGGTGAATTCGCCATCCGTTCCAACGATCTGCGAGAGGAACTTCGCAGGATCCGAGACCCGCATCACATAGGTGCCGTAGGCCCTGAGCCGCACCGGCCCGAATTCTTGGTCGCGGGCGATGATCGGGTTCTTCGTGCCCCATTTCTGGTCGGTGAAGCGGGTCGTGCTGACGAAGTAGATCTCCGACTTGAAGGGCGATCGGAAGCCATGGTCCCAGTGCTGGAGTGTGGTCAGGATCGGCATGTTGTTGGTCTCGAGCATGTAGAGACCGGGGGTGAAGACGTCGGCGATCTGGCCCTCGTGGACGAAGACTGCCGCCTGCCCCTCGCGCACCGTCAGCTTGGCGCCGTACTTGATCGCATGGCCCTCGCGCTCGAACCGCCAGACCATCGTGTCGCGCGTGTCGTCGACCCAGTGGATGACGTCGATGAATTCGCCGGTGAGAAAGTCGAGAATACCCATGGTCACCTCCTGATCCTAGCTTTCGCCGGGCACGAGCTCGGCCGCCATCGCCTCGACGATGGGCCGCGCCTCGGCCAGCGTCATTCCCGGCCTCAGCCGGGGGTCGTAGAGCATCTTCAGCATCAGCTCGTCTTGCCGCGTCAGCAACGCGAATTCCTCGTTGTCGTTGAAGATCGAGGGCCGCGCGCGGGGCCAGTCGTTGACGAGGCCGAGGCTCTGGGCCAGTTCCTCGTGGATGCAGGCGAGCCTGAGCCGCTCCGGCAGTTCGCCCCGGATCACCGTCAGCGCCCGAGAATAGGTCGCGCTCTTGCCTGCGGTGAAGGCGAAGACGGTGCAGTAGGTCTCGGCCGGCATCTCGACGACGGAGCGGACGGCGGCCTCGCCTGTCGCGGGCGCCAGCACGGCGATCCGCGTCGCCGCGGCGGCGCGTTCGTCGCTGTTGAGGATCAGGACGGTATGATTGGCCCGCCATCCCGTCATCCTCATGGGAAGGCCGGTCAGTGCGGAAAGCCGTGCGACATAGCCCGCCACCGACGCGCGGTCGGCCGCGCGCTGGGTCGCGGGAACCGAGGCGCCGAATTCGACGGTGACGCGCACCGGTTCCTCCCAGCGGTGCAGCCGGTTTTCCGAGGACGCCGCCACGAGCCGCCCGCCGCGTTCGGAGAATTCGTCGTAGAAGGCGATGCGGATGAAGTTCTCAGCGAGATCGCGGGCGGTGAAGGGCGTATCGGCACCGCCGCCGTCCGTGCGCAGGAGATCCTGTGCCAGGTAGTTCGCCTCGACCCGGGCGTAATAGGTCCGGGCCACCTCGGTCGCGGCACTGGGTGCGGCGACGGCGGGCTCCGGCGGAGCCACGTCCCGCGGCGGGGCGGGGGCGGACGGGGCAAGCGTCACCGGCTCGCACCCCGCGAGCGCCGCGAGGAGAAGGAAGGGCAACAGGAACCGCAAGGCGGGCTGCATGATCTCAGACGCTGGTCCCGAGGGTGGTGCCCGTGCCGGTCGTCCGCGCCTTCGCGGCGGCGAGCGTCTCGCGCAGGTCCGCCTCCATCTTCTTCAGCTCCGCCTCCGCCGCCGCCCGCTTGCGCTTGCCCTCGTCGGCGATGCGCAGGGAATCCTCGATGGTGCCGATCAGTTCCGCGTTCGCGGTCTTCACCGCCTCGATGTCGAACACGCCGCGCTCCATCTCTGTCCGAACGATTTCATTGGCTTGCCGAAGGTTCTTCGCGTTGGCTGTGAGAAGTTCGTTGGTCAGGTCACCGGCCTCGCGCACCGCCGAGGCGGCTTCGGACGACCGCTGGATGGTGACCGCCTGCGCCAGCTGCGTTTCCCAGAGCGGCACGGTGTTGACGAGCGTCGAGTTGATCTTCGTGACCAGGCTCTTGTCGTTCTCCTGCACCAGCCGGATCGAGGGCAGCGACTGCATCGTCACCTGCCGGGTCAGCTTCAGGTCGTGCACCCGCCGTTCCAGGTCGTCGCGGGCGGAGCGGAGGTCGCGCAGTTCCTGCGCCGCCATCACCTTGCGGTCCTCCGCCGCGGCATCCACCGCCGCGGCCCTTGCCGGAATGTCGGTCGCATCCAGCTCCGAGAGCTTCGCCTCGCCAGCCGCGATGTAGAGCGCGAGTTCGTCGTAGAAGTTCAGCGTCTTCTCGTAAAGTATGTCCAGGGACTTGATGTCCTTGAGCAATTTGTGTTCGTGGCCGAGCAGGTCGCCGGTGATCCTGTCGATCTGGCCCTGCACCTCTTCGAACCGCGCCAGGAAATTCGCGAAGGGTGCGGTGCGGCCGAGGAGCCTTTCCCACCAGGACAGCTTCCGCCGCACGTCGAGCTCCGAGACGGAGAAGCCGCGGATCGTGGTGACGATGGCGCGCAGGCTGTCGCCCGCCGGTCCCACGTCCTTGTTGCGCACGTCGGCCAGCATCGCCTGGCTGATCTGCTGCAACTCGCCCTGTGCCGCCGAGCCGAAGTTGACGATAGAGCCGGTGTCGGTCATGTCGAGTTCCGCGACCCGCTTGCGGATTTCCTCGGCCAGGGGTGCAGGCGCCTTGTCGAGCGGCACCACTTCGCCCCCGGGTTCCGGCAGAATCACCGCGGTCACTTCCTCGACGGCGGCAAGGGCACGGGTGGCATCTTCACGGACGCTGGACATGGTCACTCTCCACGGGTGGCTGGGGCTGGGTCGGCAAGGCGCACGCCCTCGCGCTTCAGGCGGTCGCGCAGGACCGCGATCTCGATGTCGAGGTCGGTCCGGTTGTCCTCGAGAAGCGCGGTCGTGCGGCGGGCGAAGGTCGTTTCGAGGTCGTCGAGCAAGGCCTCGTAGTCGGCGCGCGCGGCGGGGTCGTGCGACCGCGCCCAGAGGTCGGCGAACTTGATCGTCGCGTCGCGCGCGCCCATGAGATAGACGCCGAGCCAGCGGCGCGCCGCCGTCAGGTCGCGGGGGTCTTCCTCCACCGTGCGGAAGAGGGCGCGGGCGGTTATGGCGAAGCGTTCGACGCGCGCCACGATCGTCCGGTCGCGGGTGCGTTCGGCCGCCGCGTGCATCTCGGTCAGGTGACCTTCGCCTTCGGCCACGATGCGCGCCACGCGGTCCTGCTGGAAAGGATCGAGTCCCGCCATGCCCTTGTCGCTGAGAGGGTCGGCGCCGAAGGCGAGGTGGTGCAGCGCCGCGCCGATCGAGCCGAGCAGAAGCGGACCGATCAGGTCCGCCCCGCCCCAGCCGCCGAGGAAGAGTCCGATCCCGGTCAGGGCGGAGCCCGCGATCTTGCGCGGGAAGGCGGGACGGCGGGCGGAGCGGCGGGCGGCGAAGGCTTCGGCCGCACGGACGCCCTCGCGCGTCAGCCAGGCGGCCGCCACGAGCAGGGCGAAGGCCGCGAGGTTGCGGGCGAGACCGGTCGGGTCCTGGAAGAAGGCCTTGAGCGCGAAGGGAGTGGCCGCCGCGAAAAGCCAGCCTGTCCGCCGCTCCGCCCGGCTCGGCGGCAGCTTTTCCGGCGGCGCGGGAACATCGACGCCCTGCGGCGTCGGGCTGAACCTGCCGCCGAACCGTTCCGCCATCATGCGCCCCCGATCCTCATGCCCCGCCTGTCAGCGCGACGTAGAGCGTCAGCGCCAGAAGGAGATTGAAAGCGAGGCGCTGCAACCCGGATTCCGTCATCCGTTACCCCCGACCATACGCAAAACAGACTGGCACGGCGCAGCGGGAATGTCCAAGGGCCGAAGACGGTTCCCGGGCGTCGCGGCGGCGGGTCGCCGCGGCTCGGGCAGGTGGCGTCAACCCCGTGCGCGCGGCTTCGGTCCCGGTC
>NZ_WBUS01000085.1 GCF_008933605.1 Albidovulum sp.
CCCCGATCCGCCCGGCAGGATGAGCGCCACGGGCACGGGCGCGCCGGCGATCGACGCCGGTGCGCCCGTGCCCGTGGCGCTCATCCTGCCGGGCGGATCGGGGAGCAGCGGCGACGAGGTGCTCGCGCGCAACCTCAAGCAGGCGGCCGATCTCGCCATCGCGGACCTCCAGGGCGTCAGGATCGACCTCAGGGTCTACAACGCCGGATCCGACGCCGGAACGTCGGCGGCCATGGCGCGGAAGGCCGTGGACGAAGGCGCGAAAATCATCCTCGGACCGGTCTTCGCCGAAGCCGCGAACGCGGCCGGCGTCGCGGTGGCGCCCTCCGGCGTCAATGTCCTGTCGTTCTCCAACAACACCGACATCGCCGGCGGCAACGTCTTCGTGCTCGGGCCGACGTTCCAGAACACCGCCAACCGGCTGGTTCGCTATGCCGCGCGCTCCGGAAAGGGCCGCATCATGGTCGTGCACGACCAGAACCCCGCGGGCGACCTCGGGGCCCGGGCGATCTCGTCCGCGGCCGCACGGTCCGGCGCGACCGTTGTCGGCACGGCAAGCTATCCCTTCTCGCAGCAGGGGGTGATCGCCGCCGCCCCGCAGATCGCCGCCGAGGCCAAGGCGGCGGGCGCGACCTCCGTCTTCTTCACCGCAGACACGGCGGGCGCGCTGCCCCTGCTGGCGCAGCTGCTGCCCGAGGCCGGCCTGAGCGGCCAGACGGCGCAGTTCGTGGGCCTCACCCGCTGGGACATTCCCTCGGGCACGCTCTCGATGCCGGGCGTCCAGGGCGGCTGGTTTGCCCTGCCCGACCCGGGCCTCACGGCACAGTTCCAAAGCCGGTTCGCTGCCGCCTACGGCGAACAGCCGCATCCGATCGCCGCGCTGGCCTATGACGGCATCGCCGCCGTCGGCGCGCTGGCACGAAGCGGCCGGTCCGACGCACTGAGCGCGGCCGCCCTCACGCAGGGGTCGGGCTTCGCGGGCGTCAGCGGCGTCTTCCGGCTCCTGCCCGACGGGACGAACGAACGCGGGCTTGCCGTCGCCCAGATCCAGAATGCACAGGTGGTCGTGATTGATCCTGCCCCAAGAAGCTTCTCCGGCGCGGGCTTCTGAGCCCGGGCCGGAATCCCGCCTGCCGCGGGCGACCCTGCCCGCGGCGATCGGCGGCCACCCGATCTTCGACAGCGACGCTTTCTGCGCGGTCCTGATGGGCGCCTGCGCGGCCGAGAAAGACGCACGCGCGCGCCGCGCCCGCATCGTCGAGGTGCTGGCCGCGGCCCGGGCCGAGGCGCTTGCCGCCATCGCGGCCGAGTTCGCCACCCATCCGAGGGCGGCCTCGCTCACCGTGCGGGCATATGCGGCGCTGATGGACGCAACCGTCGAGGCGGTCTTCCGGATGGCGACCGGGCTCTTCCACCCGCTCGCAAGCCCGACCGAGGGCGAACGCATCGCCGTCCTCGCGGTGGGCGGCTACGGCCGGGCGGAAATGGCGCCGCATTCGGACGTGGACCTTCTTTTCCTGACGCCGTGGAAGACCACGGCCTGGGCCGAGAGCGTCATCGAGTCGATGCTCTACATGCTCTGGGACCTGAAGCTGAAGGTGGGCCATGCCAGCCGCACGGTGAAGGACTGCCTGAGGCTCGGGCGCGAGGACTACACCATCCGCACGGCGCTCCTTGAGCGGCGCTTCCTGACCGGCCATCAGCCGCTGGCGGAGGAGTTGCGGCGCAGGCTGCGTTCGGAGCTCTTCAAGGGCACCGGCGCGGAGTTCATCGAGGCGAAGCTCGCGGAGCGGGCCGAGCGCCACAAGCGCCAGGGCGGCCAGCGCTACGTCCTCGAGCCGAACGTGAAGGAGGGCAAGGGCGGGCTGCGCGACCTCCAGACGCTTTACTGGATCGGCAAGTACATCCACGGCGTCCGCCAGGCGGCCGAACTCGTCGACCAGGGGCTTTTCCGGCGCGAGGAATACGCGACCTTCGCCGCGGCGGAGGATTTCCTCTGGGCGGTACGCTGCCATCTCCATCTGATCACCGGGCGGGCCAACGACCAGCTCACCTTCGACCTGCAGGTCGAGGTGGCCGCCCGCATGGGCTATGCCGACGCGGGCGGACGCCGGGCGGTCGAGCACTTCATGCAGGACTACTTCCGCCACGCGACGCAGGTGGGTGAGCTGACCCGCGTCTTCCTCACGGCGCTCGAAGCGCGCCACGCCAAGCGCGAGGCGATGTTCGTGGGTCTCTTCCGGCGCCGGAAGAAGCTCCGCCCCGGCTACCGGCTCGACAACGGCCGCCTCAACATCGCCGAACCGAAGGTCTTCCTGGCCGACAAGCTGAACCTCCTTCGGATCTTCGAGGAGGGCCTGCGGACAGGCTACCTGATCCACCCCGACGCGATGCGGCTCGTCGCGGCGAACCTCCGGCTGATCGACGACGCCATGCGCGAGGATCCGGAGGCGGCGCGCATCTTCCTCGACCTCCTGCTGAAGCACGGCAACCCCGAACGGAGCCTGCGCCGGATGAACGAGCTTGGCGTGCTCTCCGCCTTCATCCCCGAGTTCGAGCCGATCGTGGCGATGATGCAGTTCAACGTCTACCACCACTACACGGTGGACGAGCACACGATCCAGACGATCTCCACGCTCGCGCAGATCGAGCGGAAGGAACTGATCGAAGAACTGCCGGTTTCCTCGGCGATCCTGGAGGAGGGCGTGAACCGCAAGGTGCTCTACGTCGCGCTTCTCCTGCACGACATCGGCAAGGGCCGGCCCGAGGACCACTCCATCGTCGGCGCGCAGATCGCGCGGAAGGTGGCGCCGCGGCTCGGACTTTCGGCGGAGGAATGCGAGACGGTGGAATGGCTCGTGCGCTACCACCTGACCATGTCCGACATGGCGCAGAAGCGCGACCTTTCGGATCCGCGGACGGTGCGCGACTTCGCCAAGGTAGTGAAGACCCGCAAGCGGCTCGACCTTCTGACCGTGCTCACGGTCTGCGACATCCGCGGCGTCGGGCCGACCACTTGGAACAACTGGAAGGCGATGCTCCTGCGCCGGCTCCATGCCGAGACAGCGCATGCGCTGGAAGGCGGGCTCGAAAGCGTCAACCGCGCCAAGCGCGAGCACGAAGGCAAGCGCGCGCTGCGCGAGGCGCTGGCGGCCTGGGAGGCGAAGGACCTGCGGCGCGAGGTGGCGCGGCACTATGATCCCTACTGGCAGGGGCTTTCGACCGACACCCATGTCGTGTTCGCCAACCTTCTGCGCGACATCCCTGACGACGCGATCCGCATCGACATCAAGCCCGACCCCGACCACGACGCGACCCGCGCCTGCTTCGCGCTGGCCGACCACCCTGGCATCTTCTCGCGGCTGGCAGGCGCGCTGGCGCTGGTCGGCGCGAACGTGGTGGACGCGCGCACCTACACCTCGAAGGACGGCTACGCGACGGCGGTCTTCTGGATCCAGGACAGCGAGGGCCATCCCTACGAAGAGGCGCGGCTGCCGCGCCTCCGGGCGATGATCGAGAAGACGCTGAGGGGCGAGGTGGTGACCCGCGAGGCGCTGAAGGACCGCGACAGGATCAAGAAGCGCGAGCGCCAGTTCCAGTTCCCGACGCACATCACCTTCGACAACGAAGGCTCGGAGATCTACACGATCATCGAGGTCGATACCCGCGACCGGCCCGGCCTTCTCTACGACCTCACCCGCACGCTCGCGGCGAACAACATCTACATCGCCAGCGCCGTGATCGCGACCTACGGCGCGCAGGTGGTCGACACCTTCTACGTCAAGGACATGTTCGGGCTGAAGCTGCACACGAAGGCGAAGCAGGAGAGCCTGGAGCGCAAGCTCCGCCAGGCAATCGCCGAAGGGGCGGAGCGGGCGCGCGCGGAATGAAGCCGATCCGACTCATCCGCGGGGTCCTCACGGTCGGGGCCTGGACGCTCCTGAGCCGCATCGCCGGCTTCGCCCGCGACGTGCTGACCGCCGCCTACCTCGGCACCGGGCCGGTGGCGGAGGCCTTCCTCGTGGCCTTCACGCTCCCCAACATGTTCCGTCGCTTCTTCGCCGAGGGCGCCTTCAACACCGCCTTCGTGCCGCTCTTCTCCAAGAAGCTCGAGGCCGGCGAGGACCCGCGGGGCTTTGCCGAGGACGCGATGTCGGGCCTTGCCTTCGTCGTCCTTCTCGTCTCGCTGGTCGCCATGCTGGCGATGCCCTGGCTGGTCCTCGCCATGGCGGGGGGGTTCGCGGGCGACGAGCGGCTGCCGCTGGCGGTGGAATACGGGCGCATCTGTTTTCCCTACATCCTCTTCATCTCGCTCACGGCGCTCCTCTCGGGCCTCCTGAACGCGGGGGGGCGGTTCATCGCCGCCGCCGGCGCGCCGGTGCTCCTGAACCTCATCTTCATCGCCGCCATGGTCGCGGCCGATCGGCTCGGCTGGGACATCGGGCTGACGATGGCCTGGGCGACGCCCGTGACCGGCCTCGCGCAACTCGCGCTCGTCTGGATCGCGGCGGCGCGGATGGGCTTTCCGCTGCGCCTCAGGCGGCCGCGGATGACGCCTGACCTGAGGCGGCTCCTGACCATCGCCTTCCCGGCCGTGCTCGCAGGCGGGGTGGTGCAGATCAACCTGCTCGTCGGCCGCCAGGTCGGCAGCTTCTTCGACGGCGCGATCGCCTGGCTCTCCTACGCCGACCGGCTCTACCAGCTTCCCCTCGGGGTCGTCGGCATCGCCATCGGCATCGTGCTGCTCCCGGACCTGTCGCGCCGGCTGAAGGCGGGCGACACGTTCGGCAGCCGCTATGCCTATTCGCGGGCGACCGAGTTCGCGCTCTTCCTGACCGTGCCTGCGGGCGTCGCGCTCTGCGTCATCGCGGTGCCGCTGATCTCCGTCCTCTATGAACGCGGCGCCTTCGGCCCGGAGGACACCGGGCCGACCGCGCTCGCACTGGCGGTCTACGGGGCGGGGCTTCCGGCCTTCGTCCTGCAGAAGGTGCTGCAACCACTCTATTTCGCGCGCGAGGACACGGCGACGCCCTTCCGCTTCGCCGTCTGGTCGATGGTGGTGAACGCCGCGCTCGCAATCGGCCTCGCCCCGGTCATGGGCTTTGTCGCGGCCGCCCTCGGCACGACGCTCGCCGGCTGGGCGATGACGCTCCAGCTCTGGTGGGGGACGCGCGGGATGGGCGAGGCGGCGGCCTATGACGAGAGGCTGCGCACCCGCCTGCCGCGCGTGATCCTAGCCTCGGCGGTCATGGGGCTTGTGCTCTGGGGGGCGAGCCAGGGCCTGTCGGAGCAGCTCGCGGCCGAAGGCCACCGCTACTGGGCGCTGGCGCTCCTGGTTCTCGCGGGCCTCGGCGTCTACGGCGCCGCCGCCTGGGGCTTCGGCGCCTTCCGTTTCGCGGACTTCCGGGGCGGGACACCCCGTCAGCGCTGACGGATAACCCGCAGGAAATGCGAGGGTCCGCCGGGCGCCACAAGGAAGGACAGGAGAAAGCCTGCCCCGAACCCGGCAAGATCGGCGATCCAGTCGGGCGCGCCGCCGAAGAGCGCGCCGAAGAGAAGCTGAATCCCGAGAAGGAAGCCGATGAGCGAGAAGGCCCGGCCCCGGTGCGCATGTGCCGCCCCGAGCCGCGCCCAGAGGATGAAGGTGAAGGCGCCGATGAGGCCATAGGCGCCGGGATAGGCGCCGTAGAGCGCGATCCGGAGTCCGGGCACGAGCGAATAGGCCAGTCCGCCGGCGACGACCGCACCGAGGAACACCACCAGCACGGCCCAGCCGGGGAAGACCTCGCCCACGAACTTGCCGAGCGCAAGCACGAAGACCGCGGCGAAGAGCGCGTGCGTGAGGTTGCCGTGGACGAAGGCATAGGCGACGAAGCGCATGAGGTAGTCGGGGATGACCTGACCGGCCTGCCACATCTGGTCCAGCATCAGCGGCGACAGAGCGAAGCGCTGCAGGGCCTCCGCCCGCCAGCCGATGCCCGCCTGCCCTCCGGCAAGCCCGAGCGAGCCGGCGCTGAGGACCACCTCCATCGCCACGATCGGCAGGAGGATCAGCCAGACCACGGGGGGCAGCGGGTTCACGGGCGCCTCATCGAAGCCAGGCCGCATCGGGCTCTCCTTGTTGACGGGACTCCCGCCCTGCGATACGCGAGCGGCACGACAAAATCCAGACGCTGACAGCCAGAGGACCGGCCATGACCGATGCGGCCAACGCAGGCTTCACCCCGCGCATCTTCTCGGGCATCCAGCCCTCGGGGGGGCTGACGCTCGGCAACTACCTGGGCGCGTTGAAGCGCTTCGTGGAAAAGCAGGACGAGGGGATCGAGACGATCTACTGCCTTGTCGACATGCATGCGATCACCGTCTGGCAGGACCCCGCAAAACTGCGCGACCAGACGCGCGAGGCGGCGGCGGGCTTCATCGCGGCGGGCATCGACCCCAAGCGGTCGATCCTCTTCAACCAGTCCCAGGTTCCCGGCCACGCCGAGCTCGGCTGGATCCTCAACTGCGTCGCCCGGCTTGGCTGGATGAACCGGATGACCCAGTTCAAGGACAAGGCCGGCAAGAACGCCGAGGCGGCGAGCCTGGGACTTTACGCCTATCCGGCGCTGATGGCGGCCGACATCCTGCTCTACCACGCCACGATGGTGCCCGTGGGCGAGGACCAGAAGCAGCACGTAGAGCTGACGCGCGACATCGCGGCGAAGTTCAACCACGACTTCAAGGTGGATTTCTTCCCCCTCCCCGAGCCGGTGATCGAGGGCGCCGCCACCCGCGTCATGTCCTTGCGCGACGGCACGAAGAAGATGTCGAAATCCGACCCCTCCGACGCGAGCCGGATCAACCTGACCGACGATGCCGACGCCATCGCCCAGAAGATCCGCAAGGCCAGGACGGATGCGGAGCCCCTGCCCGAGACGCTCGCCGAACTGAAGGACCGGCCGGAGGCGCGCAATCTCGTCAACATCTACGCGGCACTGGCCAGCGAGGCGCCGGAAACCGTGCTCGAACGCTTCGCCGGCCACGGCTTCGGCGCCTTCAAGCCCGCGCTCGCCGAGCTTGCGGTGGCGACGCTCTCGCCCATCAGCACCGAGATGAAGCGCCTGATGGCGGACCCCGCCGAGATCGACCGCCTCCTCGGCCAGGGCGCCGAGCGGGCGGACGCACTGGCCCGGCCGATCCTCGAGAGGACCCAGGACATCGTCGGGATGATCCGGTCACGTCGGGGCTGACCGCCTCGCTCGCCGTTTCGTCACGCGAACGATTCAAATCCCGGGCAGGCTGACCCTGCCCGGCGGAATCGCCGCCCGCCGTCGTCCCGTCGTCCGGCGCGTGTGCCTGGCAATCCCGGCGGTCGCTCCCCCGTCCGCCCGGTTCCCCCGGGGCCTCCCCGGGGGGAATGCTTTCTGGCGGCGGCCTCCCTTGCCGGCCCTGCGTCTAGGCGAGATTGCGTTCGTGGCAGGCGATGGCCTCTTCGATGTCATCGAAGTAGAGCGCCCGGCCGCCGTCGATCACGAGCCCGCTCGTGCAGTATTCCCGCAATGTGGGATTGGCGTGGGACACCATGATCAGGCCGGAGTCCTTCAGCCGGCTGTTGAAGACTGCGAGCGATTTCTTGCGAAAGGCCGCATCGCCAACCGCAGTTATCTCGTCCACGAGATACCAGTCGAACGCGAGCCCCATCGACAGGCCGAAGGCCAGCCGTGCCCGCATCCCCGCCGAATACGACCGGACCGGCATCCGCATGAACTCGCCCAGCTCGGCGAAGCTCGACACGTAGTCGACGAGCGCGTCGGAATCGACGCCGTAGATCCGCGCCACGAAACGCGTGTTCTGTGCCCCGGTCAGGTCGACGGCAAAACTGCCCGCGAAGCCCAGCGGCCAGGAGACGGTCCCCTCGCGGCGGATATCTCCGCCATTCAGCTTGACCGTGCCGGCGATCATGCCGATGAGCGATGTCTTGCCCGCGCCGTTGCGCCCGAGGAGCCCGACCTTGGCCCCGTGCGGCAGCCGCAGGTTGAGACCGTCGAGCAGGACCTTCCGCCCGCCGCCGCGGGTCGCGTAGTATTTCACGACGTTATGGAACTCGATCATTGCCGGCGCGCGTCCGCCTTGCCCGGGTCAGCGTGAGTCACGGATGTTGTAGTAGACGATCATGGCAATGCCCCAGGCCATCGCCAGGAACGCGCCCGCCAGGCCGATGAGCAGCCAGCGCTGCGGATAGAGCGACTCCTGTGCCAGCGTCGGCGGGATATGAACCGCGAGGTACCGCGCCTGGCGGCGCCCCTCGGCACGGGCCAGCGCGAGGTTGGTCAGCGCCTGGGTATAGGCGGCGGCGGCGAACTCCAAGTCGGTGCGCAACCCTTCGTATTCGCCGACGACATCGGCGATGTTCACACCCTCGCCGCCGATGCCGAGGTTGGTGCGTTCCTCCGCGATCCGCGCGGTGATGGCGTCGATCCTTCGTGTCGCCTGCACCACGCGCTGGTCGTCCTCGCTCACGTAGGTCAGGAGCATGTCGCGCTCCACCAGCGCCTGGGCGAGTTCGCTCTGCAATGCGGTCAGCACGCCGAGCTGCCCGGCGACGTCGGCCTCCGGGTCGACGATGTGATACTGGGCCCGGAAGTCGGCGAGTTGCTGGCGCTGCTGGCGCAGGTTCGCCTCGGCCTCGTCAAGGTCGATGGCGGCGTAGCGGATCGCGTCCTGGCGCGCCTGTTCGGACAGGCGGTTGACCAGCGCGTTGCTGCTGGAAAGGATCGCCTCGTTGATCCTGCGGGCATCCTCGGGCGTGAAGGCGACGGTCCGGATGTTGATGATGCCCGACCGGTTCTCATAGCTCACGTGCACCACGCGGTTCCAGAAGTCCGTCAGATCCTCGATCCGGCTGTCCCCGCCGAGGCTGAAGACCGGGTCGAACGCCGGCTTGCGATAGATCCCCGCCAGATCGACCTCGGCATCGACCTCCTCAACGATCGCACGGCTGGAGATGTATTCGTTCACGATCTCGGCGTCGTTCGCGACTCCGCCGCTGACCTGGGTGATGGCGCCAAGGATGCCGGCTGCCGCCGAGGCGATTTCCTCGGACCGGATCGAGAAGGCAAGCTCCGAATGGTACTGGTCTTCGGCCACGCCGAAGAGA
This sequence comes from Albidovulum sp., assembly GCF_008933605.1. GTDB lineage: Bacteria > Pseudomonadota > Alphaproteobacteria > Rhodobacterales > Rhodobacteraceae > Albidovulum. The sequence goes on from NZ_WBUS01000085.1 coordinate 9,140, forward strand.
TAGGCCGACCAGAGCAGGACGGGCAGCGCCACACAGACCAGGAAGCTCAGTCGCAGCACGCGATGGCGGGGCCGCTGTCCGCTTGCCGGCATGTCGGCCACGGCGGTACGCACCGCACTCAGCGTGAGGCGCCCCGCCCCGGGGCCGGCAGTGGCACCCGCCGGCGGGGCCGGGGCGGCGGGGCCGACGGATCGCACCACGGGTTTGGACACGGCGGCGTCGTTCGGGGCTTGCATATTTGCGGCGCATCCTCTGAGATTGTCGGGCTACGGCACCGGTTCGCGACGAACCTAACGCCGCAGCGCGGCCAAGGCAAACGGCACGACAGAACAGGATCCCGGATCGAGCGTCATGATGGTTGCGGACAATCCCACCGCTCTCGCGCGGGTAAGACAGCGCCTCCGCGTGCTCGCGGCCCTGATCATCCGCGAGACCAGCGCGAGATTCGGCCGGTCGTGGGGCGGCTACATCTGGGCGATCGCCGAGCCCACGGGTGGGATCGTGCTCCTCTCGGTGGCCTTCAGCGTGATCACGCATGTGCCCCCGCGCGGCACGAGCTTCATGTATTTCTACGCCTCGGGCTTCGTGCCCTTCATGATGTACAACTCGATTGCGAACGTCACGATGCACGCGATCCGCACCAACAGGGGCCTCCTGACCTACCCGGTTGTCCGGCCGCTCGATACGGTGATCTCGCGCGCGACGCTCGAGATGATGACGCACTTCGTCGTCGCCCTGATCATCTTTCCGTCCATCGCGTGGTACGACGGCGTGCGGACCGATCTGAACCCGGGGCTCCTGGTTACCGCGTTCGTGCTCGCCTTCGCGCTCGGGACCGGCGTGGGAACGCTGAACGCGGTTCTCATCGGGTTCTTCCCGACCTGGCAGAACATCTGGGGCGTCCTGACACGGCCCCTGTTCATCGTGTCGGGTATCCTGTTCGATTTTGACACGCTGCCGACCTACCTGCGCGACATCCTCTGGTACAATCCCGTGGCCCATGTGATCGCCGAAGCCCGCTACGGCCTCTACGGCGTGGAGCGCGGCGCGTTCGTCTCCCTGCCCTACGCCTTCGGGATCGCGATGGCGCTCTTTCTGATCGGAGCCTTCCTGCTCAGACAGAACGAGAGCCACCTGCTCCAGCAATGACAGCGCCGGCCGCGGGCCATGTCGCGATCCTGATGGCCACGCGCAACGGGGCGGAGTTCCTGCGCGCGCAACTCGACTCCTTCGCAGACCAGGACCATGGCGACTGGTCGCTCTGGATTGGCGACGACGGCTCGACCGATGCAACGCGCGCCATCGTCGAGGCCTTTGCGAAGGCCCATCCGCAGCACAGCGTGACCCTGCGCGATGGCCCCCGTCGCGGCAGCATGGCCAACTTCCTGTCACTCCTGTGTGCCCCCGAAATCCGCGCGGACTTCTTCGCGCTGGCCGACCAGGACGACGTCTGGCTTCCCGGACGGCTGTCGCGCGGGCTCGCGGCCTGCACGGCGGCGGGCTCCGCCGTACTCTATGGCGCGCGCACCGTCATCACCGACCGCGATCTATCGCAGCGCGGGATGTCGCCGCATTTCCGCCGGCCGCCCGGCTTCCGCAACGCCCTGGTGCAGAGCCTCGCCGGCGGCAATACCATGATGCTCGACGCCGCCGCCCGCGAGACGGTGAGGCGCGCCGGGCGGCGCGAAGGCGCCGTGTGCCACGACTGGTGGCTCTATCAACTCCTGAGCGGGGCGGGCGCGCGTGTCGTCTACGATGCGCAACCGAGCGTTCTTTACCGGCAGCACGGGGCGAACCAGATCGGCTCGAACCTCTCTGCCGCAGCGCGGATGGAACGTGTCGCCGGCCTTTTCCGCGGGCGCTACCGCGACTGGAACGAGCGGAACCTCGAAGAACTCCTGGCGGTCAGGGCGCTCCTCACGCCCGAGAACCGGGACAACCTCGATCGCTTCCGAAACCTCCGGCGCCTCCGAGGACCGGCTGCAGTGGCGGCCCTGCGCGACCTCGCGCTCTACCGGCAGACACGGGCGGGGAACCTTTCCCTCTGGGCCGCGGCGTTCCTGGGGCTGCTGTAAGGCTGGCAGGCAACCGGTGGCCGGTCACTCGGCCCCGATCTGATACCAGCCGGTCGCCGCGGTCCCTGCACGGACGGCACCCGGCACGCCCGCCATGCCGACCCATTTGCGCAAGGCCGCATGAAGCGCGTTCGCTTCGTCCGATTCCAGGGCCTCGCGGAGGTCGCGCAGCGCCGCGGCCAGTTCAATTTCGGAAAGCCGCGGCTCGATCACCGTCATGATCTTGGGATGCACCCGCCGGCTCGGCCCGCTGCCGATCACGAGTTCCTCGTGCAGCTTTTCGCCCGGTCGCAACCCGGTGGTGACGATCTCGATGTCGCCCTCGGGATTGGCGCGGTCGCGGACCGAATAACCCGAGGCCTCGATCACGCGACGGGCAAGATCCCTGATCGCCACCGGCGCACCCATGTCGAGCACGAATACCTCGCCGCCCTCCGCCAGGCTGCCCGCGATGAGCACGAGGCGCGCCGCTTCCTGAATGGTCATGAAGTAGCGCGTGACTTCATCGTGCGTCAGCGTGACGGGACCGCCCGCGGCGACCTGCTCCTGAAAGAGCGGGATCACCGAGCCGGAAGAGCCAAGGACATTGCCGAAGCGCACGATCGAGAAGATGGTGCGCCCCGACTGGGCGGCCTGACCCTGCACGATCAGTTCGGCCACGCGCTTGGTCGCACCCATCACACTTGACGGGCGCACCGCCTTGTCGGAGGACACAAGCACGAAGCGCGACACCCCGGCGGCCCGCACCTTCTGGGCCAGCACAGCGGTGGCAAGCGCGTTGTTTGCTACACCCGCGCGCGCGTTGCCCTCGACCAGCGGCACGTGCTTGTAGGCGGCGGCGTGCAGCACCGCATCCACGCGATGTTCACGCAGGACCCGCTCGACCAGAATGCCGTCGCCGACCGATCCGAGCACTGGCACGACTTCGGTCCCGGTCGCTTCCGTCAGCACGCGCATTTCCATGCCGGCCGAATAGAGCGCGACCTCGCTCAGTTCGAAGAGTACGAGCTTGCGCGGCCGGCAGGCGACGACCTGACGGCAGAGTTCGAGCCCGATCGAACCGCCGGCGCCGGTGATCATCACCACGCCGCCGCGCCAGGCGTCGCAGCCACTGGCCATCTCGTCATGCAGGCCCGGACGGTTGAGAAGCGCCGAAGGCGGCGCCGGCATGAGCTTGTCGATAAGCGCCTCGTCGCCAATCAACTGGGCGAAGGCCGGCAGCGTCTCAACCTCGAGCCCGAGCCGCGCGAGGCGTCGCGACAGAAGACTCTGCTTGTGCACCGAAAGCGACGGCATGGCGAGGATGACGCGCTGGACCCTGAAGCGTTCGAGTACCCGGGGGACATGCGCGCCGGAAAACACCGGCAGCCCCGCCACGATCAGCCCGCGCAGGGACACGTTGTCATCGACGAAGGCGACGGGCTGGATGTCTGACCGGTTCCGGAGCGCCGCAGCCAGCGCCATCCCGGTCCGGCCGGCGCCGTAGATGAGAACCCGCGTCACCTCGGCGCTCTGGCGGTAGATCGCCAGAAGCATGTGCAGAAGCGCGATGCGCACGCCGGCGGCAAGGCAGAACACGACAAGCCCGAAGACGACATGATATCCGGCCGGAAGACCGAGCCCGCCGAGCCGCGCGAGAAGCACGCTGGCGCCGGCAAGCACGGCCCCGAAGAAGGCGGTCCGCTGTGCCGCCCCGAGGTCGTAGTGCTTGAGCCGGACGTCCGCGGTACCGAGCAGAAGCGACACCCCGAGCGCCACCGCCATCAGGACCGGCACCAGCGGCCAGCTCTGAATCAGGACAGCCGCCGGCCTCAGGGTCGAATATTGGATGATCGCGGCACTGTAGAAGGCGAGTGCGACACAGAGCAGATCGAGCACAAGCAGGACGAGCCGCTTCTGGCCGCGCGTCATCGACAGGACGAACTTCACCATCGGCGGCTTGCCTCGTTCTTTATCGTTCTTCTGCGGACGGGACGCGCCATGCCCCTGGATCATCGCCCGCCGGACGACCTAGCCCGACCTTAGTAGCGCCGTCGTGAAACTTGGCAACAGGATATCCCCATCCGGCGCGGTTTTCGAAGCGCAATCGCCGAATCCGGGCGGCTTTTGGCCGAGTCAGGACCTCCGGGCCACAGCCGCGAGCGTCCGCAGCAGTATCGCGAGGTCGAGACATAGGGATTGGCGGCGGCGGTAGATGAGATCAAGCCGCGCCTTTCGCGGAATGCACCGCCGCATGTAGACGCGATTCGTATCCTCAGAACTCGCGCTGGAGGCGAGAATCCGCTCCTCGTGCCTGTGGAAGACCAGCGTGGCGAGGCCGGTGACACCGGGCCGGCAGGCCAGCACCTCGGCGTAGAGCGCGGGAAAGGCTTCGACATACTGCCGTAGCGGCGGTCGCGGCCCGACGAAGCTCATGTCGCCCCTGAGAATATTGAACAGCTGCGGCAGTTCGTCGAGCCGCGTGCGGCGCAGGAAGCGGCCGGGTCCGGTGATCCGCGCCGCCTTGTCGCCGCCCGAAACGCCGCTGTCGCCCGTCGCCGGCCGCATGGTGCGGAACTTCCACAGGGTGAACGGGTGCCCGGGCGCGTGCATCCGCTCGGCGCCATAGAGGACGGGCCGTCCCTGCCCCACGAGAAGCGCGAGCGTCACGACGGCCATCACGATGCCGAGCGGCACCAGAAGCAGGAGCGCGAGCGCGAGATCGAAGAGTCGCTTTTGCACGGTCATGGCGCCTCGCGGAGCGTGGCGCGGAGGTCCGCGACGATTTCCGCCGCCTCGGCCGGGGGCAAGGGTCCGCAGATCGCGGCAAGCCGGCTGGTGTCGAGCCGCACGACCGGAAGGACCGTGGCTGGCGCCGGCCGCGGTGTCCAGGGCCGTCCGGCGGCGGCGAGCAGCGCCTCCATCCTCACGGCGCCGTCGAGGGCGACATTCAGGAGCCCGGGCAGGCTTTCCCCGGCGCGGACACGCGCGAGGAGACAGGCCAGGAGGTCCGCGAGGGCGCCGGGGCCGAGATAGCTTCGCCGCGGACCCGTTCCGTCGGCGAAGACATCGAGCACCTGAGGGTCGCCCCGCAGAGGCGCCCCGAGAAGCGCGTCGGCCCCGGCCACATTGGCGATCCTGAGGCAGGTCACGCCGGGCCCGGCCGGGCGGGCGGCGACCCAGGTGCGGGCGGCTTCCTCCATCGCCAGCTTGCCGCGCCCGTAGTCCGAGACCGGCGACGGCTCGTCCTCCTCCCGCGCGCCGTCGGAACCGCCATAGACGGCGGCGCTCGAGGCGAGGAAGACATGCGGCACGCCCGCCACGGCCGCGGCACGAAGCGCCGCGACGCCGAGTGCGGCATGGTTCGCGAGTTCCCCGGCGTCTCCCCCGACCCGGCCCGCGAGGCTGAGGATCGCCGTCGTGCCCCGCGCCGCGGCGGCGTAGCTTCGTGGCTCCGTCAGGGGGTCGAACACCGGCCCGCCCGCGCCCGGGCGGGCCGGTGTT
>NZ_WBUS01000272.1 GCF_008933605.1 Albidovulum sp.
GCGGGCGGCGCCTCGGGCGACGCCGCGCCGCGGGACGGGGTCCGGGCAGGCGGGGCTGATGGCGCGGCCCTCAATCCGCTGACCGCGCTAGACGCAGACCCGGTGGAGGCGCTCACGCCGGAGGAGGCGCGGCGCCAGTGGGGCCTTATCGCCGCCGCGGTCGCACGCGCCAACCGCGCCTACCACACGCTCGACGCGCCGGAGATCTCGGATGCCGACTACGACGCCCTGAAACGGCGGCTCACGGCCATCGAGCTGCGCTTCCCGGCGCTTGCGCAGGCCGAGAGCCCGACACAGGCGGTGGGGGCGGAACCGTCCGAGACCTTCGCAAAGGTGCGCCATGCCGTGCGGATGCTGAGCCTCGAAAACGCCTTCGAGGCGGGCGAGATCGTCGAGTTCGACGACCGCATCCGCCGCTACCTGAACCTGCCGGCCGGTGCGCCGCTTCGCTACACCGCCGAGCCCAAGATCGACGGCCTGTCGCTGTCGCTCCGCTACGAGCGCGGGCTTCTCGTCCAGGCGGCCACCCGCGGCGACGGCGAGACGGGGGAGAACGTCACGGCGAACGCCCGGACCATCGGCGACATACCGCATCGCCTGACCTCTGCGCCCGAGCTTCTCGAGGTCCGGGGCGAGGTCTACATGAGCCACGCGGATTTCGCCGCGCTGAACGCGCGCGCCGCCGAGGCGGGGGAAAAGACCTTCGCCAATCCCCGCAACGCTGCCGCCGGCTCGCTGCGCCAGCTCGACGCCGCGATCACCGCGTCGCGGCCCTTGCGGTTCTTCGCCTACGCCTGGGGCGCCCACTCCGAACCCTTGGCCGACACCCAGATGGGCGCCATCGACCGGCTCGCCGCGCTCGGCTTCGCCACCAACCCGCTGACGCGCCTCTGCGAGGGTCCGCAGGCACTGCTCGACGCCTGGCGCGAGATCGAGCAACGGCGCGCGACGCTCGGCTACGACATCGACGGCGTCGTCTACAAGGTCGACGACATCGGCCTCCAGCACCGGCTCGGCTACCGCTCCACCACGCCGCGCTGGGCGATCGCCCACAAGTTCCCGGCCGAGCTTGCCTGGACAAGGCTCGAGGCGATCGACATCCAGGTCGGCCGCACCGGCGCGCTGTCGCCCGTCGCCCGCCTCCTGCCCGTCACCGTGGGCGGCGTCGTCGTCTCCAACGCCACGCTGCACAACGAGGACTACATCGCCGGCCGCTCGGCTTCGGGCGAGGCGATCCGCGACGGCAAGGACATCCGCGTCGGCGACTGGGTGCAGGTCTACCGGGCGGGCGACGTGATCCCCAAGGTGGCCGACGTGGACCTCTCGCGGCGGCCGGCGGAGGCGGAGCCCTACATATTTCCCGCGACCTGCCCGGAATGTGGCTCGGACGCCGTGCGCGAGGAGGGGGACGCCGTGCGCCGCTGCACCGGCGGCCTCGTCTGCCCGGCGCAGGCGGTCGAGAAGCTGAAGCACTTCGTCAGCCGTGCGGCCTTCGACATCGAGGGGCTCGGGCCGAAGCAGATCGAGATGTTCTTCGAGGACGACCAGCTTCGCGTCCGCGAACCGGCCGACATCTTCACCCTTCCCGGGCGCGATGCCGCGAACCTCGCCAAGCTGAAGAACCGCGAAGGCTTCGGCGAACGGTCCGTGAGCAATCTCTTCCAGGCCATCGAGGAAAAACGCAGGATCCCCCTGAACCGGCTGATCTTCGCCCTCGGCATCCGCCATGTCGGCGAAAGCGCCGCAAACCTCCTCGCCCGCAACTACGGCACCTGGGAGGCATTCGAGCAGGCGATGACGGCGGCGACGGTCGGCGAGGGACCGGAGTGGGAGGCGCTCCTCGCCATCGACGGCGTCGGTCGGGTACTCGCGGCCTCGGTCGTGAACAGCTTCCACCAGGCGGCCGAGCGTGCCTCCATCGACCGGCTCGTGGCGATGCTCGACGTGGAGCCGGCGGCGCAGCCGGTGACGGCGGGCAGCCCCGTCGCCGGCAAGACGCTTGTCTTCACCGGGACGCTGGAGAGGATGACGCGCGCCGAGGCCAAGGCGCGGGCCGAGGCGCTCGGGGCGAAGGTGGCGGGCTCGGTCTCGGCGAAGACCGACCTCGTCATCGCCGGGCCCGGCGCGGGCTCGAAGGCGAAGGAGGCCGAAAGGCTCGGCATCGAGACGATCGACGAGGATGCCTGGCTGAGGCTCATCGGCGCATGAGCCGGCCGGCGATCCTCTTCCCGCTCTTCGCGGAACTGGAGACGCTGGAGGGTGTCGGGCCGAAAACCGCGAAGCTTTTCGCGCAGATGGGCGCGGAGCGACCGCGCGACCTGCTCTTCACGCTGCCGCATGCGGTGATCGACCGGCGGCTTCGGCCGACGATCCGGGGCGCCGTCCTGCCCGGCACCGTGACGGTGGAGATCACGG
>NZ_WBUS01000273.1 GCF_008933605.1 Albidovulum sp.
CCTCCGCTCTCGCGCCGATGATGACGAAGGTGCCGCCGCGGCTCCGCGACGGCGGCTGGGGCGACCTGATGACGCTGGCCCGCCTGGGGCTCGGCGTGCGGATGCTCGGGCGGGCCGAGATGCGCGAGTTGCTGCGCATCCTCCTGTCGAACGTCTGGGACGTTCTGAACGACGAGATCGGCGACGGGCCGCTTTCCGGGGCGCTGGCGATGGACGCCAACCTTGGCGGCGCGATGGGGCCGCGCTCGCCCGGCACGGTGCTGCCGCTCCTCTACCGGATCGCCGGCCAGCCGCGGGCGATGGCCGAGGGCGGCGCCGGGGTGATCGTCGCCGCGCTGGTGAAGGCGGTGGAGGCCGCGGGCGGGCAGGTCCGGACCGGCGCCCCGGTCGCTTCGATCCTGACCGGTGACGACCGGGTGGAGGGCGTGCGGCTGGAGGGTGGAGAGGAGATCCGGGCGCCGCTGGTGCTCTCGAACGCGCATCCGCGCGCGACGTTGCTCGACCTCCTTGGGGCGGGCCATCTCGATGCCGAGGACGTGCGGCGGGCGCGGCGGATGGCGAGCGAGGGGATGGTGGCGCGGCTCGACCTGACGCTGGGCGGCGCGCCGGATATTCCCGGTTCTGGGGCACCGGACGGCGGCGACAGGCTGGTCATCGCGCCCGATCTGAAGATGTTGGAAACCGCCTTCAACGCCGCGAAATACAAGGAAAGTCCCGCCCGACCTGCGCTGGAGTGCCACTGGGACGCGGGCGCGGCCCGGCTGGCGGTCAGTGCCCAGTTCGTGCCCTGCCACCTCAATGGCGGCTGGACCCCAGAGGCGCGGGACCGGCTGGTGGCCAATGTCCTTTCGGCCGTCGATGACGCGATGCCGGGGACGGCGGCGAAGGTGACGGGCGTGGCGCTCGCCACGCCCGCCGACATCGCCGCGCGCTTCGCCCTGCCCGGCGGTCACTGGCACCATGGCGAGTTCCGGGTGGACCAGATGCTGATGCTGCGGCCCTTCGCCGGGGCCGCGCAATACCGGATGCCGGTGGCCGGGCTCTATCTCTGCGGTGCGGGCGCGCATCCGGGCGGCGACGTGACCGGACTGCCCGGCTGGAACGCGGCCGGTGTGGCCCTGAAGGACGGGAGGGGCAGATGACCGCCAAGACAAGCCCGCGCGCGGCGGTGCCGATGGGACTCGTGCCGGGGCCGTTCCATGACCGGCTCGCCGCGCTGAACCACCGTCAGGCCTGGATGAACTGGATGGGGATCGCCTCGCCCTCGGTGCTCGACACGGTGGAGTTCGAATATTTCGCTATCCGCAACCAGACGACGCTCTTCGACATCTCGCCGATGATGAAGTACCGGATCGCCGGGCCCGACGCCGAGGCGGTGGTAAACCGGCTCGTCACCCGCGACATCGCGAAGCTCGCCCCCGGCCGGGTGGCCTATGTGATCTGGTGTGACGAGGCGGGCAATGTGGTGGACGACGGCACCCTGTTCCGCCTCGGGCCCTCCGAGTTCCGCCTCTGCTGTCAGGAACCGCAGCTCGCCTGGCTCGACGACGTGGCCTGGGGCTTCGACGTGACGGTGGAGGATGTGAGCGCCGCCGTCGCCGGCCTGGCGCTGCAGGGGCCGACCTCCTGCGCGGTGCTGAAGGATGCCGGCCTTGCCGGGATCGAGACGATGAAGCCGTTCGAGATCAGGGAGTTCCGGGTCGATTCTCATCAGGTCACCGTCTCCCGCACCGGCTTCACCGGCGATCTCGGCTACGAGCTCTGGATGGCTCCGGAAGACGCGCTCGGCGTGTGGGACCGGCTGATGGAGGCGGGCCGGCTCAGGGGCATCCGGGTCATCGGCTACGAGGCGCTCGACATGGCGCGGATCGAGGCGGGGTTCCTGCTGCCGCGCGTCGATTTCGTCTCGTCCGAGACGCACCTGCGGCCGGGGCGCGCGCGCAATCCCTACGAGCTTGGCCTCGACTGGCTGGTGGCGCTCGACAAACCCCATTTCAACGGCCGCCGGGCGTTGCTGCGGCTTGCGAGGGAAAAGCCCCGGCGCCGGCTGGTGGCGCTGGAGATCGACCGCAACAAGGCCGCGCACCACGCGCTCGTCTATCATGCGAAACGCCGCGAGGTGGGCTTCGTGACCTCGGCGCTCTGGTCGCCGACGCTTAAGCGCAACATCGCCCATGCCTGGGTGGAGGCACCCTACGATGTGGGCGGCGACCTTTGGGTGGAAATCTACCTCCAGCGCGAGCTGATCTGGGAACGGCGGATGGCGCGGGCGCGGATCGTGGAGCGGGCCTTCTTCCGCCACCCGCGCCGCACCGCCACCCCGCCTGCGGACTGGTGAGGCCGGGATGGGCGAAGCCGTTTCCGCGCGCCGGACCCGCTCCGGCGGCCGGGCCGCCCGCGTGGCACTGCGCG
>NZ_WBUS01000086.1 GCF_008933605.1 Albidovulum sp.
TCCAGGTCTCGCAACCCGAACCTTCTCCGAAGATCGGCGATGACCGCCAGCGTCACCCGCGGCCGCGCGCTGCGCTACGCCGGAGGCTCCGCGCGCGGCCTCCTACACCATGTGCTGGGACACTGCCTCCCATCGGTGCCGAGGTCCAGCCGGTCAGCCGAAGCAGGTGATCAGGACACCAGCCGCCACCGCGCCGAGCAGGAACGTTCTTCCGAGGGGGCTGAACACGCTGGTGATGACCCGGACCATCAGCGGCGGTTCCGCCTGATCGAATTCGTCAGGCGGGACCAATTCCGGAAACACATCCGCACTCTTGACACTCGACTGCACTCGTAACCCCATAAAAACACACGCTTGCGAGTATCGCACAGGGGCAAAGGCACGCGAACCTGTCTAGTTCGGCAAGTCCTGCAGGTTGTTCATGGACAATGGATCAAGGCGTGCGGAATTGGCTCGGCTGGCAATCGAGTGCGCCACGCAGCCGTCACGTTTTCCCTAAGATTTTGTCATGGTCGCAACCGGGAGACAGTGTGCTTCTGCCGATTCGCGTCCCCTGACTCGCGCTGCGCCAGGGGCGCGCCGTCCCGGTCCTGGTTGCCGCGTCACCGTCGAGCGGCTACGTCATGCCCATGCTTGTTCTCGAGAATGTCATCAGCGATCGCGGCTCCAGATACGCCGTCTCGGGCGGCGCCTGTCATTCCGAGACGGAGGCAAGGGCGTTCGTCTCGGACCTCAAGCGCAGGAAGAAGTTCGCGAAAGCAACGCACCATTCCTGGGGGTTCCTGAGCGATGCGGGACCGCTGAAGGACGACGACGGAGAGAGCGGCGCCGGGGCCGTGATCCTGCGAATGCTCGAGCGTGCAGAGCTGCGCAACCATCTCGTCGTGGTCACCCGCTGGTATGGCGGCAAGCAGCTCGGCGGCGACCGGTTCCGGCATGTCCAGGACTGTGTGCGAACTTACATCAACGAGGTGACACGGGAGGATACGCGATGATCCGCTATTCGCTTCTCGATCTCGCACCGGTCCCGGAGGGGCGGACGACGGCGGACGCGTTGAGAAACACGCTCGACCTCGCGCGTCATGCCGAACGCTGGGGGTTCCATCGCTACTGGCTGGCAGAGCATCACAACATGCCGGGCATCGCGAGTGCCGCGACAACGGTCGTCATGGCGCATGTCGCCTGTGCCACCGAAACCATCCGGGTGGGCGCCGGCGGCATCATGCTGCCCAATCACGCGCCGCTGGTGATCGCCGAGCAGTTCGGCACGCTCGCGACGCTCCATCCCGGCCGGATCGACCTTGGAATCGGGCGCGCGCCGGGCACCGACATGGTCACGGCCCGTGCGCTGCGCCGTTCACTGGAGGAGGGTGACGGGTTCCCCAACGACGTCGTGGAACTTATCGGCTATCTCGGCGACCCGCCGCCCGATGCGCGCGTCAGGGCCATTCCCGGTGCGGCCACTCATGTGCCCGTCTGGATCCTCGGGTCGAGCCTCTATGGCGCACAACTTGCGGCCCATCTGGGCCTGCCCTATGCCTTCGCGTCGCATTTCGCACCGGACGCGTTGTCGGAGGCGATGGCGATCTACAGATCCACGTTTCGCCCGTCGCAATATCTTGAGAAACCGCATTGCATGATGGCGATCAACGTGTTTGCTGCGCCCAGCGACGGGGATGGGCACCACCTCAAGACCTCCGTCCAGCAAGCCTTCGCCAACCTCCGCAGCGGGCGCCCGGGGCTGCTGCCGCCGCCGGTCGACCGGATCGAGGACCATGTCGACGCTGTCATGCTGCGCACCGTCGAGCAGGCCCTGTCGATCTGCGCCACCGGATCGCCGGAGACGGTCCGATCCGAGATCGCGGGACTTCTCCGTCGCTACGCCCCCGACGAGATCATCCTTACCGGTCAGATCCACGATCATGCCGCGCGCCTGCGGTCGTTCGAAATCGCGGCGGATGTGATGTCGGATCTTGCAGAGCACGCGGTCGGCGGGAGCTCCACACCGTCTCAGTGATGCGTTTGAGGGGCAGGTCCGTTGCCACCCGCTACGACCGATGCCCTAAGGTGTTCCTCTCAGCGGTCGCCCTCGCCGCTACCGTCATGTTCTGGCAATGAACCAAGAACGAGTCCTGACCCTTCTGTATCTGCGCTCTGCTAGACTTGCCCCGTCACCGGCCCCGGCCAGTGTCAGTGACGGGGTGGTTCACCACGCGCCAGGTGGAGAAGCGGACAGCCCATCTGCAAATCGGTCGGAAACACCTACCGCCGCCATGCGATGAAGACTGAACTGCAGACAAGCATTGCGACGCCGATGAACGTGATGTGATCCGGGACCTGTGAGAAGAACAGCCAGCTCGCAGCCGTCGAAGTGACAATCTCCAGATAGGCGAATGGAGCGACGAGAGAGGCATCGGCGGATTCGTAGGCTTTGATGATCAGATACTGGCCGACGAGACCGAATAGCGTCATCCCCAGCACCATCCACCATTGCGCGGGGGTGAGGCCGACCCAGAGTAGGACCATTGGAGGCGCGCCGACCAGAACCGCCATGAAATGAGTCTGGAATGTAAGCGTGAGCGGCGACAGACGGCGACTGCCGCGCGTGGCCTTCTTCACCAGGATCACGTAGCCGGCCATCGCCGCACCCGAGGCGAGTGCAAGCAGGCTCCCGGGTTCGAGCGCGCCATGGCTTGGTCGGATGATGACGAGGGTTGCGCCAAAACCGAAAAGAAGGGCAATCCAGCGCGCAGGCCCGACGGTCTCCTTCAAGAAAAGTCGGGACAGCAGCGTGACGAAGAGGGGCTGAACGAAGCTGATCGCCACGGTGTCGGCGATCGAGAGATGCTCAAGCGCCCCGAAGAAGCAGAAGCCCGCGCCGATGCTGAAGAGGCCGAGGAGAACGGCATTGATCCGACCGTCCGGTGGAATGATCTCCTCCCGCCGGCCGGCGACCATAACCGGGAGCAGTAGGATAGTTCCGCACATCATTCGAAGGAAGATCACCTGCATCGCCGGAATTCCGCCAACGACCAGATGCTTGGCCTGAACGTCGATCATCGGCACCAAAGCCATCGCCAGCATCATCATCAGGATGCCGGCGCCGCTGGTGTCGCGGCAGCTTACCGCGGCTACATTCGAGGACATATGCGTAACTCCGGAGCGCCTCAGTCGAGCCAGCGCGCACTCCGGTCCAGGAACCGATACCAAGTGCCGACCATCGGCAGGAACCAGGGATTACCATTGTAGAACGGGAGCTTCGGAAAATGGCTGCCGATCACGCCCCGGTCCGTGTTCGGCCGACCCAGCATGTGTTCGGCGATGCGGTGCCCCAGATGCGTCTGGTTCGAGATCCCGCCACCGTTGCAGCACGACACGTAATAGATGCCATCGTCCATTCGGCCGGCGTGCGAGCAGAAGTCGAGGGCGAAGCAAACGTTGCCATGCCAGGCGTGGGTAAGATCCACTCCGCGCGTCTCAGGGAAGGTATGCTCCATGAACCGGCGGAGTCCCTCAGCGCCCTGTTCCTCGGTCGAGTTCCGGAACCTCGCCCGCCCACCGAAGAGGATGCGCTTTCCGTCCGGCGACCGGCGGAAATAGTAGAGAACGTGCTTGGTGTCGCCGACCATCCGGTTGCCGGGGATCAGCCGCTCGAGCAGATCGACCGGCATTTCCTCGGTGGCGATCATGTAGCTCTGGACCGGGAACGTGCGCCGGCGCAGCCAAGGCACTTCGGGGCCGGCATAGCCGTTGACACCCAGGAGGATTTTTTCGGCCTGAAGTTCGGTAGTCGTCCCGTCCTGCACATTCGCGAGTCGTGCTAAGTGCCCCTCAGCGATCCGCCGGGCACCGCTGAAGCGCCATCCGGTGAAGATCCGGACCCCAAGCTCCCGCGCGCGATTGGCCAGTGCGCGGACATATTTTGCCGGATGGATCGAGCCTTGGTCGTGCCGGATCATTGCCCCGCGGTAAATGTCGGTCTTCACGGCGCGGCGAACCTGCCCTTCGTCGAGGATCTCGTAGTTCTTGCGATCGTCGGGCGCCAGCCGGTCGCGCAGCTCGTGGAGCTTTGCCATATCCTTACGGGTGTGTGCGCCCACCACGCTTCCGCAAAGGCTGAGGTCGATCCCATCGCTCAACGTGGCGGCGCGGCGGAGCATGAACGGCATCGAGGCGGCGTAGTCCTCCATGATCTCCCGTGCACGTCTTTCGCCGAAACGCGCCGTCGCTTGGGCCAGCGTGAATTTCGCCGCATTACCGATCTGGCCGCCGTTGCGGGAGCTCGCCCCTTCGCCGATACGCATCGCGTCGACGACCATTATCCCGGTGACGCCGGCCTCGGCCAGTGTGATCGCGGCCGAAAGACCGGTATAGCCCGAGCCGACGATCAGCACGTCGCAGCTCGTCCTGTCGAAGGAACGCTCGCCGTGCTGCGGCTCGGCGGCTTCCCACCAGAATGGCGTGGTCTTCATCATGTTCCTCCAAAAGCCTGAATGCTCGCGGGCCTCCTCGTGGGGCGCGCGGCAGGTGATCAGATCTTCGACGTGAAATAGACCTTCCGCATGGCGCTGATGGTTTTCCAGCTGCCGCGGAAGCCGGGTTCGAGCACCACCAGGTCTCCCGGCCCGAAGCGCTTGGGTAGCGCGGTGCCCTCCTCGTAAAGCTCGATCTCGCCGTCCAGAATGTAGAAGGTCTCGACAAGGTCTTGTCCGCGGATGACGCGGTGGTGGCCGGGCGACGCGGCCCAGATGCCGGACATGGCGGGCGCGTCGATCAGCGGCCAGGACATAAAATGCGGCGAACCATCGATTACCAGGTCGGGATCGGGCCGACCCGGTTCCCCGGTGCCGAGATTGCCGGTGTGGGCATATTTGAGGTGGCTCACGCGAAGGTTCCTTTCAGTGGAGCAGAATGCAATCCTTGGTGTCGAACGCGACCGCCACCGGCACGCCGGGTTCCAGAGCGCCTTCCCGCGCGCTACCGTAGGTGAGAAGCGTCCGCCCGCTCGGTAAGGCGATCGAATAGAGCGCGCGGTCCCCGGAATAGGTCGAGGCCGCGACCGTCCCCTCGAGCCGGATATCTCCCGCCGCGGCGCCGGCACAATCCGCACGCGCGATGCGGATGTCCTCAGGTCGGATCACGATCTCGGATACAACCTTCGCCTCGCGAGGCAGGGGCAGGCGAAACGCGTCTGCCACGAACTCTGCCGCCGCCCCGCGGGACTGAATCACGCCGTCGAAAATATTGGACTTGCCCACGAAATCCGCGACGAACCGCGAATTGGGGCGTCGGTAGAGCCGGTGGGCGGTGTCGAATTGCTCTATACGACCATGGTTCATCACGGCGATCATGTCGGACATGTGCATCGCCTCCTCCTGGTCATGGGTCACGTTAATGAAAGTCGTGCCAAGCCGGTGGTGGATGTCGCGCAGCTGGTCCTGAAGGTCGACGCGCAGTTTCTTGTCAAGTGCGGACATCGGCTCGTCGAGCAGCAAGAGGTCCGGCTCGAATACCAGCGCCCGTGCCAGTGCGACGCGCTGCTGCTGGCCGCCCGAGAGCTCATGCGGCTTGCGCCGGGACAGCGCACCGAGATGCACGAGGTCCAGAATCGCCGTTACACTGGCTGCGATTTCGTCTCTGCTCTTGCGCCGAACCCGCAACGGGTAGGCGACATTGTCGAATACGGACATGTGCGGAAAGAGCGCATAACCTTGGAAGACCAGCCCGAAGTTTCGCCTCTCCGGCTTCAGGTCGGTGA
The DNA here is from genome assembly GCF_008933605.1 of Albidovulum sp. Classification (GTDB taxonomy): domain Bacteria; phylum Pseudomonadota; class Alphaproteobacteria; order Rhodobacterales; family Rhodobacteraceae; genus Albidovulum. Next base: position 5,759 of record NZ_WBUS01000086.1, read on the forward strand.
TGTCGCGTCCGTTGTGGAGGATTTGGCCTCCCGAAACGCCTTCGAACCCGGCGAGGATCTTGAGCAACGTGGTCTTGCCCGATCCCGACGGCCCGAGGAGTGTGACAAAACTGCCCTTCGGGATACTGAGCGAGACACCCGCAAGGGCCTGCATGGCGCTGTAGAACTTGTCGATGTTGCGAATTTCGAGGAAGGACATCCCGTGATCTCCGTCAGGATCAGTGTTTCTGCGGGCGGCCGAGCGATTGCAGCCACCACATCAGCCAGAGCAGCGCGAAGCTGATGAGCGACAGGAGCAGCGCCACCACGACGATGGTCGGTTGGAGTCGATCGCGCAGCCCGGCGAAGAGCGCCACCGGAAGCGTCGTCGATTCCGGCGAGGCGAGGAAGAGCGCCACGACCACCTCGTCGAAAGAGGTGGTGAAGGCGAACAGCGCCCCTGCTAGGAAACCCGGCGCTGCAAGTGGAAGCGTCACGTGCCAGAACCGGTGGCTGCGCGACGCCCCGAGCGATGCCGCGGCAAGGTCGAGGTCTGGATCGAGGCCGCGCAGCGAAGTCATCACCGACAGGAAGACCAGTGGAGCGCCGAGGATCGCATGGGCCAGAACGAGCCCCCAGTAGCTGCCCGAAAGCCCCATTCGTCCGAAGGCATAGGCGAAGGCCACGCCGACGACGATGGAGGGCACGACTAGCGGCGAGACGAAGAGGCCGGTCAGAACGATCTGCAGCGCGCGCCCCGTCAACATCACTCCGGTCGCGGCGAGGCCGCCGATCAGCACGCCCGCGATCATTGCGCCGAAGGCGATGCGCAGGCTGTTCCAAAAGGCCCGGGTCCATTGGCCGTGGGTGAAAATCTCCGCGAACCACTTGAGGCTGAAGCCGTCCATCGGATAGGTCAGGAACGACCCCTCATTGAATGCAAGCGGCAGCACGAGGACGAGAGGCACGATCAGGAAGGCGAGCGCCAAGAGAACCGATCCCCAAAATATGACGCGTGACATCAGGCCCGCCCTCCCGATCGCGCCATGGCCCAGCGGGCCGCGCCGTAGATCGCCACGATCACCAGGACCGCACCCAGCAGCAGCACCGACAGCGCCGAGGCCATGCCCCAGTTGAGCGATTCCTTCACGAAGGCCGCGATGTAGAACGACACCATCTGGTCGCGCGGTCCCCCGGTCAGCGACGGAGTGATGTAGAAGCCGAGTGCGAGGATGAAGACGGTTCCGGCGGCCACCGCGACGCCTCGAATTGTCTGGGGGAAATAGACCCGGAGAAAGGTCTCGATCGGTCCGGCACCGAGGCTGCGAGAAGCGTCCGCCTGCGACTTCGGGATAGTTCGCATCACGTTCATCATGGGAATGATCGCGAAGGGCAGCAGCACATGCGTCATTGAGACGATCGCCCCGAAGCGGTTGAAGATCAGTTGGAGCGGTTCGGCGATGGCCCCGGTCCAGAGCAGGAAGGCGTTCACGAGTCCCGAAGTCTGGAGCAGTATCACCCAGGCCGTCGTGCGAACGAGGATCGAGGTCCAAAAGCTCAAGAGGACTGCAACAAGCACGAAGGCCGCGAAACGGGGCCGCGCGTTTGCCACGGCGTAGGCAAGCGGATAGCTGATCAGCAGGGTGACGAACATTACCTGCACCGCGATCACGAGAGTGCGCCACATGATCTGGACGTAGATATCGTCACCGCCCGCCGTCAGCCGTCCGTTGTCGTCCAGGACCAATCCGGTCGCTTGGCCGAAGTGGCGCAAAGTGAAGGGGGCGGTGTTCCGTTCCATCACCTGCCAGTATTGCTCCTCCGCCCAACGTGGATCGAAGGCGACCAAACCGGCCATCGTCGGCTCGATGTCGCCTGACTTGCGCGCCGTGTTGAGAAAAAGCGACCGGAACCCCGCCAGGTTCTGGTTCAGCCCACGGGCCGTCGCCCCCTGCGTGCCAGCATCCATCGCCCGCATGTCGGTCAGAAGCGCGGCAGCACGTGCATTGGCGTCAGAGCGGTCGGCATCGCGGAACGCAACCAGGCTACGCCCCAATTCGCCGTTGTCGACACTGAGCGCGACCATCGAGCCGATCGGCATCAAGTAGAGAAAGCTGTAGATGGCCAGCGGAAGGACCAGCAGGACAAGAGCTGCCAGTCGTGCTCCGCCCGGTCTTCGGGGCGATGCGTGCATCTGGATGATCCTGGGGGCGGGCCTCCGGCGGCGGTGCCGCCGGAGGGAAGTTGGGATTACTGGGTTGACCAGCGGCTCCAGCGTTCACGCAGTTCGTCGAGATGGTCGATCCAGAAGGCGTCCGACATGAAGGCCGCTTCCTTGATATTGTCGCCGGCGGGCAGGCCGGCAACGATCTCGGGGCTCAAATGCGTCGCGGCAAGCGTGTTCGACGGGCCGTAAGGCATCAGCGACGAGAACTTTGCCTGGTTCTCAGGATCGTTGACGGTCTGGATGAATTCGGTGAGCTGATCCTTGTAGGGCGAACCCTTGACCATCGCCCAGCCGTCCATGTTCACGACATGGTTCTTCCAGACGAACTCAAGCGGCTTGCCCTCGCGCTTGGCCATGATGATCCGGCCGTTATAGGCGGTCGACAGCGCCACATTGTTCGAGGCGAGCCATTCAACAGGTTGCGCGCCTGACTCCCAGTATTGCAGCAGGTCCTTGATCTTGTCCCACTGGGCGAAGGCTCGGTCCACGCCCTCAGGGGTCGCCAGCACCTCGTAGATCTGGTCCGGCGGCACACCGTCAGCCATCAGCGCATATTCCAGGTTGAACTGCGGCGTGTTGTTGACGCCCCGCTTGCCGGGGAACTTGTCGCGGTCGAAGAAGTCCCTCCAGTCCTGAGGCGGGGTCGGGAATACTTCGGAGTTGTAGGCGAAGCCATTTCCGATGACGACGTTGCCGACACCGCAATCCATCGCCGCACCCGGCAGGAGGTCGTCCTTGCCACCGATCGCCTCCCAGTCGAGCGGCTCCAGCAGGCCCTCGTCGCAGGCAAGCTGCAGTTCGGATCCGCCCATGATGAGGAAGTCCCAGCTCACGTTGTTCGTGTCCACCATCGCCTTGATCTCGGCCAGGCCACCGAGATAGGTCGTCTCGGTGAAGTTCGCGCCGGACTTCGCAGCAAAGGGCTTGAAGTAGGCTTCCCGCTGGGCATCTTGGTAGTTACCCCCCCAGCCGGCAATAGTCACGTCCCGTGCCGCGACAGGTGCTGCCACGATGGCGCACAAGGTCGCAATCCCGATCACCTTCATGAAGTTTCCTCCCGAAACCATGAAATTTCGATTATGAGAGGTCTTGTGGCCCGGGCTCGCAACCCAGCGCAGACTCGACAACTCACGAGTTTAGTATGGCATGGTTAAAATTTTGGTCAAGCAATTTAAGTGTAGTGCAATTCATCATAGTCTTGTTATACTTCTCCCGTGATCCGACGTAAGGAGTGGGCCTCGTGCAGATCGATCCAAGTCCTCTGGAAGCGCAAAGCGACACCCGCCAAGTCGGCGAGACATTACGCCTGCGCCGGCAGATGCGTGGCCTGTCACTCAAGCAGGTCGCCGAGCCTGCGGGTATTTCGGTGGGTATGCTGAGCCAGGTCGAGCGAGGGCTTGCCGCGCCCTCAATCAAGACCCTCCGCGCGATCTGCACTGCGATGGACATGCCGGTTAACTGGTTGTTTCATCGTGACGGCGAGCAGGAGAGCCAGGCGGCCGAATACATCGTTCCGGTTGGCGCTCGCCGGTCATTGACTTACCACGACGGCGACCTAGTCAAAGAACTGCTCACTCCCGACACTCAGCCGACGATCCAGATGCTGCGCTTCCTGCTGAAGCCTGGCGCCTCGTCAGGAGAGCCCTACAGCAACGCCGAGGGTGGCAAATGCGGAATCGTGTTGGCCGGGACTCTAGGTCTTGAGCTGAACGGCGTCGAATTTGTGGTCAACTGCGGCGACAGCTTCGCCTTCCCGTCCACGACGATGGTGCGCTTCTGGACGGTCGGCGATGACCCCTGCGAGGTCATCTGGGTTGTCGCACCAGCGACAGTGTGACGGAGAAGGGTCTGGGCGCGCAATCCGTTGCCGCCTCGGCAGGTCGCCCCTTACCCTCGGCTAGTGCGAAGCGAATAGGTTGGCGACGTGTCCACAGACACCGATCAGACGACCCTGATCATGAGGCTCAGCGCGTGTGTCAGTGCATCGCGACGACGCGCGGCGCTCCGCATCGTTGCGCTCCACTTGGACCTGCGGCGACCCCGGTCCAGTCTGGCTCGCTTGGTCGCCGACGTCTGACTAATATCCTCTGAAGACGCTCAAGTCTTGGCTGCGGTCCAAAGTGCGACAGAGGAGCCCCGAACGGTTCTCTTCGGTGGCGCCAGAACGCATCCCCATACCGCTCGACGGGATTTCCTAGGACTTCCATCCTGAAGGCCCTGCAAGTGTTCTGCAAGCTCACTGTTCGCGCGCACCCTTGGGATGTGCCGTCCGTCTGCCCCGAAGGATCGAGCAATTCCTGACCCCGAGACGGTCTTCACAAGTCGCTACAGCGCCGGCGTTCCTTCCTCCCTCTCCGGGTCGGCACGCCATGGACCTGATCGTCTCACGCTCGGCGTCCTGGGATCCCGAGGTGCTTGACGACCACGATACACGAATGATTGCTCCTCAAATAGCATCTGTTCCCCAGTCTGCGCGACGCCCGCTTACCGGAACGCGCCATCCGACCGTTGGCATATTTCGCGATCTGGGGAGCCCCTGCGATCGGTGGATGTCGATGAACTTGCGCCGCACTTGAGCTCTGAACGTAAGCGATGGGGTGGACGCCCCCGCTCCGTAGCAGTGCTTCAACATCCGCCACCTTGGCTCATCGATGCCGTCGGGGGGGGCCATCGCTTACATCCCTCGCGACATGGCGTAGTGGGGCAGCACTGCAGAGTTGCCAGCCTGCGGCCCTCCCAAGGAGCCGTGCCATTGGGCTAATACCACAGCGGGCTCATCGTGTGCAAAGGAGCGGACACCGACTAGGCTGCTCCGCACGCGATCCCCTGCATTCTCGTCCGTCGAATCATTTACAAAACTAGATTTATGGGTATTTTTACGGTATGACTACGGTAAGCCCCAAAGCCCGCGCCCTTGCCGCCCTAGGCCACGATGCCCGCCTGTCGATCTTCCGCCTGTTGGTGAAGGCGGGGGACGAGGGGCTGCGGGTCAGCGATATCGGCGAGCATCTGGGGCTGGCGTCATCGACACTTGCGCATCATCTGTCGACGCTGGTCGACGCCGGCCTGGTGCTGCAAGACAAGCACGGGCGTGAGGTGTTCAATCGGATCGATTTTCCCGCGATACACGCGCTTGTCGGTTTCCTGACATCCGAATGCTGCGCAGGCGTAGTGGTTCGGTCCTCGGAGGATGCAGCATGAGACCCATGCGCTCTTTTTCTTGCCTTGAAACAGCTATAATTCCGGAGATTTGGTGATGACTGACACGACGCTCGCAGGACCCGGACTTCGATCCACGCTGCGCCATCTTTGGCAAGACCAGCGGGTATGGCTCACGTCTGCCGCGATCCTCTTGGCGCTGGCGCTGTTCAACAGCGGCCAGGCGATAGAGAGCGCGCTTTTCGCGGGAGGAGCGCTTCTGAACACCGCGCCGTTCCTCATCCTGTCAATCGCCATCGCCGCCTGGGCGGGAGCGACGGGCGCCGACAACCTGATCGCCAAGGCTTTCACCGGCGCGCCCATTCTCATGATCGGGCTCGGCGCCCTGGCGGGGGGCATATCGCCTTTCTGCTCTTGCGGGGTGATCCCGCTGATCGCGGCGCTTCTGGCGATGGGCGTGCCTCTATCGGCGGTGATGGCCTTCTGGCTGGCTTCACCGATCATGGACCCGTCGATGTTCGTGCTGACCACAGGCGTGCTGGACCTCGAGTTCGCGGTGGCCAAAAGCGTCGCCGCCATCGGGCTGGGCGTCTTCGGCGGGACGGTGGTGCATCTGATGATGAAGGGCGGCGCCTTCGCTGATCCGTTGCGCGAGGGGATCGGCAACGGCGGCTGCGGTGGCGCGAAGATCCGGGCGCCCAGGCCTGTCGTCTGGCGCTTCTGGGCGGACGCCGATCGCCGGGCAAAGTTCGGCAGAACGGCGCTGACCACAACGATGTTCCTTGCCAAGTGGCTCACTCTGGCCTTCGTCCTCGAAAGCCTGATGTTGGCATGGATCCCGGCGGAGACGGTGACCGCGACGCTTGGCGGCGAAGGCCTGCTGCCCATCGTCACTGCGACGCTCGTCGGGGTCCCGGCCTACCTGAACGGTTACGCGGCGCTGCCGCTGGTCGGCGGTCTGATCGATCAGGGCATGGCGCCCGGCGCCGGTATGGCCTTCCTGGTCGCGGGGGGCGTCACATCGATCCCGGCGGCGATGGCCGTCTGGGCGATGGCGCGGCCGCAGGTCTTCGCGGTCTACATTGGCCTGTCCCTGACCGGGGCCTTCGCTTCGGGGCTGCTGTTCCAGCTCTGGACCTCCATGACATGAGCCATCGTGGCGAGGCGCGCAGTCTCGCCGCCCCTTCCTGATCGAAACATCATCATGATTTCAAGACTGTCTCCGGCGCGGCGCGGTTTGATCGTCACCGCGCTTGGATCTTCCCTAACCGTCAGCTGGGCCTCGAGCTACTACATCCCCGCCGTTCTGGCCGTGCCTATCGCCGAAGACCTCGGCCTCTCGCCGGTCTGGGTCTTCGGCGCCTTTACGATGGCGATGGTGATCTCGGCCATGGTTGGACCCTGGGCTGGGGCGCGGATCGACGGCGTTGGCGGGCGGGGGGTGCTGATGCTGTCCAACCTTGTCTTCGCAGCGGGCCTGTGCCTGCTGGCCGTGGCTCCGACGCCGTTGGTCCTATTCGCGGGCTGGGCGGTGATCGGGCTCGGCATGGGGATCGGCCTCTACGAGGCGGGGTTTGCCACGCTAGCGGGGATCTATGGCAAGGAGGCGCGCGGGCCGATCACCGGCATCACGCTGATCGCCGGGTTCGCCAGCACGGTCGGCTGGCCGCTCTCCGGGCTGATGTTGGCGACCTGGGGCTGGCGGGAAGCCTGCATCGGCTGGGCGCTGATCCATCTGGTCGTGGCATTGCCGTTGAACGCCTGGCTGCCGAAGGGCACCGAAAGGATCGCCGCCGCGAGCACACCGGTCGAGGACGGGCCGCCGCCGTCGCGCATGGCGCTCTCTCTGCTCGCCTTCGTCTTCGCGGCGACCTGGTTCAACTCGACCGCCATGGCCGCGCATCTGCCGGGGCTGCTCCAGGCAGCCGGGGCCAGCACCACAATGGCGATCGCCGCGGGTGCGCTCATCGGGCCGGCGCAGGTGGCGGCACGGGTGCTGGAGTTCGGCCTCTTGCGCCGTTTCCATCCCCTGGCGTCGGCACGACTGGCGGCCTCGGCACATCCGGTCGCGGCCCTCTGCCTCGTGGCCTTCGGCGGTCCGGCGGCCTATGCCTTCGCGCTTCTGCATGGGGCGGGGAACGGGATACTGACCATCGCCAAGGGCACCTTGCCGCTAGCCCTGTTCGGATCGGCAGGCTATGGCGCGCGGTTGGGCTGGCTGAATGCCCCTGCCCGCGCGCTGCAGGCGGCTGCACCGCTGGTGTTCGGCGCAGCCCTGGGCGCCTGGGGCCTGCATGCGATCTGGCTGACTGCAGGGGTCGGAGTGCTGGCCACTGCCGCCCTGTTGATCCTCAGGCGATGAGGCGTCGGGCAGCGAGCCAGCTGGCGAGTGCCTTGGCGCCTGCCGTGGCCAGACACAGCGGTAGGTGATGCGACAGCGTGTTCTGCCTCAGGCGAAGCGCCGTGGCGATCTCGGTCGGACGCACGCCCTGGGGGGCAAGCGCATCAGCAGGCGAAAGACGGCCAGCCGGCCGGGATGGCCGAGGGTGGCAAAGGCATGGGCGGCGCAATTCTGCTCCATATTTCCCGAATGCCGGAATCATTTGCGCGCGTCCAGTGAAGGTTTCATGACACGGGATCCCGAGGAGTTTCCTTGATTGATCCAGATCACGGCGGCCATCGCCCGCCTATGCGCAAATGCGCATGAAGTGGAGTGGCCCAGATGATCGTTGCTATCCTTTCAGCCCTGGCCGAGCCGACCTGTCAATTGGCATCGAATGGGGACCCCTGATCGGCGTGCAAAAGGGACCCCTCTGGCGTGACGTTAGCTGGCCCGTGGCGGCGTAGCTTTTCAAGTTGCGCAGCCGTCGCGGGCCAGCGGCTCAGGCGCGGTTTTTGAAGCGCCAGCTTTCGTTGCCGGTTTCAACGATGTCGCAGTGGTGGCCTGGGCATGCGATGTGCGCTCACCTAAGGCGACGGTCGCTCCCTGCGGTGGCGGCTTCCTGCCAGCGGAGAACGTTCGGCCGAACTTCTAGATCCCAGATTGGCTGCCTCCTGCGGACGACCGGTTGGTCTCCACGAAGAGAGGAGCCCCTAACGGTTCTCTTCGGTGGCGCCAGATGGCATCCCCATGCCACTCGACGGGATTTCCTAGGACTTCGCGGGAGCGGATAGTGCAATAGATCTGCAAGTGACGTGTGCGCGCTCCTTTGGGACGCGCCGTCCGTCCGCCCCGAAGGATGGCAGTGTCCCAGCACATGGTGTAGGAGGCCGCGCGCGGAGCCTCCGGCGTAGCGCAGCGCGCGGCCGCGGGTGACGCTGGCGGTCATCGCCGATCTTCGGAGAAGGTTCGGGTTGCGAGACCTGGA
>NZ_WBUS01000087.1 GCF_008933605.1 Albidovulum sp.
CCACGGGCCAGAGCACGGCGCCGGCGACGAGGGCCAGGGGCAGGGCGGGGGCAAGCGCGGCCTCCGGCCAGCGGAAGGCCGCGATCCGGGCCGCGAGCGCCAAAGCGCCGAGGAGCGGCGCGGGGAGCGGCGCGTCGCGCCCGGTCCAGGCCCGCTGGGCGGTCAGCACGTAGCCCGTGACCGCCGCGCCACCAAAGCCGAAGATGCCGAGGCGGACATGTGCCAGCCGCGGATCGTCGAGCGGCAGCAGCCAGATCCAGGGCAGCGCCGTGGCGAATACCGCGGCGAGGGCGAAGAACACGCCCGCCGGGTGGCGCCACAGCGCGGCTCGGGGCGCGATGCCGTCCGGGCTCACCGGGTCACGTCCCGCCGATCGCCACGCGCTGCCGCAGCGCCCCCGTCTCGGCGTCGAGGATGAGTATCTCCTCCGTGTCGGTGACGACGGCGATCCAGCCGCGGCCAAAGGTCACCGCCTCGGCGGTGAGCCCGTCGGGAAGCACGACATGTTCGGGCAGGCTCGGCCGGACCGCGGTGACCGACGGCAGGCGGATGACAAGGAGCACGATGATCGTTATCAGTCCGGCAATCATCGTCCCGGCAAGGGCGGTGACGAGGAGTTTCAGGAAGCGCAGTTCCGGCGGCGGAGCGGCGCCGTTTCCCTGCGGAGCGTCGTCGATGTCGGAGGCCACCGGTCGCATCCTTTCCGTCGAGATCGGGCCCAACCCGCCCGACCGCCTTGATAAGGCGCTCGCCCGCGATGTGCCAGCGGAAGCGTCGCTGTCGCGCTCGCGCCTCGCGCGGCTTCTGGCCGAGGGTGCGGTGACGAAAGCCGGCGTGCCCGTCGCCGACCCCAAGGCGAAGGTCGCGGAGGGCGAGACCTATGCCATCGCGCTCGGCCCTGCCGGGGAGGTGGCGACGAAGGCCGAGGCGATCCCGCTGAAGGTGCTGTGGGAGGACGCCGACCTCATCGTCATCGACAAGCCCGCGGGCATGGTCGTGCACCCCGCGCCGGGCTCGCGCGACGGAACGCTCGTCAACGCGCTCCTGCACCACTGCGGCGACACGCTGTCGGGCGTCGGCGGCGAGAAGCGGCCCGGCATCGTGCACCGGATCGACAAGGATACCTCTGGCCTTCTGGTCGCGGCCAAGAGCGACCGCGCCCACCACGGCCTTGCCCGCCAGTTCGAGGCGCACAGCGTCGAGCGCCACTACTTAGCCCTCGTCCAGGGCGTGCCGGACCGGAGCGACCCGCGCCTTGCCGGCGTGAAGGGGGTGAGCTTCGAGCCGGGGGGCATCCTCAAGATCACGACCCAGCTTGCCCGCCACAAGACCGACCGTCAGCGCCAGGCCGTGCTCTTCCACGGCGGCCGCCACGCCGTGACACGCCTGCGCGTGGTGGAGACCTTCGGGGCGCCGCCGGCGCTCGCGCTCGTGGAGTGCTGGCTCGAGACCGGGCGGACGCACCAGATCCGCGTCCACATGGCCCACGCGGGCCACGGTCTCGTCGGCGATCCGACCTATGGCGGCCGCCGCAAGCCCTCGGCCGCTGCGCTCGGACCGGACGCCGCGGCGGCCGTGGCCGCCTTCCCGCGCCAGGCGCTCCACGCGGCGACGCTCGGCTTCGTCCATCCGGTGAGCGGAGAGGACTTGCGCTTCACCTCGGACCTGCCGGAAGATTTCGCGGCGCTTCTCGCGCGTCTCAGGCCCTGATCCCCGGTCTTGCACAAAGGCTCTCCGGTGACCCTCAGCTTCGGCGTCCTCCTCCATCTCGCCCTTCAGTTCCTCACCGCGCTCCGTGCACTGACCCGGCGCGACCGGCAGCCGGCCGCCCGGGCGGCCTGGCTTCTCCTGATCGCTGGCCTGCCGGTCCTGGGGGTGGTGCTCTACTTCCTCTTCGGCGAGGTGAACATCGGCGCCCGCACGCGCCGCCGGATGGCGGACGTCACGGCCCGGCTCGGGGCGCCGCGCCTCGCCGGCCCGGGGGAGGCTGCGCCGGACCTGCCCCCGGCGCTTCGTCCCGTCTTCCGCCGCGCCGCATCGGTCAACCGCTTCGTGCCGGTGGGCGGCAACCGGGCGACGATCCCGGCCGACGAGGGCGCGGCCATCGACGCGCTCGTCGCCGATATCGACGCGGCGCGGGATCATGTGCATCTGCTGTTCTACATCTGGCTCGAGGACGCAAGCGGCGGCCGCGTCATCAATGCCGTGGAGCGCGCGGCGGCCCGCGGCGTGGCCTGCCGGGTGCTGATCGACGGTGTCGGCTCGCGCGCGCTCGCCCGGTCGGAGCGCTGGAAGGGCCTTGCCGCCGCCGGCGTGCGGACAGCGATCACCTTCAAGATGCGCTGGCTGCCGGCACATATCTTCCTTGCCCGCATCGACCTCAGGAATCACCGCAAGATTGTCGTGATCGACGGCCGCGTGAGCTACTGCGGCAGCCAGAACTGCGCCGACGCCGCCTTCCGGCCCAAGCGGAAATACGCCCCCTGGGTCGACATCATGCTGAGGATCGAGGGGCCCGTGGTGCGCCAGTTCCAGCATCTTTTCGCCATCGACTGGATGACCCACACCGAGGAGGACATCTCCGGCCTTCTCGGGGCGGGTGTGCCGCCGCTTTCCGGCGGGTTCCCCGCGGTCGCCGTGGGCACCGGGCCGACCATCGACAACCGTGCCGTCTCCGACCTCTTCGCGCTCCTGCTGGCGGCCGCCGAGGACGAGGCGATCATCACCACGCCCTACTATGTGCCCGACGACACGCTCCACCGGGCGATCTGCTCGGCCGCGCAGCGCGGCGTGAAGGTGACGATGATCCTGCCCGCGCGGAACGATAGCGTCTTCGTCGCCCGGGCCAGCCGCAGCTACTATGCGGACCTGCTCCACGCGGGCGTACGCCTCGCCGAGTTCGGCCCCGGTCTTCTGCATGCCAAGACGCTGACCGTGGACGGCGTCGCCACCTGCGTCGGCTCGGCCAACATGGACCGCCGCAGCTTCGAATTGAACTACGAGAACACACTGATCCTCGCCTGCGAGGAGACGACCGGGGCTGTCCGTTCCCGCCAGCTCGCCTGGCTCGACAAGGCCGCGATTCTCGACCTCAACCACGGCAGGAGCTGGTCCCTCGCCGTGCGGGCGACCAACAACCTCTTCGCGACGATGGGTCCCTTGCTCTGACGAGGGTGCGGTGATCGCGCCCGCTGACAAGGACGTGAAACCATGAAACATCCGCGGAACGGCGACGGACGTATATCCATTCGTCGTTAAATTGCAGCATGTAGGCCTTCGCTCTTGTGCGACTGCATCGGGACGCGTAGATAACGGGGTCCCCGGCCGACAGAAAGGGTCAGGAATGACGAGCTATGCCAATCTTCCCGCGCCGAGCCCCGAACAGGGGCTGAACCGCTACCTCCAGGAAATCCGCAAGTTCCCGCTGCTGGAGCCGGAGGAGGAATACATGCTGGCCAAGGCGTGGGTGGACCACCAGGACAGCACCGCCGCCCACCGCCTGGTCACCTCGCACCTGCGCCTCGCGGCCAAGATCGCCATGGGCTATCGCGGCTACGGCCTGCCTCAGGCCGAGGTCATCTCCGAGGCCAATGTCGGGCTGATGCAGGCGGTCAAGCGCTTCGATCCGGAAAGGGGCTTCCGGCTTGCCACCTATGCGATGTGGTGGATCCGCGCCTCGATCCAGGAATACATCCTGAGGTCCTGGAGCCTCGTGAAGCTCGGCACGACCTCGGCGCAGAAGAAGCTCTTCTTCAACCTCAGGAAGGCGAAGAGCCGGATCGGCGCGCTGGAGGAAGGCGATCTCACGCCCGAGCATGTCGCGAAGATCGCGCACGACCTGAACGTGAGCGAGGACGAGGTCATCGACATGAACCGCCGCCTTGCCGGCGCCGACGCCTCGCTGAACGCGACGATCGGCGCGGACGGCGAGGGCGCCGCCCAGTGGCAGGACTGGCTCGAGGACGAGGACGCCGACCAGGCCACCGACTTTGCGGAGAAGGATGAGCTCGGCGTGCGGCGTGAACTGCTCGAAAGGGCGATGGCGGTCCTAAACGACCGCGAGAAGGACGTGCTGATGCAGCGCCGCCTGCGCGACGACCCGGTGACGCTCGAGGATCTGTCGGAGCAGTACGGCGTCAGCCGCGAGCGCATCCGCCAGATCGAGGTGCGCGCCTTCGAGAAGCTGCAGAACGAGATGCGCAAGCTCGCCCGGGACAAGGGGATGCTCGTCCCCGTCTGAGGTTCAGGCGCGCCGCCGCAGGAAGGCGTCGATCGCGGCGAAGACCTCGGCGTCATGGCCGACCCAGATATGCCCGCCGGTCGGAAAGCTGACCAGTTCGGCGTCCGGCACGATGCGGGCGATGTGACGCGCCGCGTCGTGGGTCAGGAAGAAATCGTCCTCGCAGGCCACCGCGAGCGTCGGCGCGGCGATCCTTTCCAGCGGCTGTTCGGGCGGGTCGCCGGCCCAGCGCGCGTCATGGAGAAGCCCCTCGGCCCGCGCGCTTACCGGAAGGATGGTGCGGAGGATGTCACGGGCGCGCGCCCGCTCAGCGGGGTGTACGGCGCGAACCAGCGCCGGGTCGGTGGCGAGAAGCGTGCGGATCATAGTGTCCTCGGCCAGTTCCATTCCCGCCCAGAAGACGAAATCCGACCGCAGCGCATGGCGCATGACCGCGGCTCCGAGCGCCCCGGGACGCATCGGCGGGCGGCCTGGCGCATGCGCTGCGGGGACGATGGCCACCAGCGCGGCGCAGCGGTCGGGGTGGCGGATCGCGAACTCGATGGCCGGGATCGCGCCGGCCGATCCGCCCATGACGGGAAGCCGCGCGATTCCGACCGTGTCGAGGAGGTCGGCCATCGCATCGGCCTCGGCGGCGGGCGAGGCGGCGGCGGGCATCGGCGTGCCGAGATAGCCGAAGCGCGACGGCGCGATTACCCGCCAGCCGGCGGAGGCAAGCCTCCGGCAGAAGAGAAGCCCCTGGTCGAATCCTCCGCCCGTGCCGTGCAACATCAGGACCGGCGGCCCGTCGCCGGCCTCGGCCCACTGGACGGGACCGAAGCGGGTCGCCGCCAGCGCCGCCGGGGCCGCGATCCGTGCCCGTGCCTCGGTCAGCGCTGCGTCGAACGATCGTCGCACCGGCGCGGCCGTCACCGCCGCAGCGGCGGCTGCCAGTCCCAGGCCGATGACGCCGCGCCGGTTCATTCCGCGCCCTCCTCTCCGGCCCCATGCCCGACCTGCCCGCGCCGCGCCATGATCGGGATCAAGCGGCCGCCCATTGCCCCGGCGCGGCCATGGGGCTACCCATGAACGGGTGCACAACAGGGGGAGATCGCGATGAGGCCGGTCAACTGGGGCATTCTCGGCGCGGCCAACTTCGCCCGCCAGCACATGGCCCGCGCGATCCACGAGGCCGAGGGCGCCCGGCTGCACTCCTTGGCGACCACGCATGCCGGCAAGGCCGAGAGGTTCCGCGCCTTCTGCCCCGACCTCAAGGTGCATGAAAGCTACGAGGCGCTCCTCGCGGACCCGGAGGTGGAGGCGGTCTATGTGCCGTTGCCGAACACGCTTCATGTCGAGTGGACGCTGAAGGCCATCGCGGCGGGCAAGCATGTCCTGACCGAGAAGCCCATCGCCATGGCGGCGGGTGAGATCGACGGGCTCATCGCCGCGCGCGATGCCTCGGGGCTTCTGGTGACGGAGGCCTACATGATCGTCCACCACCCGCAGTGGCAGCGGGCGAGGGCGCTGGTGCAGGACGGCGCCATCGGCCGCATCCTCCATGCCGACGCGCATTTCAGCTACGACAACCGCGCCGACCCGGCCAACATCCGCAACCGCCCCGAGACCGGCGGCGGCTCCATCCCCGACATCGGCGTCTACACCTATGGCTCGGTGCGCTGGGTCACCGGGGCCGAGCCCGTCGCCGTGCGCTCCCGCATCGCCCGCGAGAACGGCGTCGATGTCTTCGCGCAGGTTCTGGCCGACATGGAGCGGCCTGGGGAGGGACCGGCGGGCCGGTTCAGCTACCATGCGATGACCTCGATGCGCCTGCCGCCCCGGCAGGAGGTGGTGTTCCAGGGCGAAGCGGGCCTCCTGCGCCTCACCGCGCCCTTCAATGCGGGCCTTTTCGGCGAGGCGCAGCTGCACATGTTCCGCCCCGGCAAGCCCGATCATGTCGAGCGCTTCCCGGGCGCCCGGCAGTACCGCAACCAGGTGGAGGCCTTTGGCCGGGCGCTGCGCGAGGGCGCAGCCTATCCCTGGAGGCTGGAGGACGCGAAGGGGACACAGGCGATGATCGATCTGGTCTTCGCCGCCGACGGGCACCTTGCACAAGCCTGACGCAAGTCAGGGACAACCGCGGCCAGGCGCGCCAGACTGGCCGCGAAGGAGAAAAGGAGAACCGCGATGAAGCCCGACCGCACGCTTGTCCTGATGGCCGACGACACCGAGGCGCGCTTCCTGATCAACGAGGGCCCGGGGACGGGGCTGAAGGAACTGGCGGGACTCTCGACCGCGCAGTTCCCCGACCTGCAGATCGGGTACCAGGACCGCCCGGTGCGCCAGACCGGCCCCGCCGGCGCGCCGCGCCACGGGGTCGATCCGCACGAGACGCTGGAAGTGCAGCGCCGGGAGCGCTTTGCCAAGCACGTGGCCGAGGCCCTCGCCCAGGAATGGCCTCAGGCGAAGGCCGACCGGCTGGTCGTCGCCGCGGCGCCGAAGATGCTCGGCGTGCTGCGCAAGCTCATCGCCGGGCCCGCGGCGGCGGCGCTGGCGGGCGACCTGGCGAAGGACCTCATGAAGATCCCCGCGATCGACCTGCCCCGGCACTTCGAGGGGCTGATCAAGGTCTGACCGTCATCCGGGCGGCAGCGCGGCCTGCAGGAAGCGCACCATGTTGCCGCCCATGACCTTGGCGATCACGGGCTCCTCGATCCCGCGGTCGATCAGGGCCTGGGTCAGCGCCGCCAGTTCCGAGGCGTCGAAGGTCGTCGGGACCGCCCCGTCGAAATCCGAGCCGAGCGCCACGTGATTCTCGCCGACGACGCCGATGGCGGCGTCGATGGCGGCCGCGATGCCGGCGGGCGTGGCATCGCAAGTCACCTCCGCCCAGAAGCCGATACCGACGAGGCCGCCGCCGTCCGCCACCCGGCGAAGGGTGTCGTCGGGCACGTTCCTGACCGTCTCGCACTGGCTCCGGACGCCGGTGTGGCTGATCACTACCGGCACGCGCACGGTGTCGAGCACCTCGCGCGCGACCTCGGGCGAGGCATGCGCCAGGTCGATGATCATGCGCTTCTCGACCATCCTCGCGACGACCATCCGGCCGAACTCGGTCAGCCCGCTGCCCGCACCCGCCTCGCCGTGCAGCGAGGCGCCAAGCTCGTTGTCGAAGAAATGGGTGAGCCCGATGAGCCGGAAGCCTGCGTCGTAGAGCCGGTCGAGATTGGCCAGATCGCCGCCGAGCGCGTGGCCCCCCTCGGCGCCGAGGAGGCCGCCCACCACGGGTTCGCCCGCCTCCCGCCGCGCCAGCACTGCGTCGAGATCGGCGCGGCTGCGGACGATCTTCAGCATCTCCGGCGCCTTCTCCTCCGCGAGGGCAAGCTGCCGTGCCTGTTCGAGCGCCCGCTCGGTCAGGTCGAGCCAGCTTCGAAAGGGGCGCAGCTGGCCGATGTAGAGCCGCGTGATGTCGTCCGGTGCGGTCGCCGCGTTCCTCTCGATGTTCAGGCCCGAGGGGCTCTTCGTCACGGTCGTGAAGACCTGCAGCGCGACGTTGCCCTCGACGAGCCGGGGCAGGTCGACGTGCCCGCGCGACGCGCGCCGGGTCAGGTCGCGGTCCCAGAGGAGCGAATCGGCGTGCAGGTCGCCGATGACGAGCCGCGCGTGCATTGCCGCGGCGGCGGGCGTGACCGGCCAGGGGTCATGCGCGGCGACCGGGTTCACCCGTCGCTCGACCATCCCCGGACCGAAGGAAAAGACGCCCGCAGCGCCAATGACTGCGAGGAAGAGCACGATCCGCCAGACAAGCCACATCGGGTCCCCCGGGATCAGGAGGCGAGGATCAGCCGCGCCTCGTGCCGTTTCACCGTCGCCCGGGCGGAAGGATAGCCTTCCGCGGTCGCCCCCGGAAGCCCAGGGAAGAGCGCGAGAATCTCGGCGCGCTGGCCGTCCTCCAGGGCCGAAAGCGTCGCCGCCGCCGGCTGGTAGCTTTCGGTCCAGAGCCCGTTCGACCGCACGATCTCGTGCCGGTCGAAGAGCAGGTGGACATAGCGCACACCGGCCGCCGCCGCGTCCTGCACCACGCCCGGCAGGCCGAGGAGGTGGACGGCCGGCGCCAGCACCTCGGTCTCGCCCGAGACAAGCTCGGCCCGGGCGCCGGCGAGGAGCAGACGATGCTGCGGAGAGACCCGCAGGTCGCGCTCCGGCAGGCCGGGCCCGAAGGTGTCGCGGCTGATCAGGATCGGACGGAGCTGCGGCGCGCGCAGAAGTTCCTCCGCCGTCACGTCGCGGTGCCCGGCCCACCGGACCGGCTGATAGCCGTGGTCCATGGTCAGCACCCGGTCGCCCGGCTGCAGCGCCTCCACCCGCACCGGCCCGCGATCGGTGTCGATCAGCGTTCCGGGCGTGAAGCAGGGCACGATCGTCTCGATGTTCGAGAAGGTCATCGTGCCGATGACGTTGCCGTTCACGTCGAGGAACTGGACCGTGCCATTCTCGTGGCTCGGGTCGCTGAAGATGATGTTGGTGTTGGCCTTGGTCCAGCCGGAGCCGAAAAGGTCGAGCACGTCGGTGTCGGTGTTGCCGACATCCTCCGAGCCATCCACCACATCGCCGGCGGTGATCCCGATGAACCGGTCGTCGTTGGCCCCGCCCGTCATCACGTCGGCGCCCGCACCGCCGTCGATCGTGTCGTTGCCCGCGCCGCCGAGGATGGTGTCGTTGAAGGTGCCTGCGCCGCCGAAGAGCGAGTCGTTGCCATCGCCGCCGTCGATGTAGTCGGCCTCGGTGCCGCCATCGACGGTGTCGTTGCCGAGCCCGCCGAGGATGCTGTCCGCGCCTGCGCCGCCGAGGAGCGAGTCGTTGCCGTCGCCGCCGTCGATCGTGTCGTTGCCGGCGCCGCCGAGGATGGTGTCGGCGAAGGAGCCCGCGCCGCCGAAAAGCGAATCCGCGCCATCGCCGCCGTCGATGTAGTCGGCCTCGGTGCCGCCATCGACGGTGTCGTTGCCGAGCCCGCCGAGGATCGAGTCGCTGTCGGCGCCGCCGGAAAGCGAGTCGTTGCCGTCGCCGCCGTCGATCGTGTCGTTGCCGGCGCCGCCCTGGATCGTGTCGTTGAAGATACCCGCGCCGCCGAGGAGCGAATCCGCGCCGTCGCCGCCGTCTATGAAGTCGGCCTCGGTGCCGCCGTCGATGGTGTCGTCGCCGAGCCCGCCAAGGATGGAATCGGTGCCCGCCTCGCCGAGGAGGGAATCGTTGCCCCAGCCGCCGTCGATGGTGTCGTTGCCATTGCCGCCAAAGACCGTGTCGTTGTCGAGCGGCTGGGCTTCGAAGTGGACGTTGGTGATGTTGAGAAGCTGGCCGGAAGTGCCGCCGTTCGAGTAGATGATCTCGAAGCGGGCGACGGGACCGGCGATGGTGATCAGCGCCGAGCCGTTGGCCGAGGAGGTGGTGTCGCTGGTCGGTCCGGCGGTGATCGTGTTGCCCGATACCGTGTCGTTGCCGGCGGGCGTGATCGTTACCGGCACGAGGTTGCCGGCGGCATCGTAGGCGTTGATCGTGACGATGTCCTGCCAGCCGGCCGCGTCGATGTCGTTGATGCGGAAGCTGACGTTGGTCACCTCGTCCTGGAAGCCGCCCCCGGCGACACCCGCGAAGCTGACCTCGACGGTCGAGGTCGGGCCGGCCCCGGTGCCGGCGAGACTCGCGGCCGAGGTGGTGCTGAACGGCTCGCCGGTCACGCGGTACTGGGTGTCGGATGACTCGACGGTGAAGCCGGTGCCGCCGCCGTCGTCGGTATAGCTGACCGTGACGTTGACCCCGCCCGTGTTCTGGGTGAAGCCGCCGGCGATTGAGGATTCATCGCTTCCCGCCGCCGCCCAGTTGAGGAACAGGGGCGAGTTGACCTGCGTCGCGGGCCCGGCGACGATGTTGTCGTTGCCGCCGCGGGCGTTGATCGTGTCGCTGCCGCTCAGCCCGTTGATCGTGTCGGCATTGTTGGTGCCGTTCAGCGTGTTGTTGGCGTTGGTGCCCGTGATGTTCGCCATTATCCCCTCCGCTCGCGCAAGTCACGGATGGGGCGCCGATCCGGCCGGGCACGATGGAACGAGGCCCGCCAGATGGGGCAGGCTAGCGCGGCGACTTCGCGGCGCGGCGCGTCAGGACTGAAAGGGTTCATCTTCTCACTCGCATCGCCCGCATCCACGGGCCCTCACTCATCCTCGGCCGGCACATGTCCGAGATCGCCTCTGTCGCACCGGAAACTGGCACAAAATAGCAAAGCCCGCGGCAAAAGTGCGCTTATCCGAGCGAAATTGACGAAAAAGGCCCGGCGACCGTGCCCCGGACGGCACAGGTCGCCGACGTGGTCACGCTTCCATCGCCTCCAGTTCCTCGATCATGGCCCCGATCATCGAAAGCCCCTTGTCCCAGAACTTCGGGTCGCTGGCATCAAGGCCGAACGGGGCCAGGAGCTCCTTGTGATGCTTGGAGCCGCCGGCCTTCAGCATGTCGAAATACTTGGCCTGGAACTCCGGCAGTCCCTCCTCGTAGACCGCATAGAGCGCGTTCACGAGCCCGTCGCCGAAGGCATAGGCATAGACGTAGAAGGGCGAGTGGACGAAATGCGGGATATAGGCCCAGAAGGTCTCGTATCCCGGCATGAACTCGAACGCGTCGCCCAGGCTCTCGCCCTGCACGCTCATCCAGAGCTGACCGATGTCGTCGGGCGTCAGTTCGCCCGCGCGACGGGCCGCATGCAGCTTGCATTCGAAGTCGTAGAAGGCGATCTGCCGGACGACGGTGTTGATCATGTCCTCGACCTTGCCCGCGAGCAGGATCTTGCGTTCCGCGGGCGTCGCAGCCTGCGCCAGCAGCTTGCGGAAGGTCAGCATCTCGCCGAAGACGCTGGCCGTCTCGGCGAGCGTGAGCGGCGTCTGGCTGAGCATCTCGCCCTGCGGGGCGGCAAGGCGCTGGTGGACACCGTGGCCGAGTTCGTGGGCAAGCGTCATCACGTCGCGCGGCTTGCCGAGGTAGTTGAGCATCACGTAGGGGTGCACCTCCGTCACCGTCGGATGGGCGAAGGCGCCCGGCGCCTTGCCCGGCTTCACACCGGCATCGATCCAGCCCTTCTCGAAGAAAGGCTTCGCAAGATCAGCCATTTCCGGGTCGAAGCTCGCATATGCCGAAAGCACCGTCTCGCGCGCCTCCTCCCAGCCCACGGTTTTCTTTTCCTCCATCGGCAGGGGCGCGTTGCGATCCCAGACCTGGAGCTTGTCGAGCCCCATCCACTTCGCCTTCAGCCGGTAGTAGCGGTGGCTGAGCTTCGGGTAGGCGGCGACGACGGCGTTCCTGAGCGCCGCGACCACCTCGGGCTCGACATCGTTCGAGAGGTGCCGCGCAGTTTGCGGCGTGGGCATCTTGCGCCAGCGGTCCTCGATCTCCTTTTCCTTCGCCAGCGTGTTATGAACGCGGGCGAAAAGCTTGATATTATTGCCGAAGACCTCCGCAAGCGCCCGCGCGGCCGCCTCCCGCCGGGGCCTCTCGGGTTCCGAGAGGAGGTTGAGCGTCGCCTCCAGGCTCATCGGTTCGGCCTCGCCCGCGACGGCGAAGGACAGCCCCGCCATGGTCTCGTCGAAAAGCCTGTTCCAGGCCGAGGCGCCGACCGTGGACTGGTCGTGCAGGAACCGCTCGAGCTCGTCCGAGAGCTGGTAGGGCTTCATCGCCCGCATCCGGTCGAACACCGGCTTGTAGCGGGCGATCGCGTCGTTCGCGGAGAAGAGCGCCGTGTAAGCGGCGTCTTCGATACGGTTGAACTCCAAGGAGAAAAACACCAGTGGCGTGGTGTATTCCGTCACCTTGTCCTGGCTGTCCGACAGGAACTTCGCGCGCATCGCGTCGACCGTGTTCTGGTAGTAGCGCAGGCCGGCGAAGGACATGACCCGGCCCGCCAGCGCCTCGATCCGCTCGTGCCGGCGGATGCAGTCGAGCATCCCCGCGGCATCGAGCGTCGATAGCTTGCCCTCGTAGTCGGCCGCGAAGGCGGCGCAGGCGCGCTCGAGTTCGGCCAAGTCGCGCGCCACCTCGGGCGCGTCGGGGGCGGCGTAGAGGTCGCCCAGGTCCCAGTCCGGAAGCTTGCCGAGGCCCCCCCCGGTGGCGTCGGCGTCGAAGACGGGGCGGGGCAGGCGGATCGTCATGGCAAACCTCGTGTCGTGGGCCGGACAGAGATAGTCACCCTGCGGTGGCCAAGGCAACCCGCCTGCTTTCATTGTGGCCGAAATACTGCCGCCGGAGGCTCCCGTCCGATCAGCCCCGGGCCGCGAGCAGGGATTTCAGCGTATCGAGCGTGTCGATTTCCGCCGCCGGCTTGTCGCGTCGCCAGCGCAGGATGCGCGGGAACCTGAGCGCGATCCCCGACCTGTGGCGGGGCGAGGGCTGGATGCCCTCGAAGGCGATCTCGAAGACCAGTTCCGGCGGCACCCGCCGCACCGGGCCGAAGCGTTCGAGCGTGTGGGCGCGCACCCAGCGGGTGATCGCGGCGAATTCGCCGTCGGTGAGGCCCGAATAGGCCTTGGCGAAGGGCACGAAGTCCTCGCCGTCCCGCACCGCGAAGGTGAAGTCGGTGAAGAGCGTCGCCCGCCGCCCGTGGCCCGCCTGGGCATAGACCATGACCGCGTCGACCGTCATCGGATCGAGCTTCCACTTCCACCAGTCCCCGCGTCTGCGCCCGACACCATAGGCCGAGGCGCGGCGTTTCAGCATCAGCCCCTCGGCCCGGGCCGCCTTCGCCCCCGCGCGGGCCGTGGCAAGGGTCTGCCAGTCGGCAAAGGCGACCTCGGGCGAAAGGCGGATCGGCGCCTCGGCCGGCAGGACCGCGGTCATCGCCTGAAGCCGCGCGCGGCGGGCGGCGAAGGGCTCGGCCCGAAGGTCCTGGCCTTCGGCCTCGAGAAGGTCGTAGGCGATGAGCATCGCCGGCGCCTCGGCCAGGAGCTTCTTCGGCGCGGCCTTGCGCCCGATCCGCTTCTGCAACTCGGCGAAGGGCAGGGGGCCGTCGCCCGCCCAGGCCATCACCTCGCCGTCGATCACGGTGCCGTCGGGCAGCCAGTCCCGCGCCCGGGCGAATTCGGGGAAACGGTCGGTGATGAGCTCCTCCCCCCGCGACCAGAGTGCAAGGGCGCCGCGGCGGAAGACAAGCTGGCCGCGGATGCCGTCCCATTTCCATTCGGCGAACCACCCGGCCGGGTCGCCCAGCCCTTCGGGTCCGTCCTCCAGCGGATGGGCAAGGAAGAAGGGATAGGGGCGGGTCAGGTCGCCTGCCCTGTCGTTCGCCTGAAGAAGCGCGCGGTAACTCACCGTTTCGGGTGTCCAGGCACCCATCAGCCGGTGGGCGAGTTCCGCCTCGTCCATTCCGGTCGCCCGGGCCAGTGCGCGGGTCATGAGCCGCTGGCTCACGCCCATGCGGAAACCGCCGGTGATGAGCTTGTTGAAGAGGAACCGTTCCTCGGGTGCGAGCCTCTCCCAGGCGTCGAGGATCGCGGCCTTGCGTTCTGCCGAAGGTCGCCCTGACTGGGCGCGGAGCAGTCCGATCCAGTCCGCGAGCGTCCGGTCGCTCGTATCCCGCGGCTCGGGCAGGACGAGCGCGATCGTCTCGGCAAGGTCGCCCACCACCGGATAGCTTTCCTCGAAGAGCCAGAGCGGCAGCCCGGCTGCCTCTGCCGCCCATTCCCTCAGTTCCGTCGTGGTCACGCTGCGCCGCGGCCGCCGGCCGGACAGGAGCGCGATGGTCCAGAGCCGGTCCTCGTCAGGCGCGGTGCGGAAGTAGTCGGCAAGCGCTGCGACCTTCGCGTTCGTCGCCGTGGTGCCGTCGAGCGCGGCGAAAAGGGCGGCGAAGCGCTTCATTCCGTGACCTCGGCAGGCGTCTCCGCCGCCGTCGCGTCCGCGTCCTCGCCCTGGAACTCCGTCGCCACGATGCCGGCCTCGTAGCCCGCCTCCTCCAGCCAGCGCCGGAACACAGCGGTATAGCCATGGGTGACGTAGACCCTTTGCGCCCCGGTCGCGGCGATGGCGGCGTTGAGCCCGTCCCAGTCGGCGTGGTCGGACAGGACGAAACCGGCGGCAAGCCCGCGCCGCCGCCTTACGCCCCGAAGCCGCATCCAGCCTGCTGGTGCCACAGATGCTGGGTTACCACAGGGCTGCCGAGGCATTGCTGTTGGGCGAGCCCTTCATGGCCGAAGCGGCACTGGAAGTCGGGCTGATCAACCGGG
>NZ_WBUS01000088.1 GCF_008933605.1 Albidovulum sp.
CCCGCGCGCCCCACCACTGGCGGACCGGCCGCACCCCGAAGGGCCGGTCCGCCGGACTTCCCCCGGGACGCAGGTCCAACCGGACGTCGCCCCGATTCGCCTCCCCTGCCCCCGCACAAACCTTCCCGAAGCGTTAACGCCGCCAACTTGTCGCCGGCGGCGGGACAAAGCGGGGCGCGCGACCGGCGATTGTCCGGCGCCCGCTTCAAATCATTGCCCGCCTTTGACAGATCGCCGCGAAGCCAGCAGATTGTCCCTCATAGACAGTCTGCATTTAGGGGTGGGGGCTCCGCAGATGTAATAGAGTGAAAGGTTGTTGGTGTGCCGTATCCTCATGTTCCAGTGGGCCGTCTGTCGACGGATGTATTCAACTCACCCGTTCCGCATTCCCGGACCCTTCCCCAACCCGCTCCAGCCGATCCCGGGCCGCTCCGCGGCGCGCCGCTGACCCGGCGTTACGAGATCGCCTACCTCGATGCCGAGGGGCGTTTCGAAACCTGCACCCGGCTCGCCCCGGCCATCCCCGAGTTCGAGGAGGCCTTTTCCGCCTTCGCGCGGGGCACCGTGATCGCGACGACGGAGGGCCCGGTGGCGGTCGAGGACCTCGTGCCGGGAATGGAGGCGCTGACCGGCGAGGGCCGCGCCGAGCGGATTAGCTGGATCGGCTCGATGACGCTCTTTCCGTCGCGCGCGATGCCGGGAATGGCGCGTTCGACGCTGACGCGGATCACGGCGGATGCCTTCGGCGTCGGCCGGCCGATGCCCGACCTCGTGCTCGGCCCCCGGGCGCGCATCCTCGTCCGTGACGCGCGCTGCCGCTTCGCCACCGGCGTCGAGGCCGCCTACGCGCCGGCCTGTGCCTTCGCCGACGGCGTGTCGATCATCGAGGTGTCCCCGGTCGCGGCGCTCACGGTCTTCCACATCGTGCTGGCACGCCAGGGCTCGATCCGCGCCGCCGGGCTCGAGATCGAGAGCTTCCATCCGGGCGCACGCATGTCCGACGGGTTCGATCCGCAGGTCGCGCAGATCTTCCTGACGCTTTTCCCGCACATGCGCTCCATCGCCGACTTCGGCACCCTCGCCCACCCGCGGATGTCCGCGGCCGAGGTGGAGGCGGCGCTGCACGCCTGAACTCGACACGGCGCCTGTGGCCCTGGCCTCAGGCGCTGCGCCCGAGCCGCGCTTCGAGCACCTCGAAGGGCACGCCCGGCTTGTCCTTCGCGCAGCGGATGACGAGGCTCGTCTTGACGCTCGCGACGTTCGGCGCCGAAGTGAGGTCTTCCGTCAGGAAGGTCTGGAAGCTCGAAAGATCGGGCGCCACGCATTTCAGGATGAAGTCGATCTCGCCGTTCAGCATGTGGCACTCGCGGACAAGCGGCCAGTCGCGGCACCGCTGCTCGAAGGCCGAAAGGTCGGCCTCGGCCTGGCTGTGCAGGCCGACCATGGCGAAGACCTGAACCTCGAAGCCGAGCTCGCGCGGGTTGACGTCGGCGTGGTAGCCGCGGATATAGCCGGCCTCCTCCAGCGTGCGGACGCGGCGCAGGCAGGGCGGGGCAGATATGCCAACCCGGCGGGCTAGCTCGACATTGGTCATGCGGCCGTCGTCCTGCAGTTCGGCCAGAATCTTGCGGTCGATCTCGTCAAGTCTGTTGGCGGCCATCTTGCGTCTCCCGGATTTGCGCGGAACTTATCCGTCGGACCCGGCGTGCGCAATATTATTTCAGATTCACGCAAGATTTTGGCTGGAAGATTCCGCGAAGCCTCAAGCCTTGGGCCTGATCGGCGGAACCCCATGCCCGGCAGGGGCGCCGCATCGCTCAGCCTTGCCCTTTCCTCGGCGCCGAAGCCCGACTATATCGCCCCTGTGACGGCAAGGGGGATCGGCCATGGGCGAGACGCGGCACACGAAGGTTCTGATCATCGGCTCCGGCCCGGCGGGCTACACGGCCGCGGTCTATTCGGCGCGCGCGATGCTGGACCCGCTTCTCGTACAGGGCATCCAGCCGGGCGGCCAGCTTACCATTACCACCGAGGTGGAGAACTGGCCCGGCGATACCGAGGTGCAGGGCCCCGACCTCATGGTGCGGATGGAGGAACACGCCCGCGCCATGGGGGCGGAGGTGATCTCCGACCATATCTCCGCACTCGATCTCTCGCAGCGGCCCTTCACGGCCGCCGGCGATTCCGGCACGACCTACACCGCCGACGCGGTGATCCTCGCCACCGGCGCACAGGCGAAGTGGCTGGGAATCCCGTCGGAGGAGAAGTTCAAGGGCTTCGGCGTCTCGGCCTGCGCCACCTGCGACGGATTCTTCTATCGCGGCAAGGAAGTGGTGGTGATCGGCGGCGGCAATACCGCCGTGGAAGAGGCGCTGTTTTTGACCAATTTCGCGTCGAAGGTGACGGTGGTCCACCGCCGCGACAGCTTCCGCGCCGAGAAGATCCTGCAGGACCGCCTGTTCAAGAACCCGAAGATCGCGGTCATCTGGAACCACACGGTGGAGGAGATCCTCGGCACCGAGGCGCCCCTGGGCGTGACCGGCGTAAGGGTGAGGAATGTGCAGACGGGGGCGGAAAACGTGCTGCCCTGCGACGGCTTCTTCGTGGCGATCGGCCATGCGCCGGCCTCCGAACTCGTGAAGGACCAGGTCGAGCTTCACAACGGCGGCTACGTGAAGGTGCGGCCGGGAACCACCGAGACCTCGATCTCCGGCGTCTTCGCGGCCGGCGACCTGACCGACCATGTCTACCGCCAGGCCGTGACCTCGGCGGGCATGGGCTGCATGGCGGCACTCGATGCCGAACGCTGGCTCGCGGCCGCGGAGCAACCGGCAGCCGCGGCGGCGGAATAGCCCCCGCGCCGCGTCGGCCAGGCGGCCCGCGCCGGTCGCACCCGGGACAGCGGGCCGAGGTTCAGCCAGGCGGACAGGGCATCGCGCGCCGCCCGGCTGCCGAGCGCTTCGAGTAGCCCCTCGTCGACCGCGCGGGCAAGCGACAGGTCGCCTCGGTAGACCCGGATGAAATCCGGCAGGGTCGCAGAGAGGTAAAGGTCGGTATCGCCGCCCGGATCGTCGACGCAGAGCTGGCAACGGCCGTCCTCGTTCAGGTACCACCAGACTGCCTTGTGTTGCGGCTGATCGGTGAATTCGATCCTGACGA
Source organism: Albidovulum sp. (assembly GCF_008933605.1). Taxonomy (GTDB): domain Bacteria; phylum Pseudomonadota; class Alphaproteobacteria; order Rhodobacterales; family Rhodobacteraceae; genus Albidovulum. The sequence goes on from NZ_WBUS01000088.1 coordinate 3,160, forward strand.
CGGCGCGGCGGCCGAACGCATCAGCACGCGCGCTCCGCTCGATGCCCCAGAGCAGGAGGTCCATGTCGGCCTCGCCTGCGGCAAGCTCGCGGCGCGCCCAGCGCTGCCCCCAGACACCCATCGCCTCGATGATCGGGGTGAATTCGGCGCCCGCCTCGGTCAGGTGGTACCCCTGCGCACGCCCCTTGCCGCGACGCTCCAGTATCCCCTCGCCCTCCAGTTCGCGCAGCCGTTGCGACAGCAGGGTGGGCGACATCATTGGTACGCCGCGCCGGATCTCCGAGAAGCGGTGCGCCCCCCACCCGATGTTCCGCAGGATGAGCGCATTCCACCGCGGGCAGAAGATCTCGGCCGCCTTGGCGACAGGGCAGAACTGTCCATAGCGTCGCATGTTCCCTCCGGCGGTTTCCCATGATCGGCCCGCCGTTTCAGTTTACTACAGATTCCGGACTATCGGGAACCTGGAGCCATATGCGAGAATCCGCCCGGAAAAGGAGGATCTCATGATGGAGTTGGATCACGCCGAAGCCGGTCAGGTCAGCGCCTCCGCCGCCGAGATCTACGACCGGGAATTCGTGCCCGCCCTGTTCGGCCAGTTCGCACCGATGCTGGTGGAAGCGGTCCGGTTGAAGCCCGGCGAAAGCGTTCTGGACGTCGCCTGCGGAACCGGGACCGTCGCGCTTGCGGCCGAGGGGCATTGTGGGCAGGATAGCAGGATCGCTGCAGTCGACATCAATCCGGGAATGCTGGCAGTGGCCCGGCGCAAGTCGCCCCGCATCGCGTGGCAGGAAGCCGCCGCCGAAGCGCTTCCCTTCGATGACGACACGTTCGACGCGACACTGTGCCAGTTCGCGCTCATGTTCTTCGCCGACCGGACGAAGGCCTTGAGGGAAATGGCCCGGGTGACCAAGCCGGGTGGACGAATCGCCATTTCGGTGTTCGAGAGCGTCGAGCGTTCGCCGGCCTACGACCGCCTCGTGCCCCTTCTCGGCGATGTCGTCGGACCCAAGGCGGCGGCAGCGCTTTCCGCACCATTCTGCCTCGGCGATCCGGCGGCCGTCACCGCAGAGCTCGCCGCCGCCGGCCTCACCGCCGACGAAGTCCGACCCTGCACAGGCACGGCACGGCATGCCTCTCTCGATGCCTGGCTCGATACCGAGATCGGCGGCTGGACGCTCGCCGAGATGGTCTCGGCCGATCAGCTCGGGCGGATCAAGGAAGCCGCGCGCGACGCCCTTGGCGCCCATGTCGGTGCGGACGGAAGCGTCGCATTCCCCGCCCCCGCCCGGGTGCTGATCATTCGTCCCTGATCTCTCTGGACAGGGTGGCGTGCCTGTGCGCCCGTCGTGCCGGAAACAGTCTTCGCCGCCCCCGGGTAATTTCCGCACCAATGTCCCGATTCGGTGCGGATCCCCCGGGCCCGGCTTGAATTCCGCCGCATTTCGGGGCTATCCGCGCGCAGGACGGCGGCGGTACGGCCGCCTCGCCATGCCAGAGGTCAGATCGCCGATGTCGCTGCCCAATCTTGCCCCGATCCGGGAGCTCTATGTCTCCTACGACTCCGCCCAGAAGCTGAAGCACGAGGCCGGCGACCTCCCCTCCTGGGACCTGAGCCCGCGGCAGATCTGCGATCTGGAGCTTCTGATGACCGGCGGCTTCTACCCGCTGAAGGGGTTCCTGACCGAGGCGGACTATGACGGCGTCGTGGACGGCATGCGCACCGCGTCGGGCGCGCTCTGGCCGATCCCGGTCACGCTCGACGTCAGCGAGAAATTCGCCGCGGGAATCGAGCCCGGCCAGGATATCGCGCTCCGCGATCAGGAGGGGGTGATCCTCGCCATCCTCTCGGTCACCGACAAATGGGTGCCGGACAAGGTGCGCGAGGCGGAAAGGGTGTTCGGTGCCAACGACCTCGCCCATCCGGGGGTTAACTACCTGCACCATGTCGCCGGTCCGGTCTATCTCGGCGGGCCGGTGACGGGCATCCAGCCGCCGGTGCATTACGACTTCAAGGCCCGCCGCGACACGCCCAACGAGTTGCGCGCATATTTCCGCAAGCTCGGCTGGCGCAAGGTCGTGGCGTTCCAGACCCGCAACCCGCTGCACCGCGCGCACCAGGAACTGACCTTCCGCGCCGCGCGCGAGGCGCAGGCGAACCTGCTGATTCACCCCGTCGTCGGCATGACCAAGCCGGGCGATGTGGACCACTTCACCCGCGTCCGCTGTTACGAGGCGGTGCTGGACAAGTATCCGGCTTCGACCACCACGATGAGCCTTCTGAACCTCGCCATGCGCATGGCCGGCCCGCGCGAGGCCCTCTGGCACGGGCTCATCCGCAGGAACCACGGCTGCACCCATTTCATCGTCGGCCGCGACCATGCCGGCCCGGGCAAGAACAGCCACGGCCGGGACTTCTACGGCCCCTACGAGGCGCAGGAGCTCTTCAAGACGCACGAGGCCGAGATCGGGATCGAGATGCTGGACTTCAAGCACATGGTCTATGTGCAGGAAAAGGCCCAGTATTTCCCATCGAACGAGGTGCCGGACGGTGGCACCGTTCTCGACATCTCGGGCACCGAACTCCGCCGGCGCCTGCGCGAGGGACTGGAGATTCCCGACTGGTTCTCCTTCCCCGAGGTCGTGGCCGAGCTGCGCCGGACCTCGCCGCCGCGGTCGAAGCAGGGTTTCACCGTGTTCTTCACCGGCCTCTCCGGCTCGGGCAAGTCGACCATCGCCAATGCGCTGATGGTCAAGCTGATGGAGATGGGCGGGCGCCCCGTGACGCTTCTGGACGGCGACGTGGTCAGGAAGCACCTGTCCTCGGAGCTCGGCTTTTCGAAGGAACACCGCGACATCAACATCCGCCGGATCGGCTATGTCGCCTCCGAGATCACCAAGAACGGCGGCATCGCCATCTGCGCGCCGATCGCACCCTATGCCGCGACCCGCCGCGCGGTGCGCGAGATGGTCGAGGCCTCCGGCGCCTTCATCGAGGTGCATGTCGCCACCAGTGTCGAGGAATGCGAGCGGCGCGACCGCAAGGGGCTCTACAAGCTCGCGCGCGAGGGCAAGATCAAGGAGTTCACCGGCATCTCGGACCCCTACGAGGTGCCGGAAAACCCGGAGCTTCGCGTCGAGACCGAGAATGCCGAGGTGGACAACTGCGCCCATCAGGTGATCCTGAAGCTGGAACAGATGGGCCTGATCCGCGCCTGACCGGCGGACGCCTTCCGCGGCGCCCGGCCCACCCCGGCCGGGCGTTTTGCATTTACTTCGCGCGCAAAGCGCGTATATGGGCCGGGCCTTCTGGAACGGAGTCGAACGGTGGCACACAAGGTCTTCATCGACGGGGATGTCGGCACGACGGGTCTGCAGATCCGCGAGCGGCTGGAACGTCGCGGGGACGTGGCGCTCGTCCGCATCGACCTGGCGCTGAGGAAGGACATTCCCGCCCGCCTCGCCGCCTTCGCCGAAGCCGAGGTGGCGATCCTCTGCCTGCCCGACGCCGCGGCGAAGGAGGTCGTGGCGGCCTGCGACGCGGCGGGGCTATCCACCCGCATCATCGACGCCTCGACCGCCCACCGCACCCATCCCGACTGGTGCTTCGGCTTCGCCGAGATGGCGGCCGGCCAGCGCGACGCGATCCGCGGCGCGGCGCGGGTGACGAACCCGGGCTGCTGGTCCACCTGCGCCATCGCGCTGATCCGCCCGCTGGTCGACGCCGGGCTGATCGACCCCGCGCACCCGCCGGCCATCTCCGGCGTCTCGGGCTATTCCGGCGGCGGCAAGGCGATGATCGAGGAATTCGAATCCGGCGCCGTGCAGGGATCGTTCCTCTACGGCGCCGCGCAGGGCCACAAGCACCTGCCCGAGATCACGCGCTACGGCCGCCTCGCGCGCCCGCCGGTCTTCGTCCCGTCCGTCGGCCAATACGCGCAGGGCATGGCGGTGGCGGTGGAGCTTGACCTCGGCGTCGACGGGATCGTCCGCGCCGAGGAGGCGCTGCGGGCGCATTACGCGGGCGAACGCTTCGTCACTGTCGTGCCTGCGGCAACGCACGAGCCGCGCGTCTGGCCGCAGCAGCTCAACGGCACGAACCGTATGGAGCTTTCCGTCCACGGCAACGCGGAAACCGGGGCGGCGACGCTCATCGCGGTGCTCGACAACCTCGGCAAGGGCGCCTCCGGCGCGGCTGTGCAGAATCTCAACCTGATGCTGGGGCTGGACGAGGGCGCTGGGCTCTGAGCCGTTTCGCCGGCGTCAGGACACCAAGGCCCCGGCGGATCGGCCGGGGCTTTATTCTTTTCGGCTCTGCATCTTAGCCCGCGCGTTTCATCCGGTCCATCAGCCCGTCCTTCAGGACGAGCTGGTGGTAGAGCGCGCCCACGACATGCAGGATCACCAGCGCGATGCCGAGGTTGAACATCACCTCGTGCACCTCGCCCGCCGCATCGACGCCGCCGAACCAGGCCATCAGGCCTGAGACGGGGATGAGGAGCAGAAGCCCGTAGAGCCCCAGATGGGTGAGCTTCGCGATAAGGTTGGCCACGGGATGCCCGCCCTCGGGCAGGTCCGGCGCGCCACGGCGCACCCGGATCGCCACCCGGACAAGCGCCAGCACCAAAATCGCCACGCCGATCCAGACATGGGCGGCGGCCGTCGTGCCGAAGGCATCGCGGCCCTCGTGAATCGCGCCCCACGCAGCCTTCATCTTGTCGCTGCTGAGATAGCTCACCCCCAGGAGCAGAAGGATGCCCCAGTGAAGCGCGATCTGTGCGCGGCTGTATCCGGTTACCTTTGACATGTGTCCCTCGTCGGTCTTGAAAGCCGGTGGCCGTGATGGCCGCCCGTTCTGTCACGCAGAAGGAATGGTTTTCCGTCGCCGGTCAATGCAACCGCAGTTGCGCAACGCGTGTCAGTGCACGCTTACCGGGGCCATGTCGTTCTGCCGCGCGAGGATGAAGGCCAGCCTGCGGTCCTTGACGAGCGCGAGCCGCTCGCCCCCGGCGTCGTGCAGCGCATAGAGCGTGTCGAGTCCCATCGCCTGCGCCCGAATCTCCTCCGGCAGGTCGGCCACGGCAACCTCGCGCACATAGACGATGCGCTCGCCGCTTTCCGGCCCGAAATCGTACTTGGTATCCATGCCCGTTTCTCCTTACCCCCTGGTGATGCGGATCGTCTGCACCACCTTCTCCGGCACCGCGCGGACGAGGTCGACGTGGAGAAGCCCGTTTTCAAGCCGCGCGCCGGCCACCTCGACGCCCTCGGCGAGCACGAAGCTGCGCTGGAAGGCACGGGCGGCGATGCCGCGGTGCAGGAAGATGCGGCCCTCGTCCGCCTCCTCCGCCTGGCGGCCACGGATCATGAGCTGGCGGTCCTCCACGGTGATCGCGATGTCGCCCTCGCCGAACCCCGCCACGGCCAGCGTGATGCGGAAGCCGTGTTCGGACGACTGCTCGATATTGAAGGGAGGATAGCCGTCGTTCCCGCTTTTCGCGGTGCGTTCGACGAGCCTTTCAAGCTGATCGAACCCCAGCAGGAAGGGATGGGCGGCGAAAGTCAGTTTCGTCATCTCAGGCCATGTCCTCAGCATCAAGCGACATTGCGTCGAGGTCCCCGTCCGGGCGACCTTGGAATGAATATGGAGCGCGGCCTTGCGCGCGACAAGACAGGGCGCGCGAAAAGCTTCCCGCAATCACGGGGACTTGCTATCCTTCGCTACCATTCGAAATTCCGACTCATGGCCAGCGACGAGATGAACGCCCATCTGGAAATGGACCCGACGGAAGTCCTGCGCGTGAAACTCGAGGTCCTGCGCCAGGAACACCGCGACCTCGACGAGGCGATTCACCTCATGGAAGCGTCCGGCCGGTCCGACCAGCTCACCCTGCGGCGGCTGAAGAAACAGAAGCTGCACCTCAAGGACCAGATCGCGCGGATCGAGGACATCCTCACGCCCGACATCATCGCCTGACCCCGCCTTGCGCCGGGGGACCCGCCGGCTATAGTGCGCGCGCATTTGCAGCGCGCGCGGAGGCGGCATGAGCGTGAAGGTCGGCATCATCATGGGGTCGCAGTCCGACTGGCCCACGATGCAGGAGGCGGCGGCGGTTCTCGACGAACTCGGCGTGGCCTACGAGGCGAAGATCGTCTCGGCCCACCGCACACCGGACCGGCTCTGGGCCTACGGGCGCTCGGCGGTGGAGCGGGGGCTTCACGTCATCATTGCCGGCGCCGGCGGTGCCGCGCATCTGCCCGGGATGATGGCGTCCAAGACCCGGGTGCCGGTGATCGGCGTGCCGGTGCAGACGAAGGCGCTTTCGGGCGTGGACAGCCTCTATTCCATCGTCCAGATGCCGAAGGGCTACCCCGTCGCTACCATGGCCATCGGCGCGGCGGGGGCGGCCAATGCCGGCCTCATGGCCGCCGGCATCCTCGCGCTGTCCGATCCCGCGCTGGCCACCCGGCTCGACGCCTGGCGGGGCGCCCTCTCCGCCTCGATCCCCGAAGAGCCGCTAGATGACTGAGCCCCTGCCGCCCGGCTCCACCATCGGGATCCTCGGCGGCGGCCAGTTGGGCCGGATGCTGTCGGTCGCCGCGGCGCGCCTCGGCTACCGCACGCACATCTACGAACCGGCGGCACATCCGCCCGCGGGCGATGTCGCCCAGGCGGTCACGACCGCGCCCTACGGGGACCGCGAGGCGCTTGCCCGCTTCGCCGCGGCGGTCGATGTCGTCACCTACGAGTTCGAGAACGTCCCGACCTCGGCGCTCGACGCGCTGGAAGCTGTCCGCCCGATCCACCCGAACCGCCGCGCGCTGGCGGTGAGCCAGGACCGGCTGTCGGAAAAGACCTTCCTGAGCGGTATCGGCCTGTTGACCGCGCCCTTCGCGGCGGTGGAGGGCGCGGCGGACCTTGACCGCGCCATCGCGGCCATCGGCTGCCCGGCGATCCTGAAGACCCGCAGGCTCGGCTATGACGGCAAGGGCCAGGTGCGGCTCGCCACCGCCTCCGATGCCGCGGCGGCGCTCGCGGCGATGGCGGGCGCGCCGGCGATCCTCGAAGGCTTCGTTGCCTTCAGCCACGAGGTCTCCGTCATCGCCGCGCGGGGCCGCGACGGTGCGGTGGCGGCCTATGACCCGGGCGAGAACGTCCACCGAGAGGGCATCCTGCGCACCACGACGGTGCCTGCACGCCTGACCGAGGCGCAGCGGACCGACGCCGTGCTGCTGGCCGCCCGCATCCTCACCGCGCTCGACTACGTCGGCGTCATGGGCGTCGAGCTTTTCGTGACGCCGGCGGGCCTTGTGGTGAACGAGATCGCGCCCCGCGTCCACAATTCCGGCCACTGGACGCAGAACGGCTGCGCGGTGGACCAGTTCGAGCAGCACATCCGCGCGGTCGCCGGCTGGCCGCTGGGCGACGGCAGCCGCTTCGCCGACGTGGTGATGGAGAACCTGATCGGCGACGACATCCGGCACGTGCCGGCCATCGCCCGCGAGAAGGATGCCGCGCTCCACCTCTACGGCAAGGCCGAGGCGCGGGAAGGCCGCAAGATGGGCCATGTGAACCGGATTGTCCGGCGGGCCTAGACCGGGCTTATCACGACCGCCCCGCGTCGGTGCCGGGTTTCAACATGGGCGTGCGCCTCGGCGATCCTGCCGAGCGGATAGATGCTGTCGATCACCGGGCGAAGCTGCCCGTCGGCGATCATCGTCTTCAGCGCCTCAAGATCTGCCGCCGTGTCACCGCTGACCCCGATGGTCACGCGCGGGCCGGAGCGAAGCCGGGTCCGGAGCGACTGCACGATCTCGCGCAGGCCGAAGTTCAAGGGCAGGAACAGACCGGAGGGCGCCAGCACCCGGCGCGCCCGGGAAAAGTCCGTGGCCCCGACCGTGTCGAGGACAAGATCGTACCGCTCGGCTCCAAAGGTGAAGTCCTCGACCCCGTAGTCCACGAAACGTTCCGCCCCGAGCCCGAGAACGAACCCACGGCTTCCGGCGCTGGCGATACCGGTGACGCGCGCGCCGAGGGCCCGGGCGACCTGCACGGCATAGGCGCCGACGCCGCCCGAGGCTCCCACCACCGCGACGCTCTGCCCCGGGAGAAGCCCGGCATAGTCGCGCAGGAAGACAAGTGCGGACAGCGCGCCGAAGGGCAATGCAGCGGCTTCGGGATCGCTCAGGTCCTCCGGCGTCGCCGCGATGGCGCCGGCCTCGGGCATGACAAGGTATTCCGCGTGCGCACCCTTGCCGGCAAAACCGAAGACCCTGTCCCCCGTCGCAAAGCGGGACACGCCATCCCCCACCGCATCGACCTCGCCTGCGAAGTCGAGGCCGAGTACCCGGTTTTTCGGACGGAACAACCCCGTCATCAGCCGCCCCGGCAGCCAGAGTACGCCCGGAAACGCCGAGGCCCGCAACCGCCAGTCCGCCGTGGTGACCGAGGCAGCGCGCACCCGGACACGCACCTCGCCCGGCCCCGCCCCGGGCAACTCCACCTCTTCCAGCCGCAGGACCTCAGGCGGGCCGTACCGGTCGTACACAATCGCCTTCATCCAGTCCTCCCGAGGTTGCCATCCCAAGACTAAGGGCTCGTGGCGATGAGGCAAACCCGCAGGGATGCTGCCGGACCGAACACGGACGGCCGCCTACGGCAATACCCGCCGCGCGGCCTCCAGATAGCTCAGGCCGTGGTCGAACCGGCCATTGGCGAGAAACTCGAGCACTTCGGCCACGACGAGCGGGTTGTTCATCATGAAGGTATGGGTCACGGGCAGCACGATATGGTCGCGCATCCCGCCGATCCGGGTGCTCTCGACGCTGACCTTGCCGTCGTCGGCGCCCTCGATCACCGTCGAATAGATCGGGTTGAGCGAGCGGTCGCCGGCGATCACGCCGAGGTCGAACTGGATCGCGGGCAGCGTGTTCGGCGTGGCATCGGGCCCGGTGCCAAGCTCCAGCCCGGCCGGGCCGTTCAGCCAGCGGAAGGCTCCGAGATCGCCGAAGGCATCGACGAGTTCCGATCCGTGGTTCGGCGGCGCGAGCATGACCACCCGTCCCATGGTCCCGGGCCGCTGATCGGCGAGCCAGGCCCGCACGAGAATGCCGCCCATAGAATGGGTGACGATGTGCACCGTCTCCCCGTCGCCGCAGCGCGCGACCTGCGGTCCGACGTAATCGCGCACGAGGGTCTCGATCCCCGCTGCGGTCGAGGGATAGCCCTCGTTGACCACCCGGTAGCCTTCGGCCCGGAGCGCCGCTTCCATCACCAGAAGGGATGTCTCGCTGCGCGCGAGCCCGTGGAGGAGCACGACGCAATCGGCGCGCGCCGCGGGCGCGGCGGCGATCAGGCAAAGCGCGAGGAGCGTCTTCCACATGGCCAAGACATAGGCGGGCCGCAAGCCGCACGCGAGTCCCTTGTCCTTCCCCCGCCGCTTCGCCACTCTGGGCAGATGAAATCCCGTTCCCCCCGTCTGGCCACCCGCGCGATCATCGTCGAGGATGGCCGCCTGCTTCTGGTCAACGCCTATCCGGGCAACCGCTCCGACCTCTGGGGCGCGCCGGGCGGCGGGGTCGAGCCGGGCGTCTCGTTGCCCGAGAACCTCCGCCGCGAGGTGAACGAGGAATGCGGCCTCGAGGTGGAGGTCGGCGCGCTCGCGCTCGTCAACGAATTCCACGACCCGAAATCCGGCTACCACCAGGTCGACCTCTTCTTCCGCTGCCGGGTGACGCGCGGCGCGCTCGACCCGGCGTGGCGCGATCCGGCCGGCATCGTCCACACCTGCCGGTTCTTCGCCCCGGCGGAACTGGCGGCGATCCGCCTGAAGCCGGACAGCCTGCCGCGGATCGCCTTCGCGCCGGCCGCGCCGGTCTACTACGACCCGCTTGAGGAGATCGTGCCATGAGCCGCGCCTTCGTGAAGGAGGACGGGCCGGACACCGAGCTCCTGCCGGACCTCCCGGTCAGCCCGCATCCGAACTTCGTGACGCCGCGGGGCCTGCAGGCACTGCGCGACCGGCTGGCCGCGACCCAGGCCGAGCTCCAGCGGCTGAAGGCGCGGGCGGACCGGCTGGACCGCCTGCCGGAAAAGGCCGCCGAACGCGACATCCGCTATCTCGAGGCGCGGCTCGCCTCCGCGATCCCGGTGGATCCCGCCGCCCAGCCGCAGGGCGAGGTCGCCTTCGCCAGCCGCGTCACCGTCGCCGACGAGGCGGGAAGCGAGACGGTCTACGAGATTGTCGGCGAGGACGAGGCCGACGCCGCCAGGAACCGGATCGCGCCGCAGTCGCCGCTCGCCCGGGCACTTCTTGGCGCGCGCGTGGGCGACATCGTGGAATGGCGCCGGCCCGCCGGAACGCTGGCGCTGGAGGTGATCGCCATCGCGCCCCTGCAATGCTGATCCGCGCGCTCGACCCCGCAACCGAGGTGCCGCTTGTCGAGGCGCTCTATGCCGAGGCGGCGGACTACTGGCTGCTTGCGGATCGCGTGCCGCCGGACCGCGCGAAGGCCGCGGACTTCTTCACCGACGCCCCGCCGGGGGCCGACCCCGCACGCTCCCGCCGGCTCGGTCTCTTCGTCGAGGGGCGGCTTTCCGGCGTGGCGGAACTGTCCTACGGGTTTCCCGGGCCGGGCGACGGCTATCTCGGCCTGATGATCCTTGCGCCCCGGCTGCGCGGAAAGGGGTACGGCGCGCGGTTCCTCGCCCATGTCGAGGCGCTTGCCCGGCAGGCCGGCGCGCCGCGGCTCTGCCTTGGGGTGCTGGAGGCCAATCCGCGCGGCCGGGCGTTCTGGCAGCGCGAGGGGTTCGCCCCGACCGGGGTCACGCGCCACGACGCCGGGACCGGCCATGACATCCGCCGCTTCGTCAAGCCGCTCTGACGCCGGGATCAGGCGCGCCGCGGCAGCGTGGCAAACGCCACCCCGCCGAGGACGAGCACCGAGGCGACCAGGAACCGGAGCGTCAGCGCCTCGCCGAGGAACGCCATGCCGCCGGCCAGCGCGATCACCGGCACGGTGAGCTGCGCCACCCCGCCCCGCGCGGCGCCGAGGCCGGGCAGGATCGCGTACCAGAGCGCATAGCCGAGGCCGGAGGTCAGCGCCCCGGAGACGACGGCGAGAAGGAGGCCCGCCGTGCTGGCCGACGCTGCCGCGCGGGGCGGGGT
>NZ_WBUS01000089.1 GCF_008933605.1 Albidovulum sp.
CGCTCACCCAGCTCGGGGGGGCGGTCACGATCGCGATCGACCCCGAGGCACCCGATGCCGCTGCCCGTGCCTCGGTCTACCGGCTCGCCGGCGACGAGGTGGCGATTCTCGCGCCCGACCTGCCCGCGGGCGCGACGGCGAGCGATCTGGAGGTGAGCTACCAGGGCTCAGTGAGTGCCCTGCCGGAGGCCGTCGCCGTCGTCGGCCGCCGGGGCTCGGCCTTCCAGACCGACCGGCGGATCGCCCAGCACCTCGTCTCGCTGCTCGCGACCGAGGGCAGGGGGCTCGTGACCTACACCAAGGGGCTCGACCCCGCGCGGCAGGCGGCCGAGGGCGAGGGCCTGCCCCATGCCGCGATCTTCCGCGACCTTGACGCCGAGGGCGAGAACCCGGCGACGATCCAGCGCTTCCTCGACCGCGCGGCCTTCGAGGCGGCACGCACGGGCGCCGTCGTCGTCACCGGGACGACCTCGCCCGGAACGGTCGCGGCCTTGCAGGAATGGATTGCCGCCGGCGCCAAGGGCTCGGTCGTCGGCCCGGTCTCGGCGGTGATGCTGGCGGAGTGAGGGGCGCCGGCCGCGCCGGTCAGCCGTTGCCGCGCCGGACGAAGAGCCCGGCCTCCTCGGCCGCGGCCTTCAGCGCCTTGGACTTGTTCACCGTCTCCTGGAACTCCGCCTCGGGGTCGCTGTCGTAGACGACGCCGCCGCCGGCCTGGATGTAGAGCTTGCTGTCCTTTACCACGGCGGTCCTGAGCGCGATGCAGAAGTCCATCTCGCCGTTGGCGGCGAAATAGCCGACGCCGCCGCCATAGATGCCGCGCTTTTCCGGTTCCAGTTCGTCGATGATCTCCATCGCGCGGACCTTGGGCGCGCCCGAGACGGTGCCAGCGGGCAGACCGGCCAGCAGCGCCGAGAGCGCGTCCTGATCCTCGCGGATTTCCCCCACCACGTTCGAGACGATGTGCATGACGTGGGAATAGCGCTCGATGATGAACTTCTCGGTCGGGTGGACGGTGCCGATCTTCGCCACCCGGCCGACGTCGTTGCGGCCGAGGTCGAGCAGCATCAGGTGTTCGGCCAGTTCCTTCTTGTCGGCCAGAAGATCGGCCTCAAGCGCCTTGTCCTCCTCGGGGGTGCGGCCGCGCGGGCGGGTGCCGGCGATGGGGCGGATCGTGACCTCGCCGCCCCTGAGGCGGACGAGGATTTCCGGGGAAGCGCCGACGATGTGGAAGCCGCCGAAGTTGAAGAAGGTGAGGAAGGGCGAGGGATTGGTGCGGCGCAGGCTGCGGTAGAGCGCGAAGGGCGACAGCGGGAAATCCGCCGTCCAGCGCTGCGAGGGCACGACCTGGAAGATGTCGCCGGCGCGGATGTATTCCTTCGCCCGCTCCACGGCGGCCTTGTAGCCTTCCGGCGTGAAGTTCGAGACGAGCGGCCCGACCGGCGCCGCGTCGCCGAGCGCGCGTGTCTCGCCCGGGGCGGAGCGTTCGAGATCCCGCACCGCGTCCATCACCCGCTCGGCCGCCTGGGCATAGGCCGCCCGCGCCGGGAGCCCGGAGGCGATCCAGGCGGGCGAACAGACCGTCACCTCGCCCTTCACGCCGTCGAGAACCGCGATGACGGTTGGCCGCATGAGGACGGCGTCCGGCACGCCGATGGGGTCGGGCTTCAGGTTCGGCAGGTGTTCCACCAGCCGGATCATGTCGTAGCCGAGGTAGCCGAAGAGGCCCGCAGCGATGGCCGGGATGCCCGCGGGCATTACGATCCGGCTTTCCGCGATCAGCGCGCGGAGCGTGGCGAGCGGATGGCCCGGCAGGTCCTCGAACGCCTCCGCGTCGAACCGCGCCTGCCGGTTGATCCGGCTTCGCTCGCCCCGGCATTCCCAGATCAGATCGGGCTTCAGCCCTACGACCGAGTAGCGCCCGCGCACCTCGCCGCCGGTGACGGATTCGAGCATGAAGCTCATCGGCTGCGCCTCGGCGAGCTTCAGCATCAGGCTGACCGGCGTGTCGAGATCGGCCGCGAGCCGGGCGTAGACGAGCTGGTTCTCGCCCTTTGCCCAGCCCTGTTCGAAGGCCTCGAAGGAAGGGATCATCGCCAAGGGCCGGTCCTCAGTTCATCTGCGCATGCACGGCATTGATCGCCGCCGGGTCGAGCCGGATGCCCGCCTTCGCCTCGAGTCCCTGGGTGAAGAGCTGGAACATGTCGGTGGCGAGCGACTGGCCCACCTGCGCCTCGATCATCTCGCGCATCGCCACGACCTCCTCGCCCGCCGCGTCGGCAGGATGCACGGCGGTGACCGAGACGAGGTGCACCCGGCCCGGAGCGTCCACCACCGCCGTTCCGCCCTCGGGCAGGCGGAAGGCTTCGTTCGCCACCTCGGCCGGGGTATCGGCGATGAAGCCGCCGCGCGCGAAGTCGGCGAAGCGCGTGGTGACGAGGCCGGAGGAGGCGAGGGGCGTGCCCGCGTCCACCTTCGCCCGGATCTCCTCGCCGAGCGCCACGAGCCGGCGGTGGGTCTCCTCCCTCTGCCAGGCCGCGATCGCCTCGGCGCGCACCGCGTCGAGCGGCTGCAGCGCCGGGGCCGCGATGCTGTCGAGCCGGAGCGCGAAGACGCCGCCGTCGTCAAGCTGGGCGAGCGCGGGGAAATCCTCGGCCTTGACGGCCTTGGCCGCGTCGCGGAAGGCGGCGTAGGCGGCGATGCCCTCCTCGCTCCCCTCGCTGAAGGCGAGGGTGCCAAGCTCCATCCCCTTTTCGGCCGCGACCTCTTCCAGCGTCGCGCCCGAGGCGAGCAGGTCCTCGATCCCATCGGCCTCCTCGGCGATGAGTCGGCGCGCCTGGTCTGCCGTCGCCTCGGCCGCAAGATCGTCGCGCGCCTCCTCGAAGGTCGTCTCCTGCGCCTCAAGGATGCCGTTCATGGAATAGAGCGCGGGCCCGAGGTCGGAGGGCAGCGGACCGACGACGCCGGACTCGGCCAGCGCGAAGACCGCCTCGCCCGCCGGTCCCAGCGCCGCCTTGGACATTTCGCCCAGGTCGATGTCGGCGAGCGTCAGCCCGCGCTCGGCCGCCAGGTCCTCGAAGCTCGCCTCCCCGGCGTCGAGCCGCGCCTTGGCGGCCTCGGCCTCGGCGTCCGACGGAAAGACCAGCCGTTCGACGAGCCGCCGTTCCGGCGTGACGAACTCGGCGACACGCTCGTCATAGCTCTTCCTGAGTGCCTCCTCGTCAAGCTCCACGCGGTCTGCAATGCTCTCGGGCGACAGCCAGACATAGCTGATGTGGCGGGTCTCGGGGCTGGTGAATGCCTGCGGGTTCGCCTCGTAATAGGCCTTGAGCGCCGCCTCGTCAGGGGTGCCGACCGGCTCCGTCAGGTCGGAGGCGATGAGTTCGGCCACGGTGAAGTCGCGGGTCTCGGTCGCCCAGGCGGCAAGCCTGCCCACCAGGGCCTCGGGGGCGGCGGTGGCGCCGAGCACGGCACTCTGGAACAGCGTGCGCGCGGCCTCGTCGCGGACCTTGGCCTCGAACTCGCGCTCGCCGAAGCCTTCCTGCTTCAGCGCGAGCGCATAGGCGTCGCGGTCGAAGGTGCCGTCGGGGCCCTGGAAGGCAGGGATCGCCGTCAGCTTCCGCCGCACTTCGGCGTCGCCCGCCGAAAGCCCGATCCAAGAAGCCTCGTTGTCGAGCGCGGCGGTCGCGATCACCTGCGCCTGAACGGCGCGGTCGATCCCCAGCACCTGTGCCTGCTCGAAGCTCAGGGGCGTGCCGACCTGCGCCGAGGCCGCCTGCATTTCCCGCTGGAGCGTGCGGGCGTAGTCGCGCAGATCGATCTCGCGGTCGCCCACCGTGCCGATCGACCGCACCGAGCCGCCGAAATTCCGCGCGCCGAAGCCGCCGAGCCCGAGGACCAGGAGCCCCATGAGGACCCAGATGATGGTGTTGCCGCGCTTTTTGCTGCGCAGGGAGCTCGACATCGCGTTTGGTCCCCCGAGGTAGATGTTCCGCTGGTGTTTAGGCCAGCGGCGAGGGTCGGGCAAGGCCGACCGTCAGGGGCGGAACCCCCTCAGCCGCTCGATGAGGGTGCCGATGGCCGGCACGCCGATGTTGGCGAAGGCGATGCGCACCTCGCGCGCCCCCTCCGGGTCGTCCGCGGGGCGGAACATCGTGCCCGGCAAGAGGAGGACGCCGGCCTCGCGGACGAGCCGTTTCGCAAGCTCGGGCGACGGTAGGTCGAAGGGGTGGCGGGCATAGGCGAAGAAGGCGCCGGCGCCGAGAAGCTGCCAGCCGGGCAGGGTGGCGAAGCCCGCCTCGATCGCCGCGCGGCGGGCGAGGATCTCGGCGCGTTCGCCGCCGACCCATTGGGAAAGGTTCCGCATCCCCCAGAGCGCCGCGATCTGGCCGAGCTGGTTCGGGCAGATCGCCACCGTGTCGAGGAACTTCTCCACCTCGGCGAGCCGGCCGGCATCGGCGACGATGGCGCCGACCCGGTGGCCGGTCAGCCGGAACGCCTTGGAGAAGGAATAGAGGTGGACGAGCGTCCCGCGCCAGCCGGGGTCGCCGAAGAGGTCGTGAGGCGCCGCCGGGCGGGAATCGAAGTCGCGGTAGGTCTCGTCGAGGATCAGCGCGAGGTCGCGCTCGCGGGCAAGCTCGTAGAAGGCGCGGACCGTTTCGGCGGGATATTCCACCCCGCCGGGGTTGTTCGGGGTGACGAGCACGATGGCGCGGGTGCGGTCGGTCAGGAGCGCCGAGGCGGCCGCGACGTCCGGGACGAGCCCCGCCCCGGCGGGCAGCGGCACCGCCCCGATCCCCTGCATGTCGAACCACATCTTGTGATTGAAATACCAAGGGGTTGGAAGAAGAACTTCATCCCCGCTCCGGGCAATCGTCGCCATGATCGCGCAGAAGGCCTGGTTGCAGCCCTGCGTGATCGCGACATCCGCCGCCGAGATGGCGCCGCCATAGGCGGCCGACCACTGGTCCGCGATCTCGGCGCGAAGCGCGGGCAGGCCGAGCACGGGGCCGTAGAGATGCGCGGCGGGATCGTTCAGCGCCGCCTCCGCGATGGCGCGGCGGAGCCCTTCGGGCGGCGCCTCCATCGGTGCCGCCTGGCTGACGTTGATCAGCGGCCGGTCCGGCGGGAAGGTCACGCCGTCAAGCCAGCGCCGTGCCTCCATCACCGGGGGCGCCTCGGTCATGGCCATCCAGGGGTTGACGGGCAGCGTCATTCTGAGTCTCCCGCGCTGCGCGCGTCTTCGATACACAAGTCCTCCGGCCGGAGGGTTCCGCCCGGCCGGCCGGGCAACCGTTCAGTCCCGGCCGCGGTAAGGCTCGACATACTGCAGCGCCATGTCCCAGGGGAAGAAGATCCAGGTGTCCTGGCTGACCTCTGTGATGTAGCTGTCGACCATCGCGCGGCCCGCCGGCTTGGCATAGACGGTGGCGAAATGCGCCTTCGGATAGAGCCTCCGCACCAGTTCCAGCGTCTTGCCGGTATCGACGAGGTCGTCGATGACCAGGACCCCTTCGCCGTCCTTGCCCATGATGTCGGCCTGCGGCGCCTTGATGACGCGCGGCTCGGTCTGGGCCTGGTGGTTGTAGGACTTCACCGAGATCGTGTCGACGATGCGGATGTCGAGTTCGCGGCTGACGATCATCGCCGGTGCCATGCCGCCGCGGGTGATCGCGACCACCGCCCGCCAGCCGCCGTTGTCCGGCCCGTGTCCGTCGAGGCGCCAAGCGAGGGCGCGGGAATCGCGGTGGATCTGGTCCCAGGAGACGTGGAAGCCCTTCTCGTGGGGAAGCCGGTCCTTCATTGCGGTCCTCGTTCAGTGCTGGATGATCAACAGGAGACCGAGCAGGGCCATCGCCACGGCGCAGGCCCGGTCGATCCAGAATTTGGCGGCAAAGTAGCGCGAACGCATCGGCGCTGTCGACATCAGAACCGCGACCAGCGCGTACCAGAAGAGCTCCGTCCCGAGGCAGAGCGCATAGAGCGCGGCCTGTCCGGAGGGCGCGAGCGGCTCGGGAAAGACCGACAGGATCAGCGTGGCGTAGAAGAGCGCGGGCTTGGGGTTGGAGAGATTGAGCGCGATGCCGCCTGCGAACCCGCGCAAGGCGCCCTTTTCCGGACCCTCGGCCGCCTCCGGCAGGGGCGCGGTGGAGGCCTTCCATAGCCCCCGGGCGAACCACAGGAGGTAGAATCCGCCGAAGACCTTCAGCGCCGCGAAGAGGACCGGGTTGAGCTTGAACACCAGCGCCAGCCCGAAAAGCGCCATCAGGCACCAGAGCGAGGCGCCGGTCGCCAGTCCCAGCCCGTAGGGCAGCGCCCGGTTGCGGCCATGCGCGAAGGCGGTCTGGACGGTGGCGATGATCGCCGGGCCCGGCGTCAGGATGGCGAGCGAAAGCGCGGTGAGGAGCGCCGCGGCCTGCGGCAGGGCGATGGCGCCCATGGCGGTGCGTCAGTCCCTGCCGTTGCCGTTTCGCCCGGTCACGGCGTCGATGTCGGGGGCATCGACCGCCTTCATGCCGACGATGTGATAGCCGCAGTCGACGTGGTGCGTCTCACCCGTGACACCCGAGCCGAGGTCGGAGAGCAGGTAGAGCGCCGACTTGCCGACCTCCTCCTGGCTGACGTTGCGCCGCAAGGGCGAGTTCAGCTCGTTCCATTTCAGGATGTAGCGGAAGTCGCCGATGCCGGAGGCCGCGAGCGTCTTGATCGGCCCCGCCGAGATCGCGTTGCAGCGGATGCGGTCCTTGCCGAGATCCTCGGCGATGTAGCGCACCGAGGCCTCGAGCGCGGCCTTGGCCACGCCCATGACGTTGTAGTGCGGCATCACCCGCTCGGCGCCGTAGTAGGTCAGCGTCAGCAGCGATCCGCCGTCCGGCATGATCGCCGCCGCGCGCCGGCAGACGGCGGTGAAGGAATAAACCGAGATGTCCATCGTCATGCGGAAGTTGTCGATGCCGGTATCGACATAGCGGCCGCGGAGTTCGTTCTTGTCGGAAAACCCGATCGCGTGGACGACGAAGTCGAGCTTGCCCCAGACCGCCTTCAGCCGGTCGAAGAGCGCGTCGAGCGAGGCCGCGTCCGATACGTCGCACTCGATCACTTCGGACGCGCCGACCTCGGCGGCGAGCGGCTCCACCCGCTTTTTCAGCGCTTCGCCCTGATAGGAGAATGCAAGGTCGGCACCCGCATCGGCGCAGGCTCGGGCGATCCCCCAGGCGATCGACTTGTCGTTCGCAACGCCCATGATGAGGCCGCGCTTGCCGGCCATCAAATTGGTTGCCATATCTGCCCCCGCGCCACTTTCTTATCAAGTGTTGAAGCATTAGGCTAAGTTCCAAGCTGCTTCAAGGGCGAGAGGCGCTAATTGGCGAGTGTGTCGCGCCGGTTGCAATCAGGAATAGAAACGGCGGGAAACAAAGAAGAATGTCTGATCGCAGCGGGATATTTTCCGGCACCGACCCGTTCGAGATCGCACGAACCTGGCTGGCCGAGGCCGAAGCAACCGAACCCAACGACCCCAACGCGATCGCACTGGCCACGGTTGACATCGATGGGTTGCCGAATGCGCGTATGGTGCTTTTGAAAGAGATTGAGGCCGACGCATTTCTCTTCTACACAAACTACGGATCGGCCAAGGGACGCGAAATCGCGGCTTCCGGCAAGGCGGCGTTCGTCCTGCACTGGAAGTCGCTCAGGCGGCAGATCCGGGTCAGGGGTGTTACAAGTCGAGAAGAGGGCCCCAAGGCGGACGAGTATTACGCCTCGCGGTCGCTTCAGAGCCGCCTCGGCGCCTGGGCGTCGAGGCAATCGGAACCGCTTGCCTCCCGCGCGGGGCTGATGGCGGATGTGGCACGAGTGACGGCGGCGCATGGTATCGCGCCGGGGCGTCCGCCCTTCTGGGGGGGGATAAGGCTCACGCCGCTGGAGATCGAATTCTGGGCCGACGGGGCCTTTCGACTTCACGACCGGTTCCAATGGCGTCGCGCAACGCTGGCGGAGGATTGGACAATCACGCGATTGAGTCCCTAACCTTCGCACATGTGGTTACCAGTAGCTCGAGGTGCTAGCTGAACTTCAATCCGTCTCCCCGGCGTCCGGCGGGACGGGAATGGGAACGGACAATGACTGAAGAACAACAGAACCAGCACGAGGTCTCGGGCCGCGTGAAATGGTTCGATCCGGCCAAGGGTTTCGGCTTCATCGTCGCGGACGGCAGCGGCGGCGACATCCTGCTGCACGCCAACGTCCTGCGAAACTTCGGCAAGAGCTCCGTTGCCGACAACGCGCGAATCAGGGTCCTGGTGCAGCAGACCGCGCGCGGCGCCCAGGCCGTCGAGGTGCGCGAAATCCTTCCACCCGAGACCGACGACGGCGCGCCCATCGAGGATCTGGGCGACAGCGACGCTGCCGCGATCGCCGCCCTGCCGCTGGAGCCCGCCCGGGTGAAGTGGTTCGACAAGGGCAAGGGCTTCGGCTTCGCGAATGTCTATGGCCGGCCCGAGGACGTCTTCATCCATATCGAGATCCTGCGCCGGTCGGGCTTTGCCGATCTGCAGCCGGGCGAGGCGGTCGGCCTGCGGGTGATCGACGGCAAGCGTGGCCGGATGGCGGCGCAGGTCACCTCCTGGGAGGCGGCGCTCAGGGAGCCGCGATGATCCGCGCGGGCTGGCTCGCCCTCCTGCTTGTCGCCGGGGCGGGGCAGGGCGCCCGGGCCGCCTGCTCCGACGGCCGGGCCGAGTTCCGCTGGGACGGCGGGCAGGCGCGCTTTTCGGTCGAGATCGCCGACGACGAGGCCGAGCGTGCCCAGGGGCTGATGTTCCGGCAGGAGTTGCCCGCAAGCGGCGGGATGCTCTTCATCTACGACCGCCCGCAGGCGGTGTCGTTCTGGATGAAGAACACGCTCGTTCCGCTCGACATGGTCTTCGTCGGCGCCGACGGCCGGGTGAACGGGGTCCATGCCAACGCGGTGCCGGGGGATCAGACGCCGATCCCGGGGCCGCAGGCGACGCTGATGGTCCTGGAAATCCAGGGCGGCCTTGCGGCGCGGCTCGGGCTCGCCGAGGGGGCGGAAATGCGCCACCCGCGCCTGGCCCAGGCCGGCGCGCTCTGGCCCTGCGACTAGCTTGGGTCTTTCCCTCGGACGGGCAAGCCGCTAGGAACGACGCGTCGGGGCGTAGCGCAGTCTGGTAGCGCGGCGGTTTTGGGTACCGTAGGTCGTGAGTTCGAATCTCGCCGCCCCGACCACGCCATCCGGATGAGGCCGACCTCCCCGCCCGCCGCCGCCAAGGGCGCCCGCCGTCCGGGCTTTGCCGCCGGGTCCATGGATCGTCGCATCTGTTCGCCGGTTGAGCCACGGTCGCAGCGCCTGCGTCCAAATGCGCGGGATGGAATGCGATTTGCGGTCCCCCGCCTGTCCCGCGCGGCGGAAATGGAATCACCCGCCGGTCCTGCCCGCCGAACGCCGGGACCCGTCAACAGAAAAACACGGCAGGGAGTCGTGAAAAATCTGTTGACCCGAGGGCCCAACCTACGTCAGGTTGTGCAAGCCAACGAACAAGCCACAAGATTTAGTGGCGGCGGGACGGGATAACACCTCAAGACACATCCGGCGACATCAACGCCGGAACGCGGCGAGCGCACGCGCCGCGCGGGGAGGGCATGTGACCGATCACGCCTCGGGGGCGAAGGCGCGGCAAGACGCACTGTAAAGGGGCGCGCCGCTTAACGCTGGAACGATGGGGCAGAAATGAAGTTCGAACGCAGATTCACCCGGGCCGGGCAGGATGCCTACGCAAGCATCGGGTTCGCCACGACGACCTCGGAAATCCGCAATCCCGACGGCAAGATCGTGTTCCGCAACGACGCCGTCGAGGTGCCGGAGGGCTGGAGTCAGGTCGCGTCCGACGTTCTGGCGCAGAAGTATTTCCGCAAGGCCGGCGTGCCCGCGCGCCTGCGTCGCGTGAAGGAAAAGGGCGTGCCCGAATTCCTCTGGCGTTCGGTCGCCGACGAGAAGGCGCTGGCGGACCTGCCCGAGGGCGAGCGTTTCGTGGGCGAGACCTCGGCCCGGCAGGTCTTCGACCGTCTCGCCGGCGCCTGGGCCTACTGGGGCTGGAAGGGCGGCTACTTCTCCTCCGAGGCCGACGCGCGGGCCTATTACGACGAGATGCGCTTTATGCTGGCCGAGCAGATGGCCGCGCCGAACAGCCCGCAGTGGTTCAACACCGGGCTTCACTGGGCCTATGGCATCGACGGGCCGAGCCAGGGACACTTCTACGTCGACCACGCCACCGGCAAGCTGGTGAAGTCCGACAGCGCCTACGAACACCCGCAGCCCCATGCCTGCTTCATCCAGTCGGTCAGCGATGACCTGGTCAACGAGGGCGGCATCATGGACCTCTGGGTCCGCGAGGCGCGGCTCTTCAAGTACGGCTCGGGCACCGGCACCAATTTCTCCTCGCTCCGCGGCGAGGGCGAGCGGCTTTCGGGCGGCGGCAAGTCCTCGGGCCTCATGGGCTTCCTCAAGATCGGCGACCGCGCGGCGGGCGCGATCAAGTCGGGCGGCACCACGCGGCGCGCCGCCAAGATGGTGATCTGCGACATGGATCACCCCGACATCGAGCAGTTCATCAACTGGAAGGTCATCGAGGAGCAGAAGGTCGCCTCGCTGGTCGCCGGCTCCAAGAGCCACGAAAAGCAGTTGAACGAGATCTTCGCGGCGATCCGCCAGTGGGACGGCGCAAGCGAGGATTCGGTTGATCCGGCGAGGAACGCCGCGCTGAAGGCCGCGATCCGGGGCGCCAAGAAGGCGATGATCCCCGAAACCTACGTCAAGCGTGTGCTCGACTATGCAAGGCAAGGCTACGGGAGCATCGAATTCCCGACCTACGACACCGATTGGGACAGTGAAGCCTATGCGTCGGTCTCCGGGCAGAATTCCAACAATTCCGTCCGGGTGACCGACGCTTTCCTCAAGGCGGTGAAGGACGATGCCGACTGGGAGCTGGTCCGCCGCACCGACGGCAGGATCGCCAAAACCGTGAAGGCCCGCGATCTCTGGCAGCAGGTCGGCCATGCCGCCTGGGCCTGCGCCGATCCCGGCATCCAGTTCCACGACACGGTGAACGCCTGGCACACCTGCCCCGAAGACGGGGCAATCCGGGGCTCCAACCCCTGCTCGGAATACATGTTCCTCGACGACACGGCCTGCAACCTGGCGTCGATGAACCTCCTGACCTTCCACAAGGCGGGCAAGTTCGACGCGGAGGCCTATGTCCACGCCACGCGGCTCTGGACCGTGACGCTGGAAATCTCGGTCCTGATGGCGCAGTTCCCCTCGAAGGAAATCGCCCAGCGGTCCTACGACTTCCGCACGCTCGGCCTCGGCTACGCCAATATCGGCGGGCTGCTGATGACCATGGGGCTCGGCTACGACAGCCCCGAGGGCCGCGCGCTCTGCGGCGCGCTGACGGCGATCATGACCGGCGTCAGCTATGCCACCTCGGCCGAGATGGCGGGCGAACTCGGGCCCTTCCCGGGCTATGCGAAGAACGCCGCCCACATGCTGCGGGTGATCCGCAACCACCGCACCGCGGCTTACGGGCGGGCGGAGGGCTACGAGGCGCTGGCTGTCAGGCCGGTGCCGCTCGACCACGCGAACTGCCCCGACCAGTCCCTTGTTTCCCTTGCGAAATCCGCCTGGGATGAGGCGCTGGCGCTGGGCGAGAAGCACGGCTACCGCAACGCGCAAGCCACGGTGATCGCGCCCACCGGCACGATCGGCCTTGTCATGGATTGCGACACGACCGGGATCGAGCCGGACTTCGCGCTGGTGAAGTTCAAGAAGCTTGCGGGCGGCGGCTACTTCAAGATCATCAACCGCTCCGTCCCGGCAGCGCTGGAGACGCTCGGCTACCGGTCGGCTGAGATCGAGGAGATCATCGCCCATGCCGTCGGCCATGCCTCGCTCGGCAATTGCCCCGGCATCAACCACACCGCCCTCATCGGCCACGGTTTCGGCCTGGCCGAGGTGGAGAAGATCGAGGCGGCCCTGCCCTCGGCCTTCGACATCCGCTTCGTCTTCAACCAGTGGACGCTGGGGGAAAGCTTCTGCCGCGAAACCCTTGGTATTCCTGCGGAAAAGCTCGCCGACCCGACGTTCGACCTGCTGCGACACCTCGGCTTCACCAAGGCCCAGATCGAGGCCGCGAACGACCATGTCTGCGGGACGATGACGCTGGAAGGCGCGCCGCACCTGAAGCCCGAGCACTACCACGTCTTCGACTGCGCCAACCCCTGCGGCAAGACCGGCAAGCGGTTCCTCTCGGTCGAGAGCCACATCACCATGATGGCGGCGGCGCAGAGCTTCATCTCGGGCGCGATCTCCAAGACGATCAACATGCCGAACTCGGCCACGATCGAGGAGACGCTGGCGGCCTACGAGCTGTCGTGGAGCCTCGGCATCAAGGCCAACGCGCTCTACCGCGACGGCTCGAAGCTCAGCCAGCCGCTGGCCTCGGCCCTCGTCGAGGATGACGAGGAGGCGGAGGAAATCCTCAGCAACGGCTCGGCGCAGGAGAAGGCCGCCGTACTCGCCGAGAAGATCGTCGAGAAGGTCATCGTCAAGGAACTCGTGCGCTCGCACCGCGAGAAGCTGCCGGAGCGGCGCAAGGGCTATACCCAGAAGGCCATCGTCGGCGGCCACAAGGTCTATCTCAGGACCGGCGAGTACAAGGACGGCGCGCTCGGCGAGATCTTCATCGACATGCACAAGGAAGGCGCGGGCTTCCGGGCGATGATGAACAACTTCGCAATCGCTGTCAGCGTCGGCCTGCAATACGGTGTTCCGCTGGAGGAATTCGTCGATGCCTTCACCTTCACCAAGTTCGAGCCGGCGGGCATGGTGCAGGGCAACGAGGCGATCAAGACCGCCACCTCGATCCTCGACTACATCTTCCGCGAGCTGGCAATCAGCTACCTCGACCGCACCGATCTTGCCCATGTGAAGCCTGTGGGCGCGAGCTTCGACGATCTCGGCGGCGGCGCGAACGAGGGCCAGGCGAACCTGGCGGAAGTCAGCGAGAAGGCCGCCTCGAAGTCGCTCGAGGTGCTGAAGCAGGTCGCCTCCACCGGCTACATGCGCAAGCGCCTGCCGCAGGAGCTTGTGGTCCTGCAAGGCGGGATGGGGGCGACCGCGCTTGCGGGCGACCCGGTCGCCGCGCTGAACACGCTCATTCCGGTGACGGCGCAGGCGGCCTTCGGCGGCGGCGCCACCGCGCTCGCCTCCGGGACGGTCACGATGGACGCCCGCGCCAAGGCCAGGATGCAGGGCTACGAGGGCGAGGCCTGCGGCGAATGCGGCAACTACACGCTGGTGCGCAACGGCACCTGCATGAAGTGCAACACCTGCGGCGCGACGAGCGGATGCAGTTGAGAAGAGAATTCCGGTCACTCCGGTGACAGGTTCCGGGGCGGGTGCGCTCGCCCCCGACGACGTTCAGGCCGCAGGCGAGAACACCGAGCGGTAACAAGGATGAGCCTGAACGGCGAAACTCGGGGGGCCAAGGCCCCCCTTTTTCTTTCCCCGCGGCGCGTTTTCGCCGGAACCGGCGGAAACCCGGGGATGTTATTGCCTAACGGGGGAGGAAAAGACGACTTCTCCCCCTGCAACGGTCCTTGCGCCCGGCCGCCCTGCCCCCCAGATTCAGGGCAAGCGCGCCGGGGGGCTCCGGACCGCGACAAAGGAGAGACGGATGAACAAGACGATTTCGGCCTTCGTGTTCGGCCTCGCGCTCGCCGGTGCCGCCCAGGCGCAGACGGTGGTGACCGATACCGACGGCAATGGCAGCTACTCGATCGAGGAACTGACCGCCGCCTACCCGGACATGACGCCTGAGCTTTTCGCCCAGGTCGACGTGAACGGCGACGGCTCGGTGGACGCCGACGAGCTTGCGGCGGCACGTGAACAGGGCGTGCTCGCCAACTGATCCGACACCCACGGAACCCACGGCTGCGGGCGCCACGGAAGCGGCGCCCGCTTCATTTCAGGCGGCATCCCTGCCCACCGGCGCCATCGTCGGGCCGGGCGCCGAGATCGGCGCGGGCTCCGTCATCGGACCGCAGGCCGTCATCGGCCCCGGCGTGCGCATCGGCCGCGATTGCGCCATCGGCGCGCATGTCAGCATCATCTGC
>NZ_WBUS01000090.1 GCF_008933605.1 Albidovulum sp.
CCCTTCGAGCATTGCAGGAACAGACGGCCAAATGCGTGTTCTCGTTGTCTATAATTTCGAAGGCTGCAGGTTGGGCCAGATCGGCACCGCCCTCAGCGAGGCGGATGCCCGGATCGACCTGGTGCGGGCACATCTCGGCGAGCCGCTTCCCAAGGGGCCGGAGGGCCATGATGCCATTGTGGTGCTGGGCGGAGTGCAGAACGCGCTGGCGGACGACACGAGCCCGTGGCTGCCCCGGCTTCTCGACGTGATGCGCGGCTTTGCCGAAAGCGGGCGCTCGCTTCTTGGGGTCTGCCTCGGGTCGCAGCTTCTGGCGCGTGCCTATGGCGGGGCGAACATCATCGGCGGTGCGAGCGAATTCGGCTGGCAGCGGGTCGACCTCACGCCTGAAGGCGTGGACGATCCCCTCTTTACAGGCACGGCGCCCTCGTTCCCGATCTTCCAGTGGCATGACGACACGTTCGAGATGCCTTCGGCCGCAACGCGCCTCGCGACGGGCCACTCGGTCGAAAACCAGGCCTTCGTGATCGGCCGCGCCGCCTACGGGATCCAGTTCCACTTCGAGGCCGACCGGCCGCTGGTGGCGGAATGGAACGGCGAATACGCCGATCTTCTTGCCCGGCTCCAGCCCGGCTGGGCAAAGCGCCATCCTGCCGAGGCTGACCGCTTCGGACCTGCCTCGGACGCTGTCGGACTTGCCATCGCGCGCAACTGGGTGCGGACGATCGGCAAGAGCTGACCGTCACCGCGGTGAACCGGCCCGGCGGAGGGGCGGCCCGCACGGCCGCCCTCGTTCCGGTTCAGATGGCGCCCACCGCATCTCCGGTTTCGGGCAGGATCTGACCGCCGTCTACCACGATCGTCTGGCCAGTGACATAGGAGGCGAAGTCGCTGGCCAGGAACATCACCGAATTGGCGATGTCATCAACCGTTCCGAGGCGACCCAGAGGAATGCACGCCGCGGCGCTGTTGAGGAAGGCCTGGCCGTTCGCGGCAAGACCCTCGGTCAGTACCGTCCCCGGCAGGACCGCGTTAATCGTGGCGCCGTGGCGCGCCAGCTCCATCGCCGCGACCCGCATGAAGCCGAGCTGCCCCGCCTTCGACGCGCCGTAGTGGGCAAACCCCGGGAACGCAGTGAAAGGCCCCGTGATGGAGGAGGTGAGCACGACTCGCCCGCCGGGGCGCTTCGCGAACTGCGGAAGGCAGGCCTTCACGCACAGGAAATTACTCTTGAGGTTTGTGCGCAAGACCTCGTCCCACTCATCCGGGTCCATGTCCGCGATCCGGGTCTGCGGATAGGTGCCGGCATTGGCACAGAGGACGTCGACACCGCCGAAGGCGCGCGCGGTCTCGTCGATGAGCCGTTGCACCGACGCCCAGTCACCGACGTCGCAGGCGACGCCGCGGGCCGTGCCGCCCGCCTTTGTGATGTCTTCGATCGCATCGTGAATATCGGCCTCGTTGCGGGCGGCCAGCATCACCCTGCCGCCATTCGCCGCGAAGTTGCGCGCGATGCCGCGGCCGATCCCGCGTGATGCGCCGGTGACGATGATGCTCTTGCCGCCAAAGACGTTCATCATGTTTCTTCCTCCCTTATACGTCCGTTTCTGACTGATGTCCCATGGTATCGCGCGTGCCCGGATCGCTGAACCGCGTGTCCTGCGTGGGCAGGACCGGACTGAAGCTGCGCCCAAAGGGCACGGCCGCCGCGCCAGGTGTGCCGCGCTCAGGGATCGGGTGGCGTGAGGAAGGCGCCTGCGAGCCCGCCGTCGACCGCAAACGCCTGACCGGTGATGTAGGAGGCCTCGTCCGAGACGAGAAAGGCGGCGGTGGTTGCGATTTCGGCGGGCAGGCCCATGCGGCCCATCGGAATGTGCATCCGCCGCAGTTCGAAAGCGGCCTCGTCGCGCATGAGGCCGAGTGCCATCTCGGTTGCAGTCCAGCCCGGGCAGATCGCATTGACTCTGATCCCGCGCCGCGCGAGGCCCACCGCCATTTCCCGACTCATCGACAGGACGCCGCCCTTGCTCGCGGTATAGGCGATCTGGGCGGGGTAGGAGCCCACGATCGCCACGATCGACGAGATGTTCAGGATCGCCCCACCACCCGACGCAAAAATCGCCGGGATCGCGTGCTTGGAACACAGAAACATGCCCTTGAGGTTCACCGCCAGCGTGGTGTCCCAGGCCTCGTCGGTGGTGGTTTCGATCTCGGTGTCGTCCGGGTGGACGATGCCCGCGTTGTTGACGAGGATGTTCAGCCCGCCGAAGCGCGCCACGCAATCCCGCACCATCTCCTCAACCGGTCCCGCCGAGGCGACATCGACGCCCAGCGCCACCACATCCGCACCGGTGCCGCGCAGTTGACCTGCGGTTACTTCGGCCTTTTCCAGATTGCGGTCGGCGATCGCCACGCGCGCGCCTTCCGCCGCGAAACGCGCGGCGATTGCCGCCCCGATCCCCGCCGCGCCGCCCGTCACGATCGCACGCTTTCCGCTCAGCTTCATTCCACCCCTCCAGACCGGCCGGGATTCGGCTGCGCCAACGGGCGGAGTCCTCGCCGGATCATTGGATTTATGGACTACATTGCAGACCAATTGCAAGCACGTTCACCTCCGCGCGTGTTCGCACAGGATATTGACCTCGGCCGCAACGACCAACCGTTCCGGATAGATCTGCAGGCTGACAGGACGGTTCGCGAAGGGCGTCGGAACGCTGTAGGGAGCTGTCAGACGGATTGGAACCGGTCTCTGCAAGGACAGTATGGCTGACCCTATGCCGCACCAAGGTGACGCCACTCGGCGAGAGCGGCGGCACGGTTCTTCTTGAAGATAGCGCGTGAGGTAAGGTCCCGATCGGAGTTGAAATCGTTGGTGACAGAAGCGTGGACGGTGGCGAACTTCAGTAGACTTCGCAGTCGCCGGAACCTCTGCGTCGCCCGCTCCCGCCTTCGGAACGGCAAATGCGCGTTCTCTGCCCTATTGTTCAGCCAGCGACCTGCCTCCTGCCGGTCCACGGCACCAAGGTCCTTCAGCGCGGCACCATAGGAGCGCAACTTGTCGGTCACGAAAACCTCTGTACGGCCATGTCGCTTCATTGTTTTCTTAAGGAATTTCAAGGGCACCTTCTTGTCCCGCGTTTTCGTCACGAAGCTCTCGAGCACCTCACCTTCGTCATCCACCGCCCGCCAGAGGTAGTGCCTCTCGCCGTTGATCCTTACGAACATCTCATCCAGATGCCAACGCCAGCGACTGACTGCGCGCATGCTCTCGGCCCGGCTGCGCCGAATCTCGGCAGCAAAGTCCGGGCCAAACCTATGCCATCAGAACCGGACCGTTTCGTGGCTCACGTCGATCCCGCGCTCGTGCAGCGGGTCCTCGACATTTCGGAGCGAGAGCGGGAACCGGACATAGAGCATCACGGCCAGGCGAATGACTTCGTGGCCGGTTCGGAAGCCACGGAAAAGGTGCGATTTGGTTATGGCCCGAGGCTAAACTACCGCGCTGCCATGCTCAAGAACCTCAACTTGACAGAACCCTCTGCCGCCTTCGCGAGGAGATCCTCCTTGGAGTCAAATACGAATTATCCGTAGTTGAATACGCGATTCGCCCGTCACTCCACAATAAAATGCTAAACTTTATCTTTTGACTTGCAACATATTTTGACTGACTATGGGTATTTTTGCTTGGGATTTCTGTCCGCAACCATATAGAGTACGGTCCAGGAGAATCCGGCACGGGACCCGGCATGTCGAAAAAGTCGATCCGTCACGACTACATCCTGAGCGCGCTTGAGACCGACCCCTCGATCCGCGTCAGCGCGCTGTCCGAACAGCTCGGCGTCTCGGCGGAGACCATTCGCAGGGACCTGACGGAACTGGACGAGACGGGGCGGATCAAGCGGACCTATGGCGGGGCGGTCCGCACGAGGGCTTTCGAGCCGGCACTGTCCGAACGCTCGAAACTGCATGTCGAGGCGCGCGAGAAGATCGCGCAACTGGCCGTGGCTCGGATCGGCGACGCCCACAGCCTGTTCATCGGCGGCGGTGCAACCACGCTACATTTCGCCCGTGCGCTCCGCGCGATCGAACGCCCGCTGACAGTCTTGACGGCAACCTTCAGCATTGCCACCGAACTGTCGATGAACCCGCTGATCCAGGTCATGTCGCTGCCCGGGATCGTGGAACCGAAAGAGGGCCTTGTCCACGGTGCGGAGACGCTGAAATGTATCCGCCAGTTCCGCACACCCATCGCCGTCATGGGCGCCTCTGCCATCGACGAGTACGGGGTCAGCGAGGCGCTGCTTCACGCGGCACAGGTCTATTCGGCGATGGCAAGCAACGCCGATGAGGTGCTGATCGTCGCCGACAGTTCGAAATTCGGGAACCGCTCGCTTCAGCAGATCGTCGGGTGGGACCGCAACGTGACGCTCATCACCGACGCCGCCCCGCCACAACGGATCGCCAGCGCCATCCGGCAGCGCGGCGGCGAGGTGATCTGGGGCTGACCGGGCAGAGCAGGGGGCTGGAATGGACAGCAATCGGTGGAACCGGTTCGACGACTGGGACGCGCGCGCACTGCGGCTTGACAGGTTCGCGGCCGAAGACCCGGAGAACGGCTTTTCCGCCTTTGCGGGCAAGGCGGACCCGAAACCCGGTCTGTCCATCGCCAACGGTGTCGTCACCTCGATGGACGGCGTAGCGGCGGCCGATTTCGACATGATCGACGCTTTCATCGCCGCCCATCACATCGACCCCGCCATCGCCGAAGAGGCCATGGCGATCCCCTCGACCGATCTTGCGCGGATGCTGGTCGACATCAACGTCCCGCGCACCGACCTGACGCGGCTCGCGCGCGGGCTGACCCCGGCGAAAATGGCCGAGGTGGTGGCAGGGCTGAACGCGATGGAGATCGCTTTTTCCTATTCCAAGATGCGCGCCCGGCGCACCCCGGGCAATCAGGCGCATGTCACCAACGCCAAGGACGATCCCTTGCAGCTTGCCGCGGATGCAGCCGTCGCCGTGGCGCTTGGGTTCGACGAGATCGAGACCACCATGCGCGTCGCGCGCAATTCCTGGTCGAACGCGCTCGCCTGTTGTGTCGGTGCCGCCGTGGGCAAGCCCGGAACGCTTTTCCAATGCTCCAGCGAAGAGGCGGAAGAGCTTGAGATTGGCATGGCGGGCTTTACCTCCTACGCAGAGACGGTGTCCGTCTACGGCACCGAAAGCGCCTTCATCGACGGCGACGACACGCCCTGGTCAAAGGCATGGCTGGCCGCCGCCTATGCCTCACGCGGGATCAAGATGCGCTGTACCTCGGGCGCGGCCTCGGAACTGCTGATGGGCTTTCATGAGGCCAAGTCGCTGCTTTACCTTGAGGCGCGGTGCCTCTGCCTTCAGCGCGGGATGGGTGCGCAGGGAACGCAGAACGGCGGCATCGACGGGGCGCCGCTGGCCTCTTCGGTGCCCGGCGGCGTGCGGGAGATCATGGCGGAAAACCTGATCGCCGTCTGGCTCGACCTCGAATGCGCCTCGGGCAACGATGCGCGGCATTCCGAGTCCGACATGCGCGTCGGCGCCAAGATCCTGCCTTACCTCATTGGCGGTTCCGACCTGATCTGTTCCGGCTTCGGCAGCATCCTGAAATACGACAACTCCTTCAACCCTTCCTCCTTCAACGGCGAGGAGCTTGAGGAATACCTGGTCCTGCAGCGCGATTTCGAGGCGGATGGCGGGTTGACCGCGGTCGAGGATTCCGCGGCGCTCGAAATCCGCCGGCGGGCCATTGACGCCTTGGCGCATGTGCTGAAAGACCTCGGCCTTGCCGAGCCGACGGAGGACATGAAGCGCTCGGTAGCCGTCGCGTCGGGGTCGCGCGACACGCGCAGCTTTTCGCCCGGCGAGGTCGCGGTGATCAGCGGCAAGATCAAGGGCAAGGGGCTGACGATCGTTGACGTCATCCGCTCCCTGCATCGCGGCGGGTTCCGGGCGGAAGCGGAGAACCTTCTCTTCCTCGTCAAGCTGCGTGTCTCGGGCGACTATCTTCAGACCTCGGCCGTGGTGCGGGACGGCAAGGTCCTGAGCGCGGTCAACGATCCCAACGACTATACCGGCCCGGGCACCGGCTATCGCCTCACCGAAGCCCGGCGCAAGGAACTGGCTGCCATCCGCGATGTTCTGACCCGCGAAGAGGTGCTGCGCGCCGAAGCTGCCATGGAGGAGGGCGAGACCCGCGCGATCCGGTACAACGACATGGGTCCCGCCGAAGCCGGGACCGATCCGGGTGAGGTCGTCGTCGGCTTTAGCCCCGGTTTCGGCACGCGGATATTCCGAACGCTCGCCGGCCATCCGCTCAGCGCCGTACTGCGTGCCATTGGCGAGGGCGTTGCACGCGGGGGCGGCCGGATGCGCGTCGTCCGCCTGCGCCATACCGCTGACACCTCCTTCCTCGGGCTAAGCGCGGCGCGGCTGTCGGGATCGGGCATCGGGATAGGGCTGCAATCGAAGGGAACGGCCGTGATCCATCGGATGGACCGTCTGCCGCATAACAACCTTGAACTTTTCTCGAACGCGCCGATTACCACGCTCGGCCATTACGAAGCGATGGGATTCAATGCCGCGACCTATGCCAGGGGCGGCTTTCCCGAACCCGTCGTCGTGCCGACCAATGGCGAGGCGCTTGGCGCTCGGTTCCATGCGCGTGTCGCGCTGACCTACGCCATCGAAACCGCCATGACCGAGAATGGCGTCTCTCCCGAAGAGGTGCGGATCGAATTTATGGATAAGCAGACATGACCCGTGCAGTGATACAATTGCAGGGCTATCCCCTCGCCGAAACCGCGCCGGAGAGCGTGACCGGGCCGCGGGGCAAGACGCTCGGTACGCTGACGATGGAATCCGTCGCAGTTGGTGAAGTCGAGATTGAGGATATCCGCATCACACCACAGACACTCGCGCGGCAAGCGGAAGTCGCCCGCGCGGCGGGCCGCGAAGCGCTGGCCGAGAACTTTGAACGGGCCGCGGAAATGACGCGCCTGCCGGAGGCGGAGATCATGCGCATCTATGAACTGCTGCGTCCCGGGCGTGCAAACTCTGGCGCGGCACTCTCAGAAGCAGCCGAGAGGCTGGAAACGAAATACGCCGCCCCTCGGCTTGCCGCCTTCATACGACAGGCCGCGGCCCAGTATGATCGACGGGGCCTCTACCGGTTGCGGTTCTAGGGTCAGATGGGGCGCAAGCCGAATACCCCATCTGACTCTGATCGCTACGAGACTTCGCGGACCTACGGTACAGACCTGCAGGTACTGGCAGACCAATTCGAGCCAGTCTCAGCTTGGACGGTGATGTTGTCCTTCATGCCGCATAGAGGCCGCGCCACTCGGCAAGAGCGGCAGCTCGGTTGGCGTTGAAGAGGGGTCTGCTGGAGAGGCTGCGCTCGCTGTTGAACTGGTTGGCGACGGAGGCATGTACTGTGCTGTGACCCCCGATAACTCGTCCATCTGATGCTAGAGTCCGGCCCATGGAGAGGACCGGACATGAAGAGATCGAAGTTCAGCGAAGAGCAAATCATTGGGATCCTGCGCGAGCAGGAGGCGGGGGCGAAGACAGCCGAGGTCTGTCGCAGGCATGGGATCAGCGGTGCCACGTTTTATGCGTGGAAGGCGAAGTTTGGCGGCATGGAGCCTTCGGAAGCCAAGCGGCTCAAGGCGCTCGAAGACGAGAATGCGAAGCTGAAGAGGCTGCTCGCCGAGGCGATGCTCGACAACACCGCGCTCAAGGATCTGCTGTCAAAAAAATGGTAACGCCCGCCGCCAGGCGCGAGGCCGTCGCCCATCTCGAACAGGGCTACGAGATGAGCGAGCGGCGGGCGTGTTCCCTGATCGGGGCGGATCGGTCTTCGGTGCGGTATCGGCACCGGCGACCGGATGACCGCGAACTGCGCGAGGTGCTGCGCGGGGCCGCCGAGACGCACCGGCGGTTCGGCTATCGTCGCCTGGATGTTCTCCTGCGCCGGGACGGCCATGTGCTGAACCGCAAGCGCACCCAGCGGCTCTATCGCGAGGAGGGCCTGTCGGTTCGCCGCCGAAGAAGCCGCAAGCGGGCTATTGGCACGCGGGCGCCACTTGTAACTGAGGCGCTGGCGAACGCCCGCTGGTCGGTCGATTTCGTCCAGGATCAGTTCGCTGACGGCCGGCGCTTCCGCATTCTCAACGTGATCGACGATGTGACCAAGGAAAGCCTGGCCGCCGTGGTTGTCAGGCGACACGACAAACTGACCCCCTGCCGACATGAGGATCTGACCCCCTCTTGTTGAGAGGAGGTTCCATGAACGAAGTGAAGGACGCAGGTCTTTATCCGACGGGGATGTCGGGGAGGATCGAGATGCGGACGCCGGACGAGGTGTCGGCGATGCTGGCGCTGAAGTCTTGCGGCTGGGGGACGAAGCGGATCGCGGCGGAGCTGGGCTGTTCGCCGAACACGGTGAAGCGCTGGATCGCCGAGGGTGGCTGGCGCGGGATGGCGCCGGTCACGCGTCGCAAGTCTCTGGATGGTCTTGAGGACTGGATTGTCGAGAGGTTCCGGCAGCACGGGGGCAACGCAGATGTCGTGCGCCAGGAGCTTGCCGCGGAGAAGGATGTCGTGGTGAGCCTGCGCACTGTGGAGCGGGCAGTGGCGCATCGGGGCATTCTCTGGCGGGACACTGCGATTCGGGGCCACAGGATCCGGGGCACCGGCATCCTCAACAACGAGCTCTACATCGGGCGCCTGGTCTGGAACCGCCTGCGTTATATCAAAGATCCCGAGACCGGTCGGCGCGTCTCGCGTCTGAACCCCAAGGAGGAGTGGATCACCACCGAAGTGCCTGAGTTGCGTATCATCGATGAGACCCTCTGGGATGAGGTCAAGCATCGGCAGGGTGAGATCGATGCGGACCCGCGGGTCCAATCGATCAAGGCAACGCGGTTTTGGGAGCAACGCCGCCAGACGCATCTGCTCACCGGTCTCCTGCGGTGCGGTTGCTGTGGCGGCGGTTTCGCCGCCGTGGGCCGGGACTATCTCGCCTGCTCGGCGGCCCGAAAGCTCGGAACATGCACGCAGAAGCGTTCTTACCGGCGCGCGGAACTCGAAAGCCTGGTGCTCGACCTTCTTCGCCGACGGCTGATGCAGCCGGAAGCCGTCGCCGCCTTCATCACGGCCTATGGCGAAGAGATCAACGCGGGTCGCGCTTCCCAGGCCGCGGATCGCGCGCGCCTGGAGGCGGAACAAGCCACGGTCATGCGCCGCCTCGACGGCCTTTACGACGCGATTGCCGATGGTCTGCGTACGCCCGGGTTGAAAGAGAAGCTCACCTCGTTGGAAGACCGCCGAGCGGAACTCGATGCCGCACTGTCGGCCCCAGCACCCTCGCCGGTGCGTCTGCACCCCAATCTGAGCGAGATCTATCGCCGCAAAGTCATGGCCTTGGCGGAGACATTGGCGGACCCCGAAATCAGAACAACTGCGTTGGATACGATCCGGGGGCTGATCAACGCCATCACGGTTCACGAACGAAGCGACGGGACGACTGTGGAATTGGAGGGGGCAATCACTGCCATGATCGAGCTTGCCCAGCCTGAGGCTGGCAAGTCTCTGGATGTGTGTTCGGTGAAAGTGGTTGCGGGGGCAGGATTTGAACCTGCGGCCTTCAGGTTATGAGCCTGACGTTCGTGGCATCAGGCCATTTGCCGACTATCTCCTTCTCATCGTCTCCCGGCGCTGTTGCGAGGGTCTGTAGGGACTGTCGCGCGGCAATGTCCTGAAGAAGCCGGGGCCGGTTGTCCAGTTCAGGAACTGGCTGACGCTGTCGACCTGGTCGTCGTGCCTGGCCCGCGGGAACCCGAGCAGTTCGGTGCGGAGACCGGGCAACCAGGGCGCGCTCCGGGGCACCACCACCTTGCCGGCCTCGATGGGGGCGCAGGCCGCGTTGAAGCGCACCTCCTTGTCCTGGATCGGTTTGATCTCGCGGAACCGCGACGGCATGATCCGGTGGCATTCGTGCAAGAGCGGAATGCCAGAGCCGGCCCTCTCGATCAGGACCTTGTCGGCGCGCCAGCTCTCCCCGAGGGCCAGCGCCTTGCGCTTGAGCTCGGGATAGTCAAGCCGATCACGGAAGAGGTCGAGCAGGTACCACAGCCCCTCGCGGAACCCCCAGGTGGTGCAGACCGAATAGTCGCTGCGCGGATCGGAGGACATGCCGGTATCCCAGCTCTGCACGACCAGCTGGAACCAGTCACGCGGCATGACTTCGTCGCAGGTCTTGAACCACTCCCACCTCAGCGCCGAGCCGTCGGCGGCGATCGGGTTCTGCTGGTACTGCATGTTGAAGACCGCGGTGCCGCACTCGCGGCGGAGTTCGTCGAGAACCGCGTGATCCATCCGTTGCGGGAAGAGCGCGTCGCCGGTCCGCCGGTGATGCACCCTGCCGAAGCCGAGGGGGATCTGCGCGTCTTCCTCGGCAATCGCCGGCAGGTTGAGATGCCGGTAGTTGCCCTTCGACAGGAGATAGCCGGCCGGGTCGTCCTCGTGGAGGCGCTGCTGGATCGCCACGACGCGCCCTCTGCGCGGATCGTCGAAGCGGGAAAGGAGCGAGCTTTCGATGTAGTCCTGGGCGCGCAGGCGTTCCGTCTCGGAACTGGCGTCTCCCGCCTTCAGGAGATCGTCGATAACGATGTAATCGGCGCCGAAGCCGGTGACCGCGCCGCCGATGGAGACGGCCTTGCGGCCGCCTCCCCTGGTGGTGCGGATCTCGTCCTGGCGCGCGCCGCGCGGGGCGATGCGGGTGCGCGGGAAGAGGCGGCGATACCAGTCGCTCTCAACGACACGGCGGAAATCCTCCGCGTGCTTGCGCGCCAGGTCGAGCCCGTAGCTCGCAACGATGACCTTCTCGCTCGGATCCCGCCCCAGGAGCCAGGCCGGGAAGGCGACCGCCGCGGCAATCGACTTCAGATGGCGCGGCGGCACGGTGATGACGAGACGCCGGTTCTCGCCGCGCCAGAGGTTCTCGAGCTCATGGCAGATCGCCTGAACGTGCCAGTTCGGGATGAAGCTGTCGCCACTGCCGAGGTGGAGCTCGTCGAAGACCCGCCAGGTGAAGGCGAAGAGGCTCGCGCGCGACAGCTCGTCCGCCGCCTGGCGCGCGAGTCCCGGACCCATCTCACTCATTGCGCTTCCTCCTCGTCATCGAGATCGAGCGCGCCGTCGCGCACCATCTGCGCGAAGTAGCGCAGCATGTCGCGATCGCCGTCGCGCCCAACATCGTCCTCGCCCTCGTCCGGCGCGGCCGTGGCATCGCCCGACGCCTCGGTCTTCTTGAGATAGGGAAGCAGGCGGATCATCTTGTCGCCCGACTTCGGATCCCCCTCGAGCGCCTGTTTCGAGAGGCGTTTCAGGAAGACCTCGAAGACGGTGACCTTGCGTCGCTTGCCGCCCTCCAGCACCGTGATCTGCTGCATCAGAACCGCGCGCAGGATGGTATCGACGTTCTTGGCGCCCTTCGGGCGTCCGCGGGGATTGCCGGACTGGCCCGGCTTGAACCGGGTTGCGACCGGCGGCCGGCCGTAGCCGACCTCGTAGGTGCCGTCACTGCGTCGCCTGGCCATGGTCGGCCTCCGTCTCGAGAGCCGCAGCGCGGTCGTTGAACGTTTCGCAGGTGCCAGTGAGAACAGCCGAGCCACCGGTCAGGGCCTGCCAGCGGCGGACCGCGACGTCGCAATAAAGCGGATCGATCTCGATCAGCCGGGCCCGGCGCCGGGTCTTCTCGGCGGCGAGAAGCGTCGAGCCCGACCCGCCGAAGGGATCGAGCACGATCTCGCCGCGATGGCTGACGTCGCGGATCGCATCTGCTACAAGCGCCGTGGGCTTCACCGTCGGATGATCGGCGAGGTCCGCGGCGCGCCCCTTCCGGAAAGTATTGACACCGGGGTACTGGAACACGTTCGTGCGGTATCTGCCATGGCGGCCCAGCTCGACGTTGTTGACATGGCGCGCGCCTTCCTTCTTGAAGACGCAGACCAGCTCGTGCTGGGAGCGATAGAGGCTTCCCATGCCGCCGTTGTTTTTTGCCCAGACACAGAGGTTCAGGAGCGACAGGTCCTCGGACTTGCCGGCGAAGATCAGGTCCTCGACATGGCGCCAGTCGATGCAGGCGAAGGCGATGCCACCCGCCATGAGGACGGACTTGCACCGCTGCAGAAAGCCTGCCAAGAAACTGCGGAACTCGGCGTCCGACATCTCGCCCGAAGCCATCGCGAACTCGCGATGCCCGCTGGCACCGGCCCGGACATGGCCGCTGATCGGGACATTGTAGGGCGGATCCGTGAACACCATCCGCGCCAGTTCGCCCTCCATCAGCCGGGCGTAACCTTCATCGCGAAGCGCGTCGCCGCACAGGAGGCGGTGCTCGCCGAGGGTCCAGAGATCGCCCGGGCGGGTCACCGCGACCGTCTCCTCACCGGGCAGATCCACCCGTTCGGTCTCCTCCGTTCCGGCCGCCTCGCCTTCGAGGATGATGTCGAGCTCAGGCGTGTTGAAGCCGGTGAGCGAGAGGTCGAAGTCAAGTTCGCCCTTGAACTCCAGCTCCGACAGATCGACGATCTCGAGCCGCAGCAGGTTGGCATCCCACTCGGACAGCTCGGCGATGCGGTTGTCGGCGATCCGGTAGGCGCGGATCTGCGCCTCCGTAAGGTGCTCGATCCGGATCGTCGGCACCGTCGCGAGCCCCAGCCGCCGTGCTGCCTCGTAGCGTCCGTGCCCGGCGACGATGACGTTGTCCTTGTCGATCAGCACCGGGTTGACGAAGCCGTACTCGCGGATCGAGCGGGCGATCAGGTCGATCTGCTTGTCGTCATGCCGCCGGGCATTGCCGGCATAAGGCTTGAGCGCGGCGAGCGGCAGCATGACGAT
The DNA here is from genome assembly GCF_008933605.1 of Albidovulum sp. Taxonomy (GTDB): domain Bacteria; phylum Pseudomonadota; class Alphaproteobacteria; order Rhodobacterales; family Rhodobacteraceae; genus Albidovulum. Next base: position 12,940 of record NZ_WBUS01000090.1, read on the forward strand.
GGCGTCACAATGTCGCGTATGCGCCGGCGCCGGCGCCGTCGGGGCGGGCCGGCGACGGCGCACCGGAACGCCGGGGTGGAAGGGGTGAGACATATCCGTCTCCTTTCTTTCATGTCACGAGCCTCTCGAGCTCGGCGTGAGATCATGGATCGGGAGATGAGGGACGCATGACGCAACCCCCGGATCGCCCGATCCGGCGCGGTTGCCTTCTGTGAATCCCATGCGTTGGCGGGGCCAACAGTCGGGTGCCGAGCGAAGGCGGCTTACTGGCGAGCAGAGCCCGCCGGGCTCGATGGCCCTGATGGCATTCATCTAGGCGATTCGTTCCGCGACCGCAATGGATTTTTGACGTAACCTATTGAAACCAAAGAGTTTGATACCTGGTATTTACCCGATCTTTACCTTGTCGTTCCCGCTGGACTTCTCCGCCGAGGCAAGCGTTCCTGTTGCCACGCCCGGCACCCACCCCCGGGCTTCACCCGGTACCGGGCCCGGCATGCCGCGGGGCCCCTGACACGGGAGAAGACCCAGATGGCACGGAAACCGAAGACCTCCGGCACGGAGAAGCATGGCACCTCCAGCGCGAAGGCCACCGAGACAGCGACAGGCACGGCCGGCGCGCCGGCGCGGATCGGCAAGCTCGCCCGGCTGAAGGCGATGCTTGCGTCCCCCGAGGGCGCGCGTCTCGGCGAAATCGAGGCGGCGCTGGCCTGGCAGCCGCATTCGGTGCGCGCCGCCCTGAGTTCCCTGCGCAAGGCCGGCGCCACGATCGAGCGGATCGTGCCGGAGGCCAGGGGCGAGGCCGCCCGCTACCGGCTGGTGGCGGGAGCGGAGGGCGGCGAATGAGCCCGCTGCCGACGATCGCCGCGCTCGAGGCGATGGAGCGGGCCGAGCTTCTCGCCGCCTGGGCCGCGATCTTCGGCGGGCCCGCGCCGCGCAGCATCAGCCGGCCGCTGCTGCGCCGCTTCCTCGCGGTCGAGATCCAGGCCCGCCGCTCCGGCGGCTTGACCGCGAGGAAG
>NZ_WBUS01000091.1 GCF_008933605.1 Albidovulum sp.
GCTCTATGTGCCGGGGGGGCTCGCCTCCTATCCCTCCTCGGTCCTGATGAACGCGATTCCGGCGAAGGTGGCCGGGGTCGGGCGGCTGGTGATCTGCTGTCCGACGCCGGGCGGCGTGGTCAATCCCCTGGTCCTGATGGCGGCACGGCTGGCGGGGGTGGACACCGTGTACCGGGTGGGCGGCGCGCAGGCGATCGCGGCCATGGCCTATGGCACGGAGACGATCCGGCCGGTGGACAAGATCACCGGACCCGGCAATGCCTATGTGGCGGCGGCCAAGCGTCGTGTCTTCGGACGCGTCGGCATCGACATGATCGCCGGCCCGTCGGAGATTCTCGTCATCGCCGACCAAACGGCGGACCCGGACTGGGTGGCGCTCGACCTCCTGAGCCAGGCCGAGCATGACGCGAGCGCGCAGGCGATCCTCGTGACCGACGATGCCGGAACCGCGCGCGCGGTCGTGGCGGCGGTCGAGGCGCGGCTCGCCACGATCGAGCGGAGCGCGATCGCGGGGGCAAGCTGGCGGGACTACGGCGCCGTCGTCGTCACGCGGGACCTTGCCGAGGCGGCGGCGCTGTCGGACCGGGTGGCGCCGGAGCATCTGGAGCTCTGCGTCGAGGACCCGGAGGCGCTCCTGCCGCGCATCGCCCATGCCGGGGCGATCTTCCTCGGCCACTGGACACCGGAGGCAATCGGCGATTACGTGGGCGGGCCGAACCATGTGTTGCCCACGGCACGCTCGGCACGGTTCTCGAGCGGGCTGTCGGTGATGGACTTCCTGAAGCGGACGACGATCGCAAAGATGACGCCGGCGGCCCTGGCCGCCATCGGCCCCGCGGCCGAACGGCTGGCCGTGTCCGAAAGCCTCGAGGCGCACGGGCTTTCCGTGCGGGCGCGGCTTGACCGGGTCAACCGGGGCGGGGTCGCATGAGCCGCATCTGCCAGATCGAGATCGACGATGCGGGCCTGCCGGCGCCGACGCCGGAGGTGGCGCAGGAACGGCGGGTGGCCGTCTTCGACCTTCTGGAGGACAATTCCTTCGACCTGCCGGGCCGGGAGGGCGCGCCTGCGCCCGAGGGTCCGTTCCGGCTGGCGCTGTCGATACGTGACAAGCGGCTCGTCTTCGACATCGCCACCGAAGAGGGCGGGAAGGTCGCGGAGTTCCACCTTTCGCTTGGACCCTTCCGGCAGGTGGTGAAGGACTATTTCCAGATCTGCGAGAGCTACTTCGACGCGGTGAAGCGCCTGCCGCCGGCGCAGATCGAGGCGATCGACATGGCCCGCCGGGGCATTCACAACGAAGGCGCGCGCGTCGTGCAGGAACGGCTCGACGGCAAGGCGCTGCTCGACATCGACACGGCGCGGCGGCTCTTCACGCTCATCTGCGTATTGCAGACCGGGGGGTGACGTTGTCCGGCACCCTGCCGCATTCGGTGCTCTTCTGCTGCGACCACAACGCCGTGCGCTCACCCATGGCCGAAGCGCTGATGAAGCAGCTCTACGGCCGGGCGACCTATGTCCAGTCGGCGGGAGTCGAGAACGATCTGGAGATCGACGGATTCGCGATCGCGGTATGCCAGGAGATGGGGATCGAGCTTTCCCGCCACCGGTCGCGGAGCTTCGAGGAAATGAAGGAATACGGCGACGACCTGTCGGGCTTCGACCTCGTCGTCGCGCTCTCGCCCGCGAGCCGGAAACAGGCGCTCGACCTTACCCGGCACTATCATCTTGACGTGGAATACTGGCCGATCATGGATCCGACCGGCATCGGCGAGACGCGCGAGGCGAAGCTCACGGCCTACCGGCAGACCCGCGACCAGATCCGGGCGAAGATGATCGAGCGCTTCGGCGAACCACGTGTCGCGGGCGCGGCAGGCGCGGCGGGCGGCTAGGCCGCGCCCGCGCCGCCGCCAGGGGTCGCAATTGCGCCATCGCCTGTCCCTCCAGCAGGTTGCGGAGCGGCGCGCGCTCCGCTAGGCGGGAGGCGACGGTGCCGGCGGGCAGCGCCGGACGCGAAGGGAGATCAGGATGACCAAGGCGGTGATCGAGGCCTATTACGACGCCTTCAGCCGGGGCGACGTGGAGGGGATGCTGGCGCTTCTCGACCCCGACGTGGAGCACCACGTCAACGAGGGCGGCATCCGCCGGGGCAAGATCCTCTTCGCCGAGTTCTGCGCCCACATGAGCCACTGCTACCGCGAGCGCCTGACCGACATCGTCGTATTCGCCAGCGAGGACGGCACGCGGGCGGCCGCCGAGTTCGTGGTGAACGGCGAATACCTCAGGACCGACAGCGGCCTGCCGGAGGCCCGTGGCCAGACATACGTCCTGCCGGCGGGATCCTTCTTCACGCTCCGTAACGGCAGGATTTCTCGGGTCACGACCTACTACAACCTCGCCGACTGGGTCCGGCAGGTCTCGGCGTGAGCGTCACGGTCCAGCCCCTGACCGGTGCGGCGCTGGAGGCGGCGCTGGACGACGTCGCCCGGCTGAGGATCGCGGTCTTTCGCGACTGGCCCTATCTCTACGACGGCGACCTCTACTATGAACGGCGCTACCTTGCGACCTACAGGGACAGCGCCGAGGCGATCCTCGTCGGCGCCTTCGACGGGGCACGGCTCGTCGGCGCGGCGACAGGCACGCCGATGGAAGATCACGGCGAGGAGTTCGGCGCAGCCTTCGCCAGTACCGGGCTCACGCTGTCCGATATCTTCTACTGTGCGGAATCGGTGCTCCTGCCGGAGTACCGCGGCCAGGGCGTCGGCCATGCCTTCTTCGACGTGCGCGAGGCTCATGCCCGCCGTCTAGGACGGCGCTGGTCGGCCTTCTGCCGGGTGGTGCGGCCCGACGACGATCCCCTGAAGCCCGGCGACTACCGGCCGCTAGATGCGTTCTGGCGGAAACGCGGCTATGCACCCATGGAAGGTGTCATCGCGGAATATTCGTGGAAGGATGTGGGCGAGGCGGCCGAGACCGCGAAGCGCATGCAGTTCTGGATCCGGGCGCTCTAGCGCGCCGGGGTGCCCGCGCCGCCGGGGAGGAAGACATGAAGATCGCCGCCGCCGCCTATCCGCTGGACTGGTTCGAGAGCTGGGTCGACTACGAGACCAAGATCGCAGCTTGGGTGGCCGAGGCGGCCGGGCAGGGCGCGGAGCTTCTGGTCTTTCCCGAATACGGGGCGATGGAACTCGCCTCGCTCGGCGGCCGCGCGGTGGCGGGCGACCTCGAAGGGGCGTTGCGGGAAGTGGACCGCCACAAGCCCGCGTCGGACGCGATGCACGCCCGGCTCGCCGCCCACCACGGCGTCCATATCCTTTCCGGCTCCGGCCCGGTCTATGACGTGGCCCACGCGGGCGACCGTCCGGTGAACCGGGCGAGCCTTTTCGGGCCGGACGGCGTCATCGGCCACCAGGACAAGGTGATGATGACCCGCTTCGAGCGCGAGGACTGGCATGTCGTCGCCGGCGAGGGGCTGAAGGTCTTCGATACCGCGCTGGGCCGGATCGGTGTCCTCATCTGCTACGACGGCGAGTTCCCGCTTCTCGGCCGGGCGATGGCCGAGGCAGGGGCGGAGATCCTGCTCGTTCCCTCCGCGACCGAGGCGCTCGCGGGCTTCACCCGGGTGCGGGTCGGGGCCATGGCCCGCGCGCTCGAAGGCCAGATGATCGCGGTCCATGCGCCCGTCGTCGGCACGGCGCCCTGGTGCGCGGGGATGGAGGAGAACACCGGCCGCGCCTCGGTCTACGGGCCGCCCGACCGGGGCTTTCCACCGACCGGCATTCTGGCCGAAGGGACGCTCGGCGCGCCAGGCTGGGTCTATGCCGAGGCGAGCCGCGCGGCGGTCGCCGAGGTGCGCGCCGACGGCGGCGTTCTCAACTTCCGCCACTGGCCGGAGCAGGTGCCGCAACTCGCGCGGGTCGCGCAGGTCCGCCGGCGCCGAGATAAGGCTTGAATTCCCGGTCCATCGGGCGCATTTAACGCGCGCCCCGGTTCTGGCCGGGGACGTATCAACTGTGGAGTGACCATGGCCAAGGAAGAAGGTCTCGAATTTCCGGGCGTCGTGAAGGAACTCCTGCCGAATGCGACGTTCAGGGTCGAGCTGGAAAACGGCCATGAGATCATCGCCACGATGGCAGGAAAGATGCGCAAGAACCGCATCCGCGTGCTTGCCGGCGACAAGGTGCAGGTGACGATGACGCCCTACGACCTGACCAAGGGGCGGATCAACTACCGCTTCCGCTGAGGTGCGGCCGCGCCTCATCCTCGGCTCCGCCAGCCCGAGGCGGCGCGAGCTTCTGTCCCAGCTCGGACTTGTGCCCGACGCCGTGCGTACCCCCGACATTGACGAGACGCCCCGCAGGGGCGAGTTGCCGCGCCCCTATTGCGCCCGGATGGCGCGGGAGAAAGCCGAGGCCGTGGCTTGCGCCGACGGCGAGGTCGTCCTCTGCGCCGACACCACGGTGGCGCTCGGCCGGCGCATCCTCGGCAAGCCCGACAGCGCGGGCGAGGCGGCGGAGTTCCTGCTGGCCCTGTCCGGCCGGCGCCACCGCGTCATCACCGCCGTCGCCGTGCGGCGGGGCGCGCGCCTGTGGGAGCGGGTGGTGGAGACGGTGGTCAAGGTCAAGCCACTCTCCGACCGGGAACTGAACGCCTATCTCCAGAGCGGCGAGTGGCAGGGCAAGGCCGGGGCCTATGCGATCCAGGGCCGCTTCGGCGCGTTCATCCCGTGGCTGCAGGGATCGTTCACCGGCGTCGTGGGCCTGCCGGTGGCCGAGACGGCGCATCTGCTGGAGGCCGCCGGGATCGACATCCAGGGAGTGGACGCATGAAGGGCAGGGTTGTCGTCCTTGGCAGCTACCGCGGCCGCGAGGCGGCGGCGCTCGTGGTGGACGGCGACCTCACGGACCTTCTGGTCGATGCGGGCGAGGCTGCGGCCTTCGCGCCCGGCGCGATCCTCAGGGGCGTGCTCGACCGGCCGATGAAGGGGCAGGGCGGGGCCTTCGTGAAGCTGCCCGGCGGCGAGACGGGATTCCTGCGGGAAACCAAGGGTCTCGCGCCCGGCAGGCCGGTCATTGTCCAGGTCGCGGGCTTTGCCGAGCCGGGCAAGGCGCTGCCGCTTACGACGCGGGTGCTCTTCAAGAGCCGCTACTGCATCGTGACGCCGGCCGCACCCGGCCTCAACATCTCGCGCCGCATCCGCGACGAGGACGCCCGCGCGCGCCTGTCGGCGCTGGCCGAGGCGGGCATGGCGGGCTCGGACTTCGGGCTAATCCTGCGCTCGGCCGCGGACCTGGCCGAGGACGACGAGATCACGGCCGACCTGGCCGGGACCCGGGCGCTGGCCGAGGCGGTCATGGCCGACCGGGCGGGCGCGCCCGAGCTTCTGGTCGCCGCGTCCTCGCCGCACGAGGAGGCCTGCCGCGACTGGGCGGACCCCGCACCCGACGAGGTGGCGGAGGGGGCGGATGCCTTCGCCCGGCATGGGGTGGAGGAGATGGCGGACGCGCTCCTCGATCCGGTCGTAGCCCTTCCGGGCGGGGGCAGCATGGCGATCGAGCCGACCCGGGCGCTCGTCGCCGTCGACGTCAACACCGGCGCCGACACCTCCCCGGCGGCAAGCCTCAAGGCAAATATCGCCGCCGCGCGCGACCTGCCGCGCCAGTTGCGGCTGCGCGGACTCGGCGGCCAGGTGACGGTGGATTTCGCGCCCATGCCGAAGCGCGACCGCGCCGCGCTCGACCAGCAGATCCGCCAGGCGTTCAGGGGCGAGGCGGCCGAGACGAGCCTCGCGGGCTGGACGCCGCTCGGCAATTTCGAACTGCAAAGGAAGCGCGACCGCCTGCCGATCGCGCTGATCCTGAAGGGGGGCGTGGCATGACCTGCCCGATCTGCCGCAAGGAAACCGATCCGAAATACCGGCCCTTCTGTTCGAAGCGCTGCGCCGACATCGACCTCGGCCGCTGGCTGACCGGCGCCTATGCGATCCCGTCCGAGGAGGAAGACACCTTGGCGCCGTCCGACCCGCCCGCGCCGCGCCCGCACTGAGCGCGCCGCGGCCGAATTGCACGAAAAGGCACTGGACAGCCCCGGCCCGCTTGGGTATCACCCGCCCACCCAACGGTGCCCAGATAGCTCAGTTGGTAGAGCAGCGGATTGAAAATCCGCGTGTCGCTGGTTCGATTCCGGCTCTGGGCACCACATTACACCTAATTTTCTATATTTTTCAAGTCGTTATCGGCAAGTAGCGTTTATTGATCCACCCCAATATCCACCCAAGTGACGTTTCGGCGCCATCCTAACGACCACTTTGCGCTTTGTAGGCGAACGTCCATCCGACATAAGGAGGAGAGGTTCACCCGGAGACATTGTTTTGGTTCAGAAAGAGGCGACAGCTCGGATCAAGATTAACCGGCTGCTCGAACAAGCCGGGTGGCGGTTCTTCGATGAGGCCGCCGGGCCAGCGAACATCGTCCTTGAACCAAACGTGAAGCTGACGCGGGATCGTCTTGACGCCCTTGGCGACGATCTGGAGAAGGCCGCCAACGGCTTCGTTGACTTCCTCTTGCTGGATGGGCGCGGGAAGCCGTTGATCGTCTTGGAAGCCAAGTCAGAGGACAAGAACCCACTTTCGGCAAAGGAGCAGGCCCGGAAATATGCCCGGTCGCAGAACGCCCGCTTTGTGATCCTCAGCAATGGGAACATCCACTACCTTTGGGACCTCGAACAGGGGAACCCGACTGTCATCTCCAAGTTCCCAAGCCCCACGGAGATTGGGAACCATTACGCCTTCACCCCCGACGCCGAACGCCTTGCGGGCGAACAGGTCGGGTTGGACTACATCGTCCTGACCCAGATGCCCGGCTACGCCCAGGAAGCGGGCTGGAAGGTCGAAGCGGAGCGCCCAGCCTTCATTGAGAAGAACAAGCTGCGGTTCCTTCGACGATACCAGCAGCGCGCCATCGAGCGGGTGCAGGAGGATGCCAAGAAGGGGTCGACGCGCTTCCTGTTCGAAATGGCGACCGGCACCGGAAAGACCCTCACGTCGGCGGCCCTCATCAAGCTGTTCCTGAAAACCGGCAATGCGAAGCGCATCCTCTTCCTCGTTGACCGCCTTGAACTCGAAGTGCAGGCGGACAAAGCCTTCAAGGCTTACCTGAGGAACGACTTCACATCGGTGATCTACAAGGAGCAGCGCGACGACTGGCGTAAGGCCGACATTGTCGTGACCACCGTCCAGTCCCTGCTCTTCAACGACAAGTATCGGCGGTTGTTTGCGCCGACCGACTTCGATCTGGTGATTTCAGATGAAGCCCATCGGTCCATCGGTGGCAACGCGCGGGCGGTGTTTGAATACTTCATCGGCTACAAGCTGGGCCTGACAGCGACGCCCAAGGACTACCTGAAGCAATCTGCCGAACGGTCATCCGAACGTGATCCTCGCGAGGCTGAGCGCCGAATGATGCTGGATACCTACCGGACTTTCGGATGCGCGTCCGGCGAACCGACCTACCGCTATTCCCTGATCGACGGGGTCCGGGATGGGTTTCTGATCAACCCCTATGTGATCGACGCGCGCACAGGGGTGACGACGCAGCTTCTCTCGGACGAAGGCTATGTGGTCTCGACCACGGACGAGGATGGAAACGAACTGGAAGAGGCATTCGCCGGTAGGGACTTCGAGAAGCGGTTCTTTGCGGAACCGACCAACCGCGCCTTCTGCAAGACCCTGCTTCAGCACGGGCTGCGCGACCCGATAACCGGCGAGTTCGGCAAGACCATTGCCTTCGCGGTCAGCCAGAACCACGCCGCAAAGCTGGTCCAGATCCTGAACGAGATGGCGGACCAGTTATGGCCAGGCCGCTATCGGTCGGATTTCGCCATGCAGGTGACGAGCCACGTCGCCGATGCGCAGAAGATGACGGTCAACTTCGCCAACAACAACCTCGGCGGGCACAGCGACTTCGTGGAGAACTATCGCACCGCCCGGGCGCGGGTCTGCGTGACGGTGGGGATGATGACGACGGGCTACGACTGTCCGGACCTTCTGAACCTTGCGCTGATGCGCCCTGTCTTCTCTCCCTCTGACTTTGTGCAGATCAAGGGTCGGGGAACGCGCAAGCACAACTTCGCGGAAGAGATGTTCGACCCCGAGAAAAAGGCGGCGCTGGGTGCCGTCGAGAAGGCCACCTTTCGGTTCTTCGACTTCTTCGCCAACTGCGAATACTTCGAAGAGCGGTTTGCCTACGATGAGGAACTGGCCCTTCCTGCGCCTTCAACCATGCCGCTCAATACGGGTGGTGACGGGCAAAGCAGGCAGCAAACGGGGCAAAGCGGACCCGGCACCTTCGAGCACTTCGACCCCGATGACGTGGTCAGCCAGGTCGAGACGCAGATCGGTGCCGACGGCATGCGGATCGACCGCGAACTCTTCCGCCGGTTCGAAGATGCCGCCCGGGCTGACACCACACTTGCCGACCTCGTAGCGCAGCAGAACTGGGAAGCTGCGACCCGCCGCGTCATCGAGGAACTGTTCGACAAGCCGAACGAGTTTTTCAACCTCGAAAAACTGCGCAAGGCGGCTGGGGTCGACCGCCGCATCTCTGTCCGCGAACTGGTCGAAAAGGCGTTCGGCTTCATCCCCGGCTTCAAAAGCAAGGCCGAACTGATCGAAGACGAGTTCCAGAAGTTCCTCGCCGACCAGCAGCCCGAGGAAGCCGACCGCATTCGCGAAATGCGCTACTTCTTCGAAGCCTACATTCGCGACGCCCACGTCCGGGCCAAGATCGAAGAAGGTGACTTCGCATCGCTTAACGTCAACCCCACCTTCACCACGCGTGATCTGAAGGAGGTTCCCGCCACGTGGCGCAGGCGCATCCCCGAATACATCAAGGACTACGTGTCCCTGAACCCGTTCCTCTGACGAAAGAAGACCATGCTCGACACCGAAACCAAACGCCGCATCGACACTTGCCGAGACATCCTTGTCGGCAAGGTGCCGGACCCCAAGAGCCAGGTGGAGCAGATCACCGTCGCCCTGATCTACAAGTTCATGGACGACATGGACCTTGAGGCCGAGGAACTTGGCGGTGCACGCAAGTTCTTCACCAAGGACTACGAACGCTATCGCTGGGCGAAGCTAGTCGCGCCGGGCGTCTCCGGGCAGGACATGCTCAACACCTATTCCGAGGCGCTGACTAAGATGGTGGAGAACGAGGGGCTTCCCTCCCTGTTTCGCCAGATTTTCCGCAACGCCTATCTGCCCTACCGAGACCCGGAGACGCTGCGCGCCTTCCTGCGGGAGATCAACGGCTTCACCTACGACCACAGCGAAAAGCTGGGCGACGCCTTCGAATACCTTCTGTCGGTGTTGGGCAGCCAAGGTGACGCGGGCCAGTTTCGGACGCCCCGGCACATCATCGACTTCATGGTCGAGATCATCGATCCGCAGAAACACGAAACGATCCTCGATCCGGCCTGTGGCACGGCTGGCTTCCTGATCTCGGCCTACAAGCACATCCTCAAGCAGAACTCGACCAAGGTCTTGAACGGTAACGGCGCGGCCGAGGGCGTGGACGCCGCCGAGCAGGCGCTTGAAAGTCCGATGCGCTATCCGGGCGACCTACTCGCGCCCGAGGACCGCGCCCGCCTGGCCCGCAACATCAAGGGCTACGACATCTCGCCCGACATGGTTCGCCTCAGCCTCGTAAACCTCTACCTCCACGGCTTTGCCGACCCAAAGGTCGAGGAATACGACACGCTGACGTCCGAGGATAAATGGACAGACGTGGCCGACGTCATCCTTGCGAACCCGCCCTTCATGTCGCCGAAGGGGGGGATCAGACCGCATACCCGGTTTCAAGTGCAGTCGAAGCGCAGCGAAGTGCTGTTCGTCGATTACATGGCCGAGCACCTAACGCCGAACGGTCGCGCAGCCATCGTCGTGCCCGAGGGGATCATCTTCCAGAGCCAGACCGCCTATGTGGCGCTGCGCAAGATGCTGGTCGAGAACCATCTCGCCGCCGTCATCTCGCTGCCCGCGGGCGTGTTCAACCCCTACTCAGGCGTCAAGACGTCGATCCTGATCCTTGACCGCACCGTGGCCAAGGCGAGCGACCACGTCGCCTTTTTCAAGATCGAGAATGACGGCTTCGCCTTGGGCGCGCAGCGCAAGGCGGTGAAGGGGTCGCAACTGGCGCAGGTAAAGGCTGATCTAGGGGCATGGTTGGTAGCTGCGCGGGCGGGCGGCAGCGAGGTGTTGGAAAGCAATCATGGCTTTACCGTTCCCCGAAGCGACCTTCTGTCCGAGGGGTCAGTCACTCTAAGTGCAGAACGATATGTCACGCGGGACGGAAGCAAATCCGGATTTCCGATGGTTTCGCTAGGCGATGAAACCCTGTTCAAGGTTGAAAGCGGCGGCACCCCGCGGTCCGACATTTCCGAATATTGGGGCGGTGGCATTCCTTGGGCGACGCTGGTCGACCTGCCTGCAACCAACTTCATTACCGAGATCGCCGAAACCGTCCGAACCATCAGCGAGGCCGGGCTGAAGAGTTCTTCGGCCAAGCTGCTTCCGGTGAACTCCGTCCTTGTTTCGTCGCGGGCGACCATCGGCCGAATAGCCATCAACCGCGTCCCTCTGGCGACCAATCAGGGCTTCAAGAACATCGTCATCACCGACAACACCAAGGCGTTGGCGGAGTATGTCGCTTTGGCGATAACACGCCTCGTGCCCACCATGCAAAGCTGGGCGACAGGCGGCACGTTCGCAGAAATTTCAAAGAGCAAGTTGTGCGAACTGGAAATCCCCCTCCCGCCGCTTGAGGTGCAGCGAGAGATCGTGGCCGAGGTCGAGGGCTATCAGCGCGTCATCGACGGCGCCCGCGCCGTCCTCGACAACTATAAACCTCAGTTTCCAATCAATCCAACCTGGGCTTTGGCGGAACTACAGAGTGTTGTCGGCTTTCAAGAAGGGCCGGGCATTCTTGCCAAGGACTTTGCCCCGAATGGCGTCCCACTGGTCCGCTTGGCAGGTGTTCAAACCGAGCGCGTGACTTTGGATGGATGTAACTACCTCGACCCAGACCTGGTATCGACCAAGTGGCCTCATTTCAGGTTGAATGTAGGTGACATTCTAATTTCAACGAGTGCCTCGTTTGGAAAGGTTTCTGTGGTCAACGAAGAGACGGCCGGAGCCATCTGCTACACAGGCATTATCCGCTTTTGGCCCACTAGCTCGGAGCTACATCACGGGTATTTGCGCGTATTCCTCGGATCGGAGAATTTTTTAGCGCAGGCAGCTAGTTTCACGTCTGGCGCTGTAATCAAGCATTTTGGACCGACGCATTTAAAGCAAATGAAAATTCCTCTGCCTCCGATGGAAATTCAAATACAGATTGCTTCGGATATCGAAGCTGAGCAATCACTTGTGCGCGGGAACCGAGACCTGATCGGCCGCTTCGAGAAAAAGATCGACGCCGCCATCGCCCGCGTCTGGGGCGAGGCCAAGGAGGGCGAGGCGGCATGATCACGACCGCTCCGTGAAGATTACCTGGAGTTCAGAGGTAGAACATGTCGCGCAAGAGCATTTCGGATAACGAGATCGGATTGATCAAAGCAATGCTTCGGCGCGGGATGCGGAACCGCGACATTCAGTTCTACTTCAACCGCCAGGATCGACCGGTGAACTCTGGTCGCATCACAGGCATTCGTTCGGGCGACTACGGCCCCGAGGTGCCTGAAGCGACCGAAGCAGCACTCGATACCTTTCTTGCTGGTTTTGTCCCCGCCGACGTCGGCGTCGTCATCGCCGGTAACGCGGCCCGACCGCCAACGGTGTCGGAGCGAGCGGGCGCTTGTTTCGTTCAGCGTGAAGATGGTGATTGGTATCTTGCTGGCGGCGAAACGGCCGATCAGGAGTGCAAGGCGCAGTTTGATCCTCGGCGGATGGAACCGATTGTCCGCGCGATTGCAGCCCTCGCGAACAACCGGGGCGGCTTTGTATTCGTTGGCGTCCGAAACGCAGATTGCAAGGTGGTCGGGATGCCCGACACTGCCTTCCAAGATACTGACATAGTGCGGATCACGGACAAGGTGAAAACCTTGCTGACGCCGACGCCAGCCTTTTCTAAAGACGTGCTTGATGTGGGTGGGTTTACAGTGGGCGTGATCCATGTGGAGAAATTCCCAACCCCGCCTGTGATCGTGTGCCGCGACGCGGACGGTCTAGAGGACGGATCAATTCTGTTCCGCTATCCCGGCCAGTCCGGCAAGATAAAGTTCGGCGACCTGCTTGCGATGCTCCGCGAACGCGACAGAGCCGCGACACAGGCGTTGCTGGCAAGCGCATCCCGCCTGAACGAGATCGGAGCAGATCGCGCGCTTATCGTCGACACAGACAAAGGGGAGATAGACGCGGGGGAACGGCGCATCGTGATTGATCGTGCGCTAGCGGAACAGCTTGAATTCATCCGGGAAGGTGAATTTGACGAACGTGCTGGCGCCCCTTCGTTGCGCCTCATTGGCGACGTCCACGCTGTAGACCGAGAGGGGCAGGTCGTTGAGCGGATTGAGGGCCACGCTCTGTCGCCGGAAATGGTCCTTCGTGCCTACTTAGACCGTGAGAACGTTCGGTCCCCAATGCAGTATGTGTGCGTCTCGGCGCTCGTCCAGCGCCAGTGGTTGCCCTTGTTCTACTTCGTCCGGCTCGCTGGCGGTGATCTGGACGCGGCGATTGCATCGCTTGAAGATACGAAGGCCGTCTATCGGGTTTCAAAGGAATGCGCTCTCGAACGTCTGCGCGGTCGGCGCTCAGCCTTTGAGCGTGCTGGCGGCGCCATAGTTGATGTCGTGTCTGCGTTGCAGGCCGGCCGTCTTGACGATCTCCGCGAGAGGTTCACCGACTTTCAGATCGTGCGCGGTGTTCGAGGCTTGCCTGATGGTTTTCATCCCGATGTTCCGATGTTCGAGTTGCTTCGGGACATCCTCCGGGATGCAGACGGGGACGCGAACGTCCGCAGCGGCCTTTTCCGGGCAGCCGCACGACTTGACGAACTTGAACATGCGGATCGTCCTGGCTGACGAGATGCCTCCTTAGGCGAAGTTTATATGCCTACCGGCTCCTCTGTTGGGCGTCTGGCCGCCGCCATCGTGCGAGGTCTCAATACGGCTAGCCCGTGCGAGACAACCAGCGGCCGCCCCAAAACGTCTCACACAAGTAGCTATTGATTTTTGAGACATTCCGTCTTATAAAGTCTAGGAGACATTAGAGACAAAAGGTCCCCGACATGCTCATCGGTTACGCCCGAACTTCGACCGCCGATCAGGCTGCAGGATTTGAGGCCCAGCTTCGTGACCTGAAGGCGGCAGGATGCGAGAAGGTCTTCGCCGAACAGCTTTCGTCCATCGACGTCGCCAACCGCGCGGAACTTGCCCGCGCTATCGAGTTCGCCCGAGAGGGCGACACTCTGGTCGTCACGAAGCTGGACCGGCTGGCCCGATCTGTCGCCCACCTACTTGATCTGGTTGCTGCTTTGGAAGCCAAGGGCGTTGCGCTGCGCATCCTTGGGATGGCCATTGATACCGGGACGCCGAACGGGCGGCTGATGCTCAACATCCTCGGCAGCGTCGCCCAGTTCGAGCGTGAGGTCATGTTGGAAAGGCAACGTGAGGGCATCCAAAAGGCAAAGTCCGCAGGCAAGTATCGGGGTCGGGCGCCGACGGCACGGAACCGTTCGAAAGAGGTTCAAGAACTTCACCGGGCGGGCACAGGGGCCTCGGAGATCGCCAAGCGGACGGGCATAAGCCGGGCCAGCGTATACCGCCTCCTGAACGAGATGGCGGGCTCCTGAGGGGCACCGGGGCGACTGAGCGAGGGACTTCGACCGGGTTGAGGAAGTGAACGCAAGTGCACGGCCGGGGGGG
>NZ_WBUS01000274.1 GCF_008933605.1 Albidovulum sp.
GCCGCGCTCGCCGCGCTCGCGGGGTTCTCGGGCGTCCTGTGGTGGGGCGACACGGCCACCGCGCGCGCCCTGACGCAGGCGCTGGCGGGCCGCGAGGGGCCGATCCTGCCGCTGATCACGGCGCAGCCCGACCGCGCGCACGTCGCGCACGAGCGCCACGTCTGCGTCGATACCACCGCCTCCGGCGGCAACGCGGCGCTCCTGGCGGAGGCGGGTACCGCTTGACGGGGGATCGCGGACGGGCGAGCGTGCGCGCATGTTCCCGATCCGCGATCACAACCCCTCCCATCGCACGCCCTTCGTGGTCTACGCGCTGATCGCGGTCAACGTCCTGATCTTTCTCGTGCAGCTCCCCTACATGGCCGACGAGCGCGCGCTCGCCGGCTTCTGGGCCGACCGCGCGCTCTATCCCGCGCTCGTGACCGAGCACATCAGCTACACCGGCATCCTCACCTCGATGTTCCTCCATGCCGGCTGGATGCACATCATCGGTAACATGCTCTTCCTCTGGATCTTCGGCGACAATCTCGAGGACCAGATGGGGCATGTCGGCTTCCTCGTCTTCTACCTCGCCTCGGGAATAGCCGCGGCCTTCGCGCATATCTACTCCGCGCCCGATTCCGCCGTGCCGACCGTCGGCGCCTCCGGTGCCATCGCCGGCGTGATGGGCGGCTATCTCCTGATGTTCCCCCGCGCCCGGGTAGACATCCTCGTCATCATCGTCATCTTCATCCGCATCCTGACCCT
Source organism: Albidovulum sp. (assembly GCF_008933605.1). Classification (GTDB taxonomy): domain Bacteria; phylum Pseudomonadota; class Alphaproteobacteria; order Rhodobacterales; family Rhodobacteraceae; genus Albidovulum. Next base: position 748 of record NZ_WBUS01000274.1, read on the forward strand.
GCCCGCCTGGGTCATGCTCGGCCTCTGGTTCGCGCTCCAGGTCTTCAGCGGTGTGAGCATGCCGGTCGACGGCGGCGGCGTCGCCTTCTGGGCCCATGCCGGCGGCTTCGTCGCCGGGCTCGTCCTCGCCCTGCCGCTCTGGCTCCGCCGCGGCGGCCCGGGCTTCTGGGCGCGCACGCACGGCCTGCCGCCGCACCCCGAGACGGTCTACTCGCCGTCCCGCATCCCGACGGTCCGGCGGAGGCGCTGATGCTGCCCGAACTGTCCCGCCCGCACCGCGCGACCTGCCACTGCGGCGCGGTGGAGCTTGCGGTCGAGCTGAGCGACGGCTTCAGCACGGCACGGCGCTGCGATTGTTCGTTTTGCAGAAGGCGAGGCGCGATTGCGGTCACCGCTCCCCTCGACGGCGTTCGAATCGTGAAAGGCGCGGACAACCTCAGGCTCTACACTTTCAACACCGGCACGGCGCAGCACTGGTTCTGCAAGACCTGCGGCATCTACACCCATCACCGCCGGCGCTCCAACCCGAACGAATATGGCGTCAACGTCGCCTGCCTCGACGGCGTCAACCCGCGCGACCTCGGCGAGGTGCCCTGGACCGACGGGGTGAACCACCCCTCGGACGGCGCCTGAGCTTCTTCCTGGAGAAAATACTCCCGGGGGGTGTGGGGGCGGGAAGCCCCCACCGGCGCCTCACTCGGGCGCGCGCAGCACCCCGGCGAAGGCGCCGAAGATCTCGGCGTTGGCGGCGATGACCGATCCGCTCTCGAAGACGTCGCGCCCCTCGCGCACCGCCTCGCAGAAGCCACCCGCCTCGCGCACGATCACCAGTCCCGCCGCCATGTCCCAGGCGTTCAGCTCGCGTTCCCAGTAGCCGTCGAAGCGCCCCGCCGCCACATAGGCGAGGTCGAGCGCCGCCGAACCCCAGCGGCGCACCCCGGCCGTGGCCGGCATCAGCCTGGCGAGGTCGCGGAGCGTGGCCGGCAGGGTCTTCTTGGCGCCGAAGGGCACGCCGGTGGCAAAGACCGCCTCGGACATCGCCTTGCGCCCCGAGACGCGGATGCGGCTCTCGTTCATCCAGGCGCCCGCTCCCTTCTCGGCGGCGAACATCTCGTCCTTCGCCGGGTCGAAGATCACACCGGCGACCACCTCGCCCTTGTGCTCGAGCGCGATCGAGACCGACCAGTGCGGCAGGCCGTGCAGGAAGTTCGTGGTGCCGTCGAGCGGATCGACGATCCAGCGCCGGGTCGGGTCTGCGCCGGCGGTCTCGCAGGATTCCTCGCCGACCCAGCCGTAGGTCGGCCGCGCGCCGACGAGTTCGTCGCGGATGATCTTCTCGGCCGCGATATCGGCGCGGCTGACGAAGTCGCCGGCCCCCTTCACCGAAACCTGGAGGTTCTCGACCTCGCGGAAATCCTTCACGAGGCTCCGCCCCGCCTTCCGCGCGGCCTTGATCATCAGGTTGAGGTTGGCGCTGCCCTGCATCGTCGGTCTCCGGGAAGGATCAGGCGGCGGCTATACGCGGGCCGGGCCCGGATGTGAAGGGGAAAACGCCCCCGCCGCCCGCCC
>NZ_WBUS01000092.1 GCF_008933605.1 Albidovulum sp.
GACGAAGGGCGCGCCGGTGCCCGGCTCGATCACGCCGAGTGCGGCCATCCGGGCGCCGCGCATGAGGTCGCGGGCGATGCCGCGCGCCGCCGAGTCGGTCGCCCGGATCGGGTCGCTGGGGCGCTGCGGGACGGCGGTGCTTGGCAAGCGTCGCTCCTGTTCCGGTTCAGGACTCTCGTTGACAGGGCGCGTCGGCTCTCGCTGCCGCGCGCGGTGGCATCCTTCTGGCGCATCATGGACCGGGCAGCGGGTAAGACAAGCCCCAGTTTTTCCGAACAATATCTGCCGAAGACGGCAACAGTGCCGCGGGAGGGCCACGGGCCCGGCCGCGGCACGCTCCTGTCGCTCGGCCTGCGCGAGCCCGAGGTGCACTTTGCCCACGACATCGGGGCCGCGGTGGCGGCAGCCCACCGGGCCTTGCCCTGAGGCGGGCTTCCTGCGAGCCTGCCGCGAAATCGGAGCGGAGGGCGGAATGGCTGTCGTGGAGCCGTTGGGCGAAGACGAGATGGAGCCCAGGCTGCGTGCCGAGGTGCAGTTCTTCAAGGGACCGCTCGGCGTCGTCCCGAACTCGGTGCGCACCATGGCGCACCGTCCCGAGATCGCCCGCGCCTTCACGGCGCTCAATGTCGCGGTGATGACCTGCCACGGCGCGGTCAGCCCTGAGTTCAAGCGGCTCCTGGGCTACGTGACCTCGTTCGTTTCGGGCTGCCGCTATTGCCAGGCGCACACGATCCTCGGGGCCGAGCGGTTCGGCGCCGCGCCCGAGCGGCTCGAGTCCGTCTGGGATTTCGAGGACAGCCCGCATTTCACCCAGGCCGAGAAGGCCGCGCTCGCCTTCGCCCACGCCGCGGCCGAGGTGCCGAACGGCGTGACGCCCGAGATCGCCGCGCGCCTCAGGGCGCACTGGAGCGACGGCGACATCGTCGAGATCATGGGGGTCGTCGCGCTTTTCGGCTACCTGAACCGCTGGAACGACTCGATGGGATCGGCGCTCGAGGACCTGCCCGTCGCGGCGGCCGAGGCGCATCTCGGCGCAACGGGGTGGAGCGTCGGCAAGCACCGCTGAGCCGGCGACGAATCGCCAATTCGCTGCGAGCGCAAACATCGGCGGGGCGGAATCCGCGGGCCGGATCGCGCCGCGCCTGCGGCATCGAGCGCATCGGTCGGGCCTCCGCGCCGAAGAGGGACGCCCGGCGCGAAGTTCACCCGTTCGTGAACCGGCAACGGGTTGAAATCCCTCGGCAAATTTTTGCCACATTTCCAAGAATTTACAAGATTAGCCGACTATATGTGAACAAATTTACAAGAAAATCTTTTTGTTCAAAAGGCTTACAATAAAATGAACGATTGGTTTACAATGATGCTCGAGCACGGACCCCGGCGGGGTCGTGGGCCTTCATGCGTGGCGCGGCGAGTGACGCTTCGCGACGCCGGACCTGCAACGGAGGATCGAGATGTCTGCTGCGAAGGATCAGTCGGTTCAGCCACCGGAGATGCGCGAGGTCCCCCCGGGCTTCGAGAAGGCCCATGCCGATGCCGCCAAGTACCGGGCCATGTATGCCGAATCCATGGCCGACCCCGATGCCTTCTGGGGTCGCGAGGGCAAGCGGCTGGACTGGATCAAGCCCTACACGAAGGTCAAGGACACCGACTTCACCTTCGGCAAGGTCTCGATCAAGTGGTTCGAGGACGGGGTTCTGAACGCCTCGGTCAACTGCATCGACCGCCACCTGAAGGACCGCGCGCTGCAGACCGCGATCATCTGGGAGCCGGACGATCCCAAGACGCCGGCGAAGCACATCACCTATCGCGAACTGTCGCGGAAGGTGAACCAGATGGCCAACGTCCTCCTGAGCCAGGGCGTGATGCGCGGCGACCGCGTCGTGATCTACCTGCCGATGATCCCCGAGGCGGCCTATGCGATGCTGGCCTGCGCGCGGATCGGCGCGATCCATTCCATCGTCTTCGCCGGCTTCTCGCCCGACGCGCTGGCGAACCGCATCAACGATTCCGGCGCAAAGCTCGTAATTACCGCCGACACCGCGCCGCGCGGCGGGCGGCGGACGCCGCTCAAGGCCAATACCGATGCCGCGCTCCTGCATTGCTCCGACAAGGTGCGCTGCCTCGTCGTCAAGCACACCGGCGACCAGATCTCCTGGGTGAACGGGCGCGACGTGGACGTGCTGGCCATGATGGACATGGTGAGCCCCGAATGCCCGCCGCGGCCGATGAGCGCGGAAGATCCGCTCTTTATCCTCTATACCTCGGGCTCGACGGGCAAGCCGAAGGGCGTGGTGCACACCACGGGCGGCTATCTCGTCTTTGCCGCGATGACGCATCAATACGTCTTCGACTACCATGACGGGGACGTCTTCTGGTGCACCGCCGACGTGGGCTGGGTCACCGGGCACAGCTACATCATCTACGGCCCGCTGGCGAACGGCGCGACGACGCTGATGTTCGAGGGCGTGCCCACCTATCCCGACGCCGGCCGGTTCTGGGAGGTCTGCGCCAAGCACAAGGTGACGCAGTTCTACACCGCGCCGACGGCGATCCGCTCGCTGATGGGGCAAGGGCCGGAATGGGTCGAGAAGCACGACCTGGAGAGCCTGCGCGTCCTTGGCACGGTGGGCGAGCCGATCAACCCAGAGGCCTGGGTCTGGTACGACCGCCACGTTGGCAAGGGCAGACGCCCGATCGTCGACACCTGGTGGCAGACCGAGACAGGCGGGCACATGATCACCCCCCTTCCGGGCGCGGTCCCGACGAAGCCCGGCTCGGCGACGCTGCCCTTCTTCGGCGTCAAGCCGGTGGTGCTCGATCCGGCGACGGCGGTGCGCCAGGGGGAGACCGAATGCGAGGGTGTCCTCTGCATCTCCGACAGCTGGCCGGGGCAGATGCGCACGCTCTGGGGCGATCACGAACGCTTCCAGGAGGCCTATTTCAGCCAGTACCGCGGCTATTACTTCACCGGCGACGGCTGCCGGCGCGACAAGGACGGCTACTACTGGATCACCGGCCGGGTCGATGACGTGATCAACGTCTCCGGCCACCGCATGGGCACGGCCGAGGTGGAAAGCGCGCTCGTCGCCCACCCGAAGGTGGCCGAGGCGGCGGTCGTCGGCTATCCGCACGACATCAAGGGCCAGGGCATCTATGCCTATGTCACGCTGATGAACGGCGAGGAACCGTCGGAGGACCTGCGCAAGGAACTGGTGAAGTGGGTGCGGACCGAGATCGGTCCCATCGCCTCGCCCGACCTGATCCAGTGGGCGCCGGGCCTGCCCAAGACCCGCTCGGGCAAGATCATGCGCCGCATCCTGCGCAAGATCGCCGAGAACGACTACGGGTCGCTTGGCGACACCTCGACGCTGGCCGATCCCGCGGTCGTCGACGACCTCATCGCGAACCGGATGAACCGGGCCTGAGGCGATGGGAGAGGTCATGGCCGCACCCGCCGTCATCATCCTCCTCGGGCCTCCGGGCGCGGGGAAGGGCACCCAGGCGCGGATGCTGGAGGAGCGCTTCGGGCTCGTCCAGCTCTCGACCGGCGACCTCCTGCGGGCCGCGGTGGCGGCGGGGACGCCCGCGGGCCTCGCGGCGAAGGCCGTCATGGAAGCCGGCGGTCTCGTCAGCGACGAGATCGTGCTGGCGATCCTGAAGGACCGGATGGCCCAGCCCGACGTGGCCAGGGGTGTCATCCTCGACGGCTTCCCGCGCACGGCGGGGCAGGCGGGGGCGCTCGACGCGCTTCTCGCCGCCGAAGGCCGCGGTGTCAGTGCCGCGATCAGCCTCGAGGTGGACGACGAGGCGATGGTCGGCCGCGTGGCCGGCCGTTACACCTGCGCCGCCTGCGGCGAGGGGTACCATGACGAGTTCAAGCAGCCCGCCACGGCGGGAGTTTGCGACAAATGCGGCGGCACGGCGTTCAAGCGCCGCGCCGACGACAATGCCGAGACGGTGCGCGAGAGGCTGAGCGCCTATCACGCCCAGACGGCGCCGCTGATCGCGCACTACCGGGCGATGGGCGTGCTCGAGACGGTCGAGGCGATGGGCTCCATCGACGAGATCGCCGAAGGGCTCGCCGCCATCGTCACGCGCAAGGCGGGATAGAACGGCCGGCGTCCCGACGCACGGGGCGCGGGTGGGAGGAAACCTAGGGGAGATGCCGATATGGCAGACAAATCATCGTCGCACGCCTATTGGCAGGCGAACGTAAGGATCATCCTTATCTCGCTTGCCATCTGGTTCATCTGCTCCTTCGGAATGGGCATCATTCTGAGGCCCGCGTTGAAGGGGATTTCGGTCGGCGGCGCCGATCTCGGGTTCTGGATGGCCCAGAACGGCTCGATCTATGTGTTCCTGGTCCTGATCTTCGCCTACGCCGCGAGGATGAACAAGCTGGACCGCGAACACGGCGTGGAAGAATAAGGGGGCAGGGGACAGATGGATCAGTTTACCCTCAACCTGATCGTGGTGGGCGCGACCTTCGCCCTCTACATCGGGATCGCGATCTGGGCCCGCGCGGGCTCGACCGCAGAATTCTATGCCGCGGGACGCGGCGTCAACCCGATCATGAACGGCATGGCGACGGGCGCGGACTGGATGTCGGCGGCCTCGTTCATCTCGATGGCCGGGATCATCGCGCTTGCCCCGGCGGGCGGCTACACGCAGTCGGCCTTCCTCATGGGCTGGACCGGCGGCTACGTGCTGCTGGCGCTCCTGCTCGCGCCCTACCTCAGGAAGTTCGGCAAGTTCACGGTGCCGGAGTTCATCGGTGACCGCTTCTATTCGGGCGCCGCGCGGCTCGTCGCCGTAATCTGCCTCATCGTCATCTCGGTCACCTACGTTATCGGCCAGATGCGGGGCGTGGGTGTGACCTTCTCGCGATTCCTCGAAGTGTCGACCGACATGGGCCTCTACATCGGCGCGGCGATCGTCTTCGCCTATGCCGTTCTCGGCGGCATGAAGGGGATCACCTACACCCAGGTGGCGCAGTACGTCGTCCTGATCGTCGCCTACACGATCCCGGCGATCTTCATCTCGCTCAACCTCACCGGTGCGTTCCTGCCGCAGCTCGGCCTGATCGGCGGCTATGCGCCGCAGGGCGGCGACATCTCGATGCTGCAGAAGCTCGACCAGGTCGTGACGGAACTGGGCTTCACCGCCTACACGGCCGACACCACGAACATGTTCAACATGGTGCTCTTCACCATGTCGCTCATGATCGGGACCGCCGGTCTGCCGCACGTGATCATCCGCTTCTTCACGGTTCCGAAGGTCGCCGACGCGCGCTCCTCGGCCGGCTGGGCGCTGGTGTTCATCGCGCTGCTCTACACCGTGGCTCCGGCCGTGGGTTCGATGGCGCGGCTCAACCTGACCACGACGTTCTGGCCGAACGCGGTGGCCGGCAACGCGCTCGACGGCGACGCCATCGCGCTCGCCGACATCGAGAGCAAGCCGGAACTCTCCTGGATCAACACCTGGAAGGAAACCGGTCTTCTCCAATATGAGGACCTGAACGGCGACGGCAAGATCCAGTACTACAACGACAAGAACGAGGCCGTGGCGGCCATCGCCACCGAACGCGGCTGGACGGGGAACGAAGTCACCAAGATCGACAACGACATCATGGTGCTCGCCAACCCCGAGATCGCCAGTCTGCCGGGCTGGGTGATCGCTCTCGTCGCCGCCGGCGGTCTGGCCGCCGCGCTCTCGACCGCTGCGGGTCTTCTGCTGGCCATCTCGTCGGCCATCAGCCACGACCTGATCAAGGGCTCCATCAATCCGAACATCTCGGAGAAGGGCGAGCTTCTGGCGGCGCGGATCTCGATGGCAGCCGCCATCGTGGTCGCGACCTACCTCGGGCTCAACCCGCCGGGCTTCGCGGCCCAGGTGGTGGCGCTGGCCTTCGGTCTGGCAGCGGCGACGATCTTCCCGGCCTTGATGATGGGCATCTTCTCCAAGCGCATCAACAAGGAAGGGGCGATTGCCGGTATGCTCGCGGGCCTGGTGTTCACTGCGGTCTACATCTTCCTCTACCTCGGCTGGTTCTTCATCCCCGGCACGAACGTGTACGAGAACACCGCGGCGAACCACTTCTTCGGTATCTCGCCGCTGTCGATCGGCACGGTCGGTGCCGTGGTGAACTTCGGCGTCGCCTACGTGATCTCGTCGATGACGAAAGAACCGCCGCATGAGGTGGTTGAACTCGTGGAATCGATCCGCATCCCGAAAGGTGCGGGCGCGGCTACCGGGCACTGAGTCCAGAACGATGCCGGTGCGCCCCGTCCGCGGGGCGCACCTCTTCCGGCAAAGGGGCTGGCGGTGCACGACGACATCCGGACAATCCAGACCTTCCTGGAATCGGTCCATCCCTACGACACCCTGCCGCAGGACGAGCTGGCGCGCGTCGCCGGTTCCTTCGGCCGCAGGCAGGTTCCTGCCGGAACCGAGATCTACACGATGGGCGAGCCGCTGACGGGGCTCTACCTCATCGAATCCGGCAGTGTCGAAATCCTCGACCGCAACGGCGTGCTGGTCTCGCTTCTGGGCCGGCGCAATTCGTTCGGCGAGCGCGGACTGATGCGCGACGGCCTCGCCGTGACTGTCGCGCGCGCGACCGAGGCCGCGACGCTTCTCAAGCTTCCGGTGGGCGAATTCCGTCGCCTGATCGCGAGCTTTCCGTCGTTCGAGCGCTTCTTCAACCGGTCGCGCGGGGCCGAGCCCCGGGTGAACGACCTGACCACGCGCCGGGTGTCCGAGTTTCTCACGCGCGAACCGATCGCCTGCGGCCCGGCGACGAGCGTGGCAGCGGTCGCCAAGATCATGCGCGACGCCGGGGTTTCGAGCCTTGGCGTCACCGAGGATGACGGGCAACTGATCGGCGTCGTGACCACCCGCGACCTCGCCGTCAAGGTCCTCGCCGAGGAGCGCGACCCTGCGGCGCCGGTGTCCGAGGTCATGACGCCGGGGCCGGTGACGCTGCCGCCCACCGCGCTCGGGTCGGACATCCTGCACCTGATGCTGGAGCGGAGGATCGGGCACCTGCCGATCACCGACAACGGCCGCTTCGTCGGCATGGTCACCCAGACCGACCTGACGCGGCTGCAGGCCCTGTCGTCGGCCGTTCTCATCCGTGACATCGCCGGGGCGGAGCGGGTGGACGAGATGGCCGCGGTCACCCGGCGCATCCCGCAGCTTCTCCTGCAGCTCGTCGGCGGCAACCACCCGCACGAGGTCACCACGAGGCTCATCACCGACATCGCCGACGCCGTCACACGGCGACTTCTGGCGATGGCGGAGGCGGAGCTCGGCGCGCCGCCGGTGCCCTACCTCTGGCTCGCCTGCGGCAGTCAGGGCCGGCAGGAACAGACCGGCGTCTCCGATCAGGACAACTGCCTGATGCTCGATGACCGGGTGACGGCCGGGGACATGGACTATTTCGTCCGGCTCGCGCGCTTCGTCTCCGACGGGCTCGACGCCTGCGGCTACGTCTATTGCCCCGGCGACATGATGGCGACGAACCCGCGCTGGTGCCAGCCGGTGGCGAAATGGCGGGATTATTTTCGCGGCTGGATCCACCGGCCGGACCCGGAGGCGCAGATGCTCGCCTCGGTCATGTTCGACCTCAGGCCCATCGGCGGCGCGGCGGGCCTTTTCACCGACATCCAGACCGAGACGCTGGAGGCCGCGTCGAAGAACTCCATCTTCGTCGCGCACATGGTCTCCAACTCGCTGAAGCACACGCCGCCGCTGGGCCTCATCCGCGGCTTCGCCACGATCCGCTCGGGCGAGCACCGCAACCAGATCGACCTGAAGCACTCCGGCGTCGTGCCGGTCGCCGACCTCGGCCGGGTCTACGCGCTGCAGGGCCGGCTCACGGCCGTCAACACCCGGGCGAGGCTGGCCGCGGCGACCGAGGCGGGGGTGATCTCGCCGACCGGCGGGCGCGACCTGATGGAGGCCTACGACCTCATCGCCGAAACCCGGCTCGAACATCAGGCGCGCCGGGTGCGGGCCGGAGGGGTGCCGGACAATTTCCTCGCGCCCTCGGATCTTTCGGATTTCGAGCGCAGCCACCTGCGCGACGCCTTCGTGGTCGTGCGCACGATGCAGTCGGCCGTGGGCCATGGGAAAGGGGCGCTGGGATGAGGGCCGGGACATGCTGGTAGAGTTCTTCGCCGCCATCGTCGCCGCCGTGGCGGTTGCCGGCCTGGTGCTGCTGGCCGGCAAGCTCGGCCGGATGACCGGCCGCTGGTCACTGCCGAAATGGGTGATGCCCGCGGCCGCCGGCGCGGCCATGCTCGGCTTCGCGATCTGGAACGAATACAGCTGGTTTCCCCGCACGAAGGCGGAGCTTTCGGCCGACATGGTGGTGGCGAGCGCCCCGGAGGAGAGCATGCCCTACCGACCCTGGACCTACCTCTTCCCGATGGTGACCCGCTTCATAGCGGTGGACCGCGGCGCGGCGGCGGCGGGGGCCGAGGTCTTCGCCACCAACGCCTACGTCGTCACCCGCTGGGGCCAGACGCAGCAGGTGCCGGTCGCGTTCGATTGCGCCCGCATGACCCGTGCCGATCTCGTCGCCGGAGCCGGGCTGGCCGCTGACGGAACGCTGACGGGGGCCGAATGGCTCCCGCCGGATGCAGAGGACCCACTGGTACGCGCGGCATGCATGGGAGGATGACATGGAGGGAGGAAGGCTCAGACATCGCGTCCTGATCGTCGAGGACGAGGACAACATCGCGCTCGCGCTCGACTACGTGCTGACCCGCGAGGGGTATGAGCACGAAAGGATCGCAAACGGCGCCGAGGCCCTGCCGAAGATCCGCGACACGGCGCCCGATCTCGTCCTTCTGGACGTGATGCTGCCCGAGGTGTCGGGCTACGAGATCTGTCAGAACGTGCGGATGGACCCCAAGCTGAAGGACGTGAAGATCCTGATGATGACCGCGCGCGGCTCCGCCATAGAGCGGCGCAAGGGACTGGCGCTCGGCGCCGACGGGTTCATCGCCAAACCCTTCGAGCTCAAGGAGTTGCGCGATGAGGTGCGCCGGCTTCTCGAACCGGGGGCGGGAGGCAATGCTTGAACGGCTGAGCCTGAGGCAGCGGCTCCTGCTGTTCTTCGCGGCCATCGCGCTGGGCGGGGTCGCGGCGATCGCGGGCGGACTCTGGCTCTCCTACCGCCGGCTGGGGGAGGCGGAGGTGGCCTCGGGGTTCCTGCTTGCCGGCGCGGTCGGGGGCTTCGGCCTTCTCGGCGTCGTCACCTGGGTCTGGCGCCTTTTCGACGAGAACGTGGGCCGCGCGCTCGACCGGATCGCGGCGGGGCTCAGGGCGCAGGCCCATGCTGAGGGCGCGGGGGCCTTCGATCCCGGGCCCGCGCGCTATCTTGGCGATCTCGGACCCGCGGCCGCGGCCGTGTCGGGCGCGCTGGCCGACACCCGCTCTGCACTTGTCGCGGCGGTTGCGCGCGAGACGGGGCGGCTCCAGTCCGAGAAGGGGCGGCTCGAGGCACTCCTCTCCGATGTGCCGGCCGGGGTGCTCCTCTGTTCGGGAAGCCATCAGCTCGTGTTCTACAACGGCCCGGCGACCGATCTACTCGGCGCCGGCGCGGCGCCGGGGCTCGACCGCAAGGTCTTCGACTACCTCCGCGCCGCGCCGCTCGCCCATGCCTACGAGCGGCTCGTCGCCTCGGGCGAGGCCGATGCGGTTTCCGACCTGATGGTGGCGACGCTGGACGGGGCGCGGGTGCTGTCGGGCCGGATGCGGCTTCTCGACGGCGCGGGGGAAAAACCCGGCTACGTCCTGACCTTGCGCGACGTGACGGCCGACCTCGCGGTCCACGCGGGCCGCGACCGCCTGCTCGAGGAGATCTTTGACCGCATCCGCCGTCCGGCCGCCAATCTGCAGACCGTGATCGGCGTTGTCACCGAGGCCGGGGGCGGCCCCGACGAGGGCGCGCCGGGCGGCAGCAGTGCCCTCGGCGCGGCGATGCTTCAGGAAGTCGGCGCGCTCGCCGCCACGGTGCGCGAACTCGGCGAGCGTTACGACGCGGCGCGCGGCGCCTGGACGGTGCTGCCGATGACAAGGGCGGCCGACCTGATCGACGGGCTCGGCGCGCGGGTCGAGGCGCAGGGCGAGCGGCTCGCGTCGCGTGCCGCCGACCTCATCCTGAGGTGCGACGGGTTCGAGATCGTGGCGCTTCTGGCCGGGCTTGTCCGCCGGCTCGCGGACCGGGGCGATGCCGCAGACTTCCGCCTGGAGATCGCCGAGGAGGGCGCCGGCGCGCTCCTCAGCCTCGACTGGACCGGGGCGCCCCTTTCCATCGGAATGCTGGAAGGCTGGCTCGCCGAGCCGGTCGATCACGCCGCCGGGGTCACCGGGCGCGCGGTGCTCGCGACCCATGCGACCGAATGCTGGCCCGAGGTCGGAACCGCCGGCGGGCGGCCGGCGGTACGGCTGCCGATCCGCGACGCGCGGCGTGCCTCGCGCAACGTCACGCCGATCACCCGGCACGTCGTCTACGACTTCGACCTCCTGTTCCGTCCGCGCGCCGCGGCGGAACTGGCCGAGACCCCGCTCGAGGCACTGACATACGTCGTCTTCGACAGCGAGACGACGGGCCTCCTGCCCGACCAGGGCGACGAGATCTGCCAGATTGCGGGCTTGCGTCTGGTGAACGGGCGCCGCGTGGCCGGCGAGGTCTTCGACATGCTCGTGAACCCGGGCCGGCCGATCCCGTCGAGGGCAACCGAGGTGCATGGCATCTCCAACGCGATGGTCGCGGAAGCGCCGGACGTGGTGGAGGCGGTGACCCGCTTCCACAAGTTCGCGGAGGATGCGGTTCTGATCGCCCACAATGCGCCCTTCGACATGACTTTCCTCAAGCGGCGGGAGGTCGAGATCGGGCGCGCCTTCGACAACCCCGTCCTCGATACCGTGCTCCTCTCGGCGGTGGTCTACGGCCAGACCGAGGTCCACAGCCTCGACGCGCTGAGCCACCGGCTCGGCATCACCATCCCCGAGGAGGCGCGGCACACTGCCATCGGCGACACGATCGCCACGGCGGAAGCCTTCCTGAAGCTCCTGCCGATGCTGAAGGGCAAGGGGCTCGTGACCTTCGGCGATGTCCTCGCCGAGGTGCGCAAGCACGGGCGGCTCCTGAAGGACCTGAACGCCTGAGGGGCGCTGCCCCGTCCCGGACCGGGCAAGGGACTCCCTCGGAATATTCGCCCCGCGCTGACAGGTTCAGGCGAAGGGGTCTTCCGGGTAGCTGACGCCGGTGAGGCAGAGCCCGTCGGGTGGGGCGACGGGGCCGCAGGCGGCGCGGTCGCGTGCCCGGAGCGCGGCCTTCACGTCGGCGGGGGACCAGGCGCCCGCGCCGGCGCGTTCCAGCGTGCCGACGATGGAGCGGACCTGGTTGTGCAGGAACGAGCGGGCGCGCAGGTGGAAGCGGTATTCGCGGCCGTGCGGGATCTCGCGGTCCTCGACGCGGATCTCGTCGAGCGTCTTCACCGGGCTTTTCGACTGGCAGAGGGCGGAGCGGAAGGTGGTGAAGTCGTGCTGGCCGACGAGATGCGCGGCGGCCTCGCGCATAGCCTCGGTGTCGAGCGGGCGGAGGACGCGCCACGCGAGACCGGCTTCTAGGGTGAGCGGAGCGCGGCGGGCGATCAGGCGGTAGGTGTAGCGCCGTTCGGTGGCGGTGAAGCGCGCGTGGAAGTCCGGCAGGACCCGCGTGGCGGCGAGGATGGCGACGGGCGCGGGCTTCAGGTGCCAGTTCAGCGCCTCCATTAGGCGGAAGGGCTCCCAGTCCTTCGCGAGGTCGCAGTGCGCGACCTGGCCCGTGGCATGGACGCCCGCGTCGGTCCGGCCCGCGGCGGCGACGGAGGGCACGCCCCGCTCGAGCCGCGCCAGCGCCGCTTCGACCGCCGCCTGCACGGAGGGATGCGCGTTCTGGCGCTGCCAGCCCGCGAAGGGGCCGCCGTGGTATTCGACCTTGAGCGCGTAGCGGGGCATGTGGCCCCTTTAGCGCCCGCGCGGGGGGCTTGGCAATCGCCCCTACCCATGCGGCGAAGCGCGGCCTATCTTGGGCCAAAGACGAGGGGCAGGCTTTGGCTTTATCCGACATCACCGGGGCGCTCGGCCGCACGATCGAGGGGCTGGCGCAGCCCTTTTCCGATCCGGTGATCCGGTTGGGCGTCACGGGCCTCAGCCGCGCGGGCAAGACCGTCTTCATCACCGCGCTCGTCGCCAACCTGATGGACCGGGGGCGGATGCCGGGGCTCAGGGCGGCGGCCGAGGGGCGGATCCTCTCGGCCTTCCTGCAGCCCCAGCCCGACGACACGGTGCCGCGCTTCGACTTCGAGGCGCATCTCGCCGCCGTGACGGGACCCGAGCCGCACTGGCCGGAGAGCACGCGGGCGGTAAGCGAACTCAGGCTCTCGTTCCGGCTGAAGGAGGCGGGGCTGCTGGGCGGGGTGCGGGGGCCGCGAACGCTGCATCTCGACATCGTCGACTATCCCGGCGAGTGGCTGCTGGACCTCGGGCTCATGGGGCGGAGCTATGCTGCCTGGGCGGGCGACGTCCTTGGCCGGATCGGGGCGCGTGCCGAGGCGGCGGGCTACCTCGCGGCGCTGGCGGGCGTGGACGCGGCGGCGGCGCATGACGAGGCGACGGCGAAGGAACTGGCCGGCGCCTTCGCGCACTACCTCGCCGCCGCGCGGGCGGCGGGCTACTCGGACTGCACGCCGGGCCGGTTCCTCCTGCCGGGAGAGCTTGCGGGCTCGCCCGTCCTGACCTTCGCGCCGCTGCCGGCACCGGCCGCGACGCCGCGAGGGTCGATCTGGCGCGAGATGGAGCGACGGTTCGAGGCCTACAAGGAGAAGGTGGTGAAGCCCTTCTTCCGCGACCATTTCGCCCGCATCGACCGGCAGGTGGTGCTGGTCGACGCGCTGGGCGCGATCCATTCCGGTCCGCGCGCGGTCGAGGACATGCGTGCCGCGATGGCCGAGATTCTCGCGGCCTTCCGTCCCGGCAAGGTCGGCTGGCTGATGGGGCTTCTCGGTGCGCGGCGGGTGGAGCGCATCCTTTTCGCCGCGACCAAGGCCGATCACCTGCACCATTCCCAGCACACCCGCCTCACGGCGATCATGGCGGCCCTCGTTCGCGAGGCGAAGGACCGGGCGGACTTCGCCGGCGCCGACACCGCCGCCATGTCCATCGCCGCCCTGCGCACGACGGTCGAGGAGACCGTGACGCACGAGGGCCGCGTGCTCGACGCCGTGCGCGGGCGGCTTCTTGCGACGGGGCGCGAGGCCACGTTCTATGCCGGGGACCTGCCGCAGAACCCGGCCGAAATCCTTTCCCCGGCGCGCCAGGGAGCGACGGGCTGGCTCGACGCCGACTACCGGGTGATGAGCTTCGCGCCGGCGCGGCTGAACCTCAAGCCGGGCGAGGGTCCGCCGCACATCCGGCTCGACCGGGCGGCGGAGTTCCTCTTGGGCGACAGGCTGTGAGGCGAGAATGACGAACCCGAACGGCCCCGTCCTGATCGAGCGCGAGGAGGCAGCCGCGATCGGCCCCGACGCGGCGCCGCCCGTGCCCGACGCCGCGCCGGTGCCCGAAGGGCGGGCGATGCA
>NZ_WBUS01000093.1 GCF_008933605.1 Albidovulum sp.
CCGCGCCGGTGACAAAGGCGATCCTCGGCTGGGCCGGCGGCCTGTCACGCTCGCCCTAGGACGGCTCAGACCGCGCGCAGCGGCGTCTTGCTCGCCCCGGCGCGGGCGGGGCGCGCCATCCCGGCATTCGCGTCGATGAAGTTGAGCACGAGCGGCCGGATGTTCCTGCGCCAGGACTTGCCGGCGAAGATGCCGTAGTGGCCGGCGCCCGGTTCGAGGTGCTGGGCCTTCTTCGCCTCGGGCAGGCCGGTGCAGAGCTTCAGCGCCGCGAGGCACTGGCCGGGGGCGGAAATATCGTCCTCCTCGCCCTCGACGACCTTCACGGCGACATCGGTGATCTTGCCGATGTCCACCCGCTTGCCGGCGACCTCGAAACTGTTGGTGGCGATTTCGCGGTTCTTGAAGATGCGTTCGACGGTGGAGAGGTAGAATTCCGCCGTCATGTCCATGACCGAGAGATATTCGTCGTAGAAGCGGTTGTGCGCGTCTCGCTCGGAGGCCTCGCCCTTGGCCGCCCGGATGATCTGGTCGGAGAAGGCCTGTGCGTGGCGGTCGAGGTTCATCGAGATGAAGGAGGCAAGCTGGAGGAGGCCAGGATAGACGAGCCGGCCGGCGCCGGCATACTTGAAGCCCACGCGCTGGATGGCGAGGTGCTCGATCTGGCCCATGGTCAGGCGACGGCCGAAGTCGGTCACTTCGGTCGGTGCGGCGTCGGGGTCGACCGGTCCGCCGATGAGGGTGAGCGTCCGCGGTTGCGCCTCGGGGTCTTCCTCGGCCAGGTAGGCGGTGGCGGCCAGCGTGAGCGGCACCGGCTGGCAGACCGCGACGACATTGGTTTCGGGGCCGAGGGCGCGCATGAAATCGACGAGGTAGAGCGTGTAGTCCTCGATGTCGAACTTGCCGGCGGAGACCGGGATGTCGCGCGCGTTCACCCAGTCCGTCACGTAGACGTCGCAGTCGGGCAGGAGACTGGTGACGGTGGAACGGACAAGCGTGGAATAGTGGCCCGACATCGGCGCCACGAGCAGCACCCGGCGCGGCATCGGCTCGCGCCCGACGACGCGGAAATGGATGAGGTCGCCGAAGGGCCGCGAGATGACGGTATCGACCTCTACCAGGTGGTCGCGGTCATCGGAGCCGACGATGGTGCGGATGCCCCAGTCGGGCTTG
The DNA here is from genome assembly GCF_008933605.1 of Albidovulum sp. Classification (GTDB taxonomy): domain Bacteria; phylum Pseudomonadota; class Alphaproteobacteria; order Rhodobacterales; family Rhodobacteraceae; genus Albidovulum. The sequence goes on from NZ_WBUS01000093.1 coordinate 1,171, forward strand.
ATCACCATGCGCGCGAAGCTGCGTTCGGTGATGCGCCCCCAGGCCGACATGGTCTTGAACATCGGATGCGGCACAAGACCCCAGACGGGGTACGAGGCGAAGGCGCGCGCCGAGGCGCCGAGCCACTCGTTGGTATTGCGCACGGCCTCCATGAGGTCGTAGGTGGCCATGCCCTTCATCGCGTTTCCCGAACCTCTCAATCGAACGTCTCCATTCGCCACTTTGCACGGGAACCGGGCGGCGGTATCCTGTGAATGCTGCACCGCAACAATGTTACGGGGGAAACGTTAGCATGACAACAGATGTTGCGAGCGGGCCGGAAAACCCTGAAAAACCGCCCGCCAACATCGACAAGCTGAACGCCAATATCGCCCGGATCGAGGAATTGACGCAGCGTCTCGTGCAGGCGCTTTCGCACAAGGGCACCCCGAATCCGGAGGTCGAGGCGCCAGGACCGGAGTTCTTTGCCAAGGCCGCGGCGGCCTACTGGGCGGAGATGCTGGACAACCCCGGCAAGCTGATCGAGCAGCAGGTCAGCTACTGGGGAAAGGCGCTCAGGCACTATGTCGAGGCGCAGCATGCCCTGGCGCAGGGCAGGCTCGAGCCGCCCGCCGACCGCAGCCCGAAGGACCGCCGCTTCGCCAACCCACTCTGGGATACGCACCCCTACTTCAACTTCCTCAAGCAGCAGTATCTCTTCAACGTCGAGGCGCTGGAAAGCGCGGTGGCGGAGCTTCAGGACGTGACGCCGCTCGAACGCCGGCGGATCGAGTTCTTCACCCGCCAGATCATCGACATGATGGCGCCGACGAACTTCCTCGCCACCAATCCCGACGCGCTCGAACGCGCGCTCGAGACCGAGGGCGAAAGCCTCGTGCGGGGACTCGAGAACCTCGTCCGCGACATCGAGCTTCACCGCGGCGAGCTTCTGGTCACGCTCGCCGACCGCGATGCCTTCACGGTGGGCGAGAACATCGGCACCACCGAAGGATCGGTCGTCTTCCGCAACCGGATGATGGAACTCATCCAGTACGAGCCGACGACGGAGAAGGTGCGCGAACGGCCGCTCCTGATCTTTCCGCCCTGGATCAACAAGTTCTACATCCTCGACCTGAAGCCGGCGAACAGCCTGATCAAGTGGGTGGTCGACCAGGGCTACACGCTCTTTGTCGTGAGCTGGAAAAATCCCGATGCGAGCTATGCCGATGTCGGCATGGACGACTATGTCGAGGAAGGTTACCTGGCCGCGATCCGCGAGGTGAAGGCGATTACCGGTCAGGACCGGATCAACGCCGTGGGCTACTGCATCGCGGGAACGACGCTGGCACTGACGCTCGCGCTGATGCGGAAACGCGGCGACCGGTCGGTCGGGTCCGCGACCTTCTTCACCACGCTCACGGATTTTGCCGACCCCGGCGAGATCGGGGTCTTCCTCAACGACGATTTCGTCGACGGGATCGAACGCGAGGTGGCGAAGAAGGGCTACCTGGACAAGTTCTTCATGGGCCGGACCTTTTCGTTCCTGCGCTCGAACGACCTCATCTACGGCCCGGCAATCAAGAGCTACATGATGGGAGAGCGGCCGCCGGCCTTCGATCTTCTCTACTGGAACGGTGACGGCACCAACCTGCCGGCACGGATGGCGATGGAATATCTGCGCAGCCTCTGCCAGGCGAACCGCTTCGCCACGGGCAACTTCGAAATCTGCGGCGAATCCGTTTCCATCCATGATGTCCATGTGCCGGTCTGCGCCATTGCCTGCGAAACCGACCATATCGCGCCGTGGCGGGCGTCCTACGCCGGCGTCCGCGAGTTCGGTGCGAAGGACAAGACATTCATCCTCGCCGAATCCGGGCATATCGCCGGGATCGTCAATCCGCCGGCGAAGGACAAGTACGGCTACTACACCAACGCCGGCGCGATGGAGGGGGACGAAGACGCCTGGAAGGCGGCGGCCGAGCACCGCCGGGGAAGCTGGTGGCCGGCATGGGCCGCGTGGCTTGAGAAACGCTCGGGCAAGCTCGTTCCCGCGCGCGTGCCGGGCGACGCGGCGCATCCCGCGCTGTCGCCCGCCCCGGGAACCTACGTCGTCGAGACACCCGGGGCCTGAGCGGAAATAATTCAGCGAAGAAATTTTCTGCACTGCAGCAAAAGGGGTTGAATTTCTGCACTGCAGCATGTATGTACTCTCCATCAAGAAACGCGCGGCGGGCCGCGCACCCCCCAGGAGACACCGACATGCAGAAAGCTCAGGATTTCACCAAGGTCATGCAGGACATGGCTGCGAAGTTCCCGTTCGACCAGAAAGCCTTCCAGGACTCGTTCAAGAGCTCGGCCGCGCTTGGCGAGAAGGTCGCGAAGGTCGCCCTCGAGGCCGCCGAGAAGTCGAGCGAGATCTCGGCGAAATGGACCAAGGAAACGCTGTCCAAGGTCGGCGCGCTGACGAAGGTCAAGGAAGAGCCGGCGGACTACACGAAGGCCGTTTCGGACTTCGCCGCTGCCGCCGCCGAGATGGCCGCTGAAAACCTCGCCGCCTTCGCCGAAGTCGCGAAGAAGGCCCAGATGGAAACCGTCGAGCTGATGCTCGCCGCCGGCAAGGACCTTTCGGAAGACGCCGCCGCGGCCGTCAAGAAAGCCCAGGCGGAAGTGACCTCGGTGGCGAAGAAAGCCGCTGCCGCCGCTTCGGTGAAGTGATCTGACGCCAGCCTTTTCCTCCCTGTAGGCTAGGCCGACCTGGCGGGCACCCTGTGCCCGCCTTTCTTTTTGTTGTGTTTTCCGCCGTGCGGCGTAATCTCGCCGCGACGCCAATACGTCGCGGGGAGAGACTGATATGGCAGAGGATGCCAAGCCGCTTCTGATCAAGCGGTACGCGAGCCGTCGGCTCTACAACACGGAAACCAGCGACTATGTGACGCTCGAAGACATCGCCTCGTTCATCCGCGAGGGGCGCGAGGTCCAGATCGTCGACCTCAAGACGGGTGACGACCTCACCCGGCAGTATCTCCTGCAGATCATCGCCGAGCACGAAAGCCGGGGCGAGAACGTGCTGCCGGTCGATGTGCTGACAGATCTTGTCCGCAGCTACACCACCAGTGCGCAGAGCGTTGTCCCACAGTTCCTCGCCGCCTCGTTCGAGATGCTGCGCGAAGGCCAGTCGAAGCTGATGGAAAACCTTGCGACCTTCCCGAACCCGATGGCCTCCATGCCCGGGTTCGCGGAACTGCAGCGCCAGCAGCAGGCGTTCCTGAAGTCGATGATGGGCGGTTTCGCCGGCTCCTCCGGCCCCGCGCGCGAGGACGACGAGGACGAGGCGGACATCCGGGCGAAGGGCAAGGCGAAGGGCAAGGCCGGCGAGTCCGATGAACTCGCGCAGATTCGCAGGCAACTGGCCGAACTTCAGACCAAGCTCTCGAAGCTCTGACCCCGCGGGGCGCGGCAGGCTCAGCCGCCCTTGACCTCGGTCGCAGCGGCCAGCAGCGCATCGGCGATGAAGTCGAGATCGCCGCGTTTCAGCCGCGCCGGAAGGCGCAGGTCGCAGGCGCGCATCAGCATCGCGCGGGTCTTCGGCAAGTCGGGCAACTCGCCGAGGAACTGCCAGTTCCAGTAGGCCCGCGCATTGTCGCGCGACAGGCCGAAGACCTGCACGGTGACGCCGCGCCGCTCGGCCGCGGCCTGGAAGGCGCGCGCCTCCTCGTCGCTGTCGAAGCCGCGCAGCAGGAACTGGAGCGAATCCGGCGCGCGTTCCTCCTTCGGCAGGGCGGGCGGGACCTCCATCCAGGGCGACGCGTCGAGCCGCGCGGCGACGTAGTCGTGGTTCGCGCGGCCGGATGCCACCCGGTCGTCGATGAGCGGGACCTGCGGCCGGATCACCGCGGCGGAAAGGTTCTGCATCCGCATGTTGTAGAGCGGCAGCTTGTTCTGCCAGAGATGGAAGCTGTTCTGCAGCCCGGGATGTTTCTTCCAGTTGTGTTCGTAGGCGCCCGACATGATGACGGCGCGGGCGGCGATCTCGGGGTCGTCGGTGATGAACATGCCGCCCTCGCCGGCGTTCACGAGCTTGTAGGACTGGAAGGAAAAGCAGCCGATCTTGCCGATGGTGCCGATCTTGCGCCCGTCCCAGCGCGTGCCGAGCGAATGTGCGGCATCCTCGATCACCGGCACGCCGCGGGCATCGCAAGCTGCCATGATCGCGTCCATGTCCGAGGTGTGCCCGCGCATGTGGCTGATGAGCGCGGCCTCCGCGCCGTCGTCGAGCTTGGCGCGGAAGTCCTCCATGTCGATCCTGAGGTCCTCGCCGACCTCGACGAGGACGGGCACGCAATTGGCGTGGACGACGGCCGACGGCACCGCCGCGAAGGTGAAGGCGGGCACGAGAACCTTCGCGCCCGGTTTCAGGTCGAGCGCGCGGAGCGCGAGGAAGAGCGCGGCCGAGCAGGAGGACACGGCGAGCGCATAGCGCACGCCCATGTGTTCCGCGAACTCTGCCTCCAGTCGCGCGACGGGCGCGCCTTCGGGGGCGGTATAGCGGAAGAGGTCGCCCGACGCGAGGAGACGGTCGATCTCCGCGCGCGCGGCCTCCGGGATCGGTTCGGCGTCATAGACGTTCGGCGCGGGCCGCACGGGCTGGATGCGCTTCGCCACGGCGTCGGTGGACATCCCCATATCCCCTCTGGTCTCGTCTGGGCACAGCTACTTCAGGGCGGCGAAATACGCCAGTCCTTTCGGAACCCGGGGCACGGCCAGCCCGTGCCCTTGGCCACCCTCCGCCGGTCGAGGTGTCACACGTTCAGAAGAAGGTGCTCCCTTTCCCACGGGCTGATGACCTGCAGGAACTCCTTGTATTCGTTTCGTTTGACGGCTTCGTAAATGCCGCAGAACTCCGGCGTCAGCGCCTCGCGGACCGGTGCGCAGTCCGAGAAGAGGTCAAGCGCGTCGCCAAGCGTGGTCGGCAGTTCATCGGCGTTGATATAGGCGTTGCCGGTGTTCTCGGGCCGCGGCATCTTCTTTTCCATCAGCCCGAGATATCCGCAGACCAGCGAGGCCGCGATGCCGAGGTAGGGGTTGCAGTCCATCCCCGGCAGCCGGTTCTCGATGCGCCGCGCCCTGGGGTCGGAGATCGGCACGCGGAGCCCGGTGGTGCGGTTGTCACGCCCCCATTCGAGATTGATCGGCGCGGCGAAGTCCGGCACGTAGCGGCGGTAGGAATTGACGTAGGGCGCCATCAGCGCCACCACCGCCGGCAGGTAGGTCTGCATCCCCGCGATGTAGTGCAGGAACGCCGGCGTCTCGCCGCCCTTGCTGTCGGAAAAGATGTTCCGGCCCGTCTTGATGTCCACCACCGACTGGTGGATGTGCATCGCCGACCCGGGCTCGCCCTCGATCGGCTTGGCCATGAACGTGGCGAAACTGTCGTGCCTGAGCGCCGCCTCGCGGATCAGCCGCTTGAAGTAGAAGACCTCGTCGGCCAGCACCACCGGGTCGCCGTGGCTCAGGTTCAGCTCCACCTGGCCCGCGCCGCCCTCCTGCACGATGCCGTCGATCTCGATCCCCTGCGCCTCGGCGAAGTCGTAGATGTCGTCGATCACCCGGCCGTATTCGTCCACGGCCGACATGGAATAGGCCTGGTTCGCCATCACGCGTCGGCCGGAACGGCCGATGGGCGGGATCACCGGCTGGTTCGGGTCGATGTTGCGGGCGACGATGTAGAACTCCATCTCGGGCGCGACGATCGGCTTCCAGCCCTGCGCGGCATAGAGGCCGAGCACGCGCTTGAGCACGTTGCGCGGCGCCATCGGCACCGGGTTGCCCTGCTGGTCGTTCACGTCATGGATGACCTGAAGCGTCACGTCCGCGGTCCACGGCACCGCCTGCGCAGTGGAGAAATCCGGCACGAGGATCATGTCGGGTTCCGTGAACTCGCTCTCGTCCGGCATGTCGGCATAGTCGCCGGTGATCGTCTGGGCGAAGATCGAGTTGGGCAGGTGGAAGAACTTCTGCTTGGCGAACTTGGAGGCCGGCATCGCCTTGCCCTTGGCCACGCCGGCAAGGTCGGCGACAAGGCATTCGACCTCGTCAAGCCGGCGGCCGGCAATGTATTCCTGAGCGGCTTCCGGCAGCTTCTGGGTCCAGTCGGACATGAATCACACTGTTATGAGTTGCGGGTTTGCGTGAAGAAATCCGCGATCCGGTCGGCGATCGCGGTCGAGGAATTGGGCTGGCCGAGGCGGGCCGACGCCGCCGCCATGACCTCGTCGGGAACGAGGCCCTTGCCGCGGGTGCGCATCAGCCCGTCGATGAAGTCGTCGGCGAATTCCGGATGCGCCTGCACCGTGAAGGCGCGATCCCCGTAGACGAGGGCCGCATTCTCGCAGAACTCGTTGCAGGCCACCGGCTCGGCCATCGGCGGACGCTTCGTCACCTGGTCGCGGTGCCAGGCATTCATGGTGATCGTCTCGCCGCCGAAGTCGTAGTCCGTCGGGCCCACCGCCCAGCCCTTGTCGAAGCGTTCGACCTTGCCGCCGAGCGCCTGGGCAATGATCTGATGGCCGAAGCAGATGCCGACCATCGGCACCTTCTCGGCATAGGCGCGGCGGACGAAGTCCTCCAGCGGCCGGATGAACGGATGGTCCTCGTAGGCGCCGTGGCGCGATCCGGTGATGAGCCAGCCGTCGCAGTCATGCACGTCCTTCGGGAACTCCATCGCCTCCACGTGATAGGCGCGGAACTCGAAGCCGCGGTCGGCAAGAAGGCGGGCGAACATGTCGGGATAATCGCCCATTTCGGCGCGAAGCGCGTCGGGCGACTGGCCGGTCTGGAGGATGCCGATACGCATGTAAGTCTCTGACGGTCTCCGGCGAAGGTAATGCCCGCCCCCATCGCGGCGCAAGGGGGCGCGGGCGGTCACACGGTGTCGAGGTAGATTTCGGTCTGCTCCTCGGGCGACAGTTCCTCCATGTAGCGCAGTTCCTGCCGCTTGGTCATCACGAGGTTGCGGATGAGCTCCTCGGGGAAGATCCGCCGCACCGTCGCGCTCTTCTCGAAGACGTCGATCGACGCGGACCAGGTGTCGGGCAGCAGCGGCAGGTCGAGCGCGTAGGCATTGCCGGTGATCGGGGCAGGGGGTGTGAGCCGCTCCTCGATGCCGACGAGCGCCGAGCCGAGGATCGCCGCGAGCATGAGGTAGGGGTTCACGTCGCCCCCCGCCACCCGATGCTCGATCCGTCGCGCCACCGGGTTGCCCGAGGGAATGCGGATCGCCGAGGTGCGGTTCTCGTAGGCCCAGCAGATCTGGTTCGGCGCATGCGCCTCGGGGATCAGCCTCTCGTAGCTGTTGGCGTGCGGCGCGAAGATCAGCGTGAGGTCGTGCATCGCCGACAGGCAGCCGGCGACGGCATGGCGCAGCCTGTCCGTGCCCTCGGGCCCGCCGTTGTCGAAGATGTTGCGGCCGTCGCGGTCGAGGACCGAGAAATGCGTGTGCAGCCCGTTGCCGGAATAGTCCGGGTAGGGCTTGGCCATGAAGCTCGCCGCGAAGCCGTGGCGGCGGGCCAGGCCCTTCAGGAGCATCTTGAAGAGCCAGGCATCGTCGGCCGCCCGGAGCGCGTCGTCACTGTGCATCAGGTTGATCTCGAACTGGCCGAGGCCGGATTCCGAGATCGCCGTGTCGGCGGGAATGTCCATCGCCTCGCAGGCGTCGTAGAGATCCGTGAAGAAGGTGTCGAAGGCGTCGAGCGCGCGGATCGACATGATCTCCGCCGCCTTGCGCCGCTTGCCCGAGCGTGGCGAGGGGGGCACCTGGAGTTTCCGGCCGCTGTCGTCGATCAGGTAGAACTCCAGCTCCATCGCGCAGACCGGGGTCAGCCCGTGCTCGCGGTAGCGCTCCACGATGCGGGCCAGCGCATGGCGCGGGTCGCCGTCATAGGGCTGGCCGTTCTCGCGGTACATCCAGATCGGCAGGAGCGCGGTCGGCGCGTCGAGCCAGGGCATCGGCATGAAGCCGCGCTCGGTCGGCTTGAGTATGCCGTCGGCATCGCCGGATTCGAAGACGAGCGGGCTGTCCTCGATATCCTCGCCCCAGATGTCGAGGTTGAGGACGGACATCGGATAGCGCGTGCCGTTCGTCACCACCGCGTCGGCAAAGCGGACGGGTACGCGCTTGCCGCGGGGCTGACCGTTGAGGTCGGCAGCGGCCACACGGATCGTGCGCACCTCGGGGTGTTTTCTGAGCCAGTTCTTCATCATTCACCTGATCGGCCGGAGTGCCGGGGTCCGAAACCGCCATGGGCCGGGACCGCGAAGTCCGCCTGGCAGCATCGGCCCATGCCCTTGGGCCTTAGCTGTTTATGATCAAAACTTCCTCGTCTGGCGCGCGGATCGGCAAATAGGCCGAAAAACGCGGGCGCCTCCTCCCGAAGAATTTGATCAAAAGCAGCCTACTACCGGATGATCTGCGGACGCAAGCGGAATTTCACACGCGCCGACTGCGGCAGATGCCGGTTGAGCCGCCGGTTGACCAGCCCGAACACCGCGATCACCGAGAGGGTGAGCAGGATGAAGTACACGGCGATGACGGGGTAGGCGACGAACGGGTTGAAGGTCCGCGATGCGAAATAGGTCGCGTAGTAGAGCGCGTCGCCCTTCTGCTGGAAGGCCGGGAAGCCCGAGAAATAGACCAGCGTGGTGGCGTGGAAGAGGAAAATCGCCTCGTTGGTATAGGCGGGCCAGGCGAGCCGGAGCATCGTCGGCCACATGATCCGCCGGAACCGCGACCAGCCCGACATGCCGTAGGCGTCGGCCGCCTCGATGTCGCCCCTCGGGATCGACCGCAGCGCGCCATAGAAGATCTCGCCGGAGTAGGCGGCGGTGTTGAGACAGAGCACGATCAGCGCGCCGAGCCAGGCTTTCGACAGCCACGAGGTCTCGACCGTGACGGTCATGAACCCCAGGGGGATGTCCCAGCCCATGCGCGGGATCAGCACGAAGGCCTCGTAGGCGAGGAAAAACTGGATGAAGAGCGGCGAGCCGCGGAAGACGAAGATGAACCATTCGGCGGGCTTGCGGGCCCAGACGTTCCCGCTCGCCTTGGCCACCGCCAGCGTATTGGCTAGGAAGAATCCGATGAAAAGGGCGACCGCGCCGTAGTAGAGGTTCCAGATGAGGCCCGACCCGATCAGCGTGAAATGCTCGCAGAGCGTCATCTCGCCCTTGGGCAGGAGACGCTCGCCGATGCCGATCGAACGCAGGGCGTAGTCCTGGATGGTCTGGAAGCAGCTCATCGCGCGGCCTTTCGCTGCATCTCGCCGCCAAGCGTCGCCTGCCCGCGGCTGAGCCGCGACGTCAGGCGGCCCAGAACGCCTTCCGACACCCTGGTCATGCCGAGGTAGAAGACGAGAAGGACGATGAAATACCAGACCCGCCAGTCGGGATGGGGATACTCGAAGGCCTGGGTCTTCGACCCGCCCAGTTCCCGCGCCCAGTAGACGATATCCTCGACCCCGAGCAGGAACAGCAGCGGCGTGGCCTTGATCAGGATCATCCAGAGGTTCGACAGGCCCGGCAGCGCGTAGACCCACATCTGCGGAACGAGGACGCGCCAGAACGCCTGGCGCTGCGACATGCCGTAGGCTTCCGCCGTCTCCATCTGCGCGCGCGGGACCGCCCGCATGGCGCCGTAGAGCACGTTCGCCGCAAAGGCGCCGAAGACGATGGCGAAGGCGAGCACGGCGAGCGCGAAGCCGTAGATCTCATGCACCGACTGTGGGCTCGTCGACAGCGGCAGCTTCGCCTCGGGGCAGACGATAAAGTCGTTGCCCTGCCAGATCGACTGGGTCCAGTCGGGGCATTTCACCTTGTGGCGGAGGTATTCGAACCCCTGGTCGAGCGCGATCGGCACGAAGAGGAAGAAGATGATGTCGGGCACGCCGCGCACCATTGCCGTGTAGGCCTTGCCAAGAAGGCTGAGCGGCAGGAACGAGGATCGCGCCGCCACCGCGCCGCCGAAGCCGAAGGCGAGCGCCACCGGCGCGGTGATCGCCAGCAGCAGGAGCACGGTGCCGAAGGAGGCGTAGAACAGCATGTGCTTGCCCGAGGTCAGGTAGCACAGGAGCCATTGCAGCCCTTCGATCGACTTGGGATCGGCGCAGAACGCAAACATCGGGGTGCGGAGGCGGGCCGTTGCCGGCCCGCCCCGTTTCCGTCAGAACACGAGTGCTTCCTCGCCGAACCACTTCTTGATCATGGTGTTCAGCGTCCCATCGTCCTTCATCGAGGTGATGGCCGCGTCGAGCTTCGCCTTCAGTTCGGTATCGCTCTCGCGCAGGCCCATGCCGACGCCGCCGCCGATCTGCACCTGGTCGACGACCACAAGCTCGCCGTTCGACTCGTTGACGGCCGGCAGCAGGTAGTCCTTGTCGGCGAGCACCACGTCGGCCTCGCCGTTGCGCACGGCCGCGATGGTCTCGTCCGGCGTCGGGTATTCGAGCAGCGTCGCACCAGATTCGGCGACATAGGCGGCCTGGATGGTGGCCGTCTGCGCGGCGACGACGCCTTTGATGTTGGCGTCGGCGGAGAGCCCGACATAGAGCGAGGCCGCCGGCGGGATGTATTCCTGCGTGAAGTCGATGACCTTGTCGCGCTCATCGGTGATCGACATGCCGGCGATGATCACGTCGTAGTTGCCCGAGACGAGGTTGGGAATGATCGAATCCCACTCGTTCGTCACCCATTCGCAGGTCAGTTCGGCGCGCTTGCAGAGCTCGTCGCCCATCTCGCGCTCGAAGCCGTCGACCTCGCCCTTGTCGTTGATGAAGTTGTAGGGAGGATAGGCGCCCTCGGTGCCGAGGCGCACGGTCTGCGCCGCGGCGAGGCCCGCGCTGAGGGCCAGCGCGGCGACGGAAAGGATGAAGGTCTTCATGCGGTTACTCCCGTTGACTTGAGCTGCTTGGGTCGGTCAGGCCGCAACGGTCGCGCTCAGGAACTGTTGCAGGCGTTCTGTCTTCGGGCTGCCGAAGAGCCGGGCGGGGGGCCCTTCCTCCTCGATCCGGCCGAGATGCAGAAAGATAACATGATCGGACACATCGGCCGCAAGCCGCATGTCGTGGGTGACGAGGATCATCGTCCGGTGCTCCTCGGCCAGCGCCTTGATCACCTTCACCACCTCCTGCTGCAGCTCGGGATCGAGCGCCGAGGTCGGTTCGTCGAAGAGAAGCGCGGTCGGCTCCATGCAGAGCGCCCGGGCGATGGCGGCGCGTTGCTGCTGGCCGCCGGAGAGCTGCGCCGGGAAGGCATCGCACTTGTCGCCGATGCCGACCTTGTCGAGGTAGCGCCGCGCCGCGGCCTCCACCTCCGCCCGGTCGCGCTTCAGCACCGTCACCGGAGCCTCCATCACGTTCTGCAGCACCGTCAGGTGGGACCAGAGGTTGAACTGCTGGAAGACCATCGAGAGGTTGGTGCGGATGCGGATGACCTGGCCCTTGTCGGCCGGATGGCGGGCAAGCCCCTCGCCGCGCCAGAGCACCTTCTCGCCCTTGAAGACCACGTCGCCCTTCTGGCTGTCCTCCAGGAGGTTGCAGCAGCGCAGGAGCGTCGACTTGCCCGAACCCGACGAACCGATGAGCGAGACGACCTGGCCGCGCCGGGCGGCGAGCGAGACGCCCTTCAGAACCTCGAGCGATCCGTAGGCCTTGTGAAGGTCCCGGACTTCGATGACGGGCGTGTCGGCTTCGGTCATGTGGCAGTATCCCCCCGGAACCCGAATAGGGCGGATATTTTGCCGTTTTACAATGCGCTTTTTGCGCGCGGGGGGCGGAAAAGGCGGGCGGAATGCCTAGTTAACCGGCACATCCTGCGAAGGCGGCGCCGGCGTCGGCACGGCGAGATAGGCCTCCGCCGGGATCGCGACGAGGCCGCTCAGGCCAAGGGCGGCGCGGTCGGCGGGGGCGAGGGCCGCGACCGGCGGCGGTGATGAGCGGCAGGCCGGGCGTCGGCTCGGTGTGGCTGACCACGCGGAGACGGCCGGCGACCTCGGGGTGGTGCGCCTCAAGCAGCCGCCAGCTCACGGCGTCGATGGCGG
>NZ_WBUS01000094.1 GCF_008933605.1 Albidovulum sp.
GCCCGGACGGGACGGGTCGGATGCGCCCGCATCCGCCCCGTCCCGTCCGGGCTTTCCGCCACCGCGCCGCCTTCGGTCGTCGCGGCGACGAGGCGCGCGACGAGGTCACGCGGCAGGAAAGGCGAGTCCGCCGCCGCGGTGACGACAACGCCGGCCCCGAGCCCCGCCGCCCAGTCCATCGCCGCGAGGATGCCGGCGAGCGGCCCGGGCTGCCCGGGCACCGGATCGGCCAGTACCGGCAGGCTGAATTCCGCGAAGCGCGCAGGATCGCCGTTCGCGTTGATGGCAAGTGCGCCGCACTGCGGGGCAAGGCGGGCGATGACGTGGTCGATGACGCGACCGGAGCCGAGCGGCAGGAGGCCCTTGTCGCCTCCGCCCATCCGCAGCGCCTGACCGCCAGCAAGGATCACGCAGGGTGGATCAGTGGGCATCGGGGTTCTCGCGGAAGGCGCGCTCGCGCTCGGGGTCGAGCCATTTCTGCAGGACGGCCACCGCGCTCTCCTCGTACCCGAGGTGCTCGTAGAAACCCATGACGGGCGCGTTCGAGCGGCGGACGAGAAGCTGGAGCTTGGTGTGCCCGTGCGCCCGCGCCCAGTCCTCCGCTGCCGCCATGGCCCTGCCGCCCCAGCCTTCGCCGCGCCGCGCCGGATCGGCGCAGAGGTAATAGACCCAGGCGCGGTGGCCGCCGTCCTCGACCACGACGCTCGCAACCGGGACGCCATCCGCGCAGGCGACCAGAAGCGCCGACTTCGGGTTGGCGCGGATCGCCTCGATGTCCGCGCGCGGCGGGTTCCAGGGTCGCGTCATGCCGGCACGATCCCAGAGCGCGATCACGGTGTCGATCTCGTCGTCGCGGATCGGGCGGAAGCCCTGCGCCATCCGAACGCCTCCATTCTGCTTTGCGGCCGGTGCGGCATCCTGTATGCGGGAACGGGCGGGTTCAAGAGGAGGGGCGATGCTCGGCTACATCATCGCGGACGCCGGGGCCGACGGTTGCCTCGCGGCGGTGGCGCTGCGCCTGGAAGCGGCGGACATCCCCTTTGCCGGCGCGATCCAGAACAACGCCGCGCGCGACGACGGCCAGCCCCCCGACATGGATCTGCGCATCATCGGCACCGAGCGCATCATCCGCATCAGCCAGATGCTGGGCCCCGGTTCAACCGGCTGCCGGCTCAACGCCGCGGCGCTGGAGGAGGCGGCCGGGCTGGTCGGCGCGGCGCTCGACACCGGGGCGCCGCGGGTGCTGCTGCTTAACCGCTTCGGCCGGCAGGAGGCGGAGGGCCGAGGCTTCCGCCCGCTCATCGGCCGGGCGCTGGGCGAGGGTCTGGCGGTACTCACCGTGGTTGGAGCGGACTATCTTTCTGCCTTCGCGGACTTCGCCGGGGGAATGGCGGAGCGCCTGCCGGCAGAGACCGAGGCGCTTCGCCGATGGTGCCACGACCGGGTGTCCGCCTCCGTCACCCGGGAATGATCTCGAACCGCGTCACGTCGACCATGCCGCGGTCGGTGATCTTCAGCGCCGGAATCACCGGCAGCGCGAGGAAGGCGAGCTGGAGGAAGGGTTCCTCCAGCACCACGCCAAGGCTTCTCGCGGCGGCGCGCAGCGCGACGAGCCGGTCGCGCACCGTCTCGAACGGATCGAGGCTCATCAGCCCCGCCACCGGCAGGCCGAGTTCCGCCAGCACCTCGCCGCCGCGCGCCACGACGAAGCCGCCCTCGATTTCCGCCATCCGGTTCGCCGCCAGTGCCATGTCGGCGTAGTTAGCACCGACGACGGCGATGTTGTGGTGATCGTGGCAGACGGTGGAGGCGATGGCGCCGGCCCGCATTCCGAAGCCCCTCACGAAGCCGGTGGCGATGTTGCCGTTCTTCCCGTGCCGTTCGATCACCGCGATGCGCATCAGGTCGCGCGCCGGGTCGGGGCGCTTGTCGCCGTCCTGCACCGGGATCCCCTCGCGCAGGTGCTCGGTGATGATCTTGCCCTCGAGGATGCCGATCACGTCCGTCTCGGTCCGGTTGGCGCGGGCGCGGAAATCCTCCGGCCGGACCTTCGGCGCCCTGACCGAATGGCGCCCGACCGGCGGGAGCGTCGGGCGCGCGGCAAAAGCGGCGGCGTCGGCCAGCCGTCCGGCGCAGAGGACGAGCCGGGCATGGCAGCCCTCCAGACTGTCGACGGCGACGATGTCGGCGCGCTTGCCCGGCGCGATCTGGCCGCGGTCCTTCAGGCCGAAGGCCTCGGCCGCCGACAGGCTCGCCGCCCGGTAGGCGGCAAGTCGCGACACGCCCTTCGCGATGAGCGTGCGGATCATGTAGTCGAGATGCCCGTGCTCGGCGATGTCGAGCGGGTTGCGGTCGTCGGTGCACAGGCACATGTAGGCCGAGGTCACGTCGGTCAGAACCGGTGCAAGCGCGTTCAGGTCCTTCGACACCGAACCTTCGCGGATCAGGACACGCATCCCCTTCTGGAGTTTCTCGCGCGCCTCGGCGGCGGTCGTCGCCTCGTGCTCCGTGCGGATGCCGGCGGCGATGTAGGCGTTGAGGTCGCGGCCCGTGAGCTGCGGACAATGGCCGTCGACATGGCCGCCCGCGAAGAGCCTGAGCTTCGCCATGCAGCCCGGATCGCGGTGGATCACGCCGGGGTAGTTCATGAATTCCGCCAGCCCGATGCCCGAGGGATCGCCCATCACGGCGCGAAGGTCGTCGGCGCCGATCTCCGCCCCCGCCGTTTCCATATGCGAGGAGGGAACGCAGGAGGAAAGCTGTACGCGCAGGTCCATCAGCGTGTGGCGGCTCGCCTCCTGGAACCAGCGGATGCCGTCAAGGCCGATCACGTTGGCGATCTCGTGCGGGTCGCAGATCGCGGTCGTCACACCGCGCGGGGTGACGCAGCGGTCGAACTCCAGGGGCGTGACGAGCGAGCTTTCGATGTGCAGATGCGTGTCGATGAAACCGGGGACGAGCGTTAGGCCCGTCACGTCGATCACCTCGCGCCCCTCGTAGGGGGCGCCGATGCCGACGATGGTGTCGCCGGCGATCGCCACATCGCCGTCGATCATCGCCCCGGTCACCACGTCGAGGACGCGTCCGCCTCGGAGCACGAGATCTGCTGGCGCGTCGCCACGGCCCTGCGCGATGCGCGTTTCGAGGTCGGTCATCGGTTTGCTCCCCGGCGGTTCCGACACAGTGTCCCCGAGGGCGCGGTCAAGATCAACGCCCGCCCTTGCAACCGCCGCGGTTCTGAACGACCGTCGCCGCCGGGGAGGAGACATGCGGATCGGACTTGCCTTTCTCGTGGCCGGCTACGTGCTAAGCCAGTTCTACCGCGCGTTTCTCGCGGTGCTTGCGCCGACGCTCGGGGCGGAGATCGGGACGACACCTGCGGACCTCGCGCTGTCGTCGGGGATTTGGTTCATCACCTTCGCGCTGATGCAGATGCCGGTGGGCGCTGCGCTCGACCGGATCGGTCCGCGGCTGACGGTCTCGATCCTCCTCGGGCTCGGCGGCGGCGGCGGCGCGCTCGTCTTCGCGCTGGCCGAGGCGCCTTGGGCCATCCATCTGGCGATGGCGCTGATCGGGGTCGGCTGCTCGCCGGTGCTGATGGCGTCCTACTACATCTTCGCGCGGATCTACTCGCCCGCCGTCTTCGGAACGCTCGCGGGCGCGATGATCGGCGCGGGTTCGCTCGGCAACATCGCAGGCGCCGCGCCCCTTGCCGCGCTGGTGGCTGCGGTGGGCTGGCGGCCGACGCTCCTCGGCCTTACGGCGGTGACGCTTGCCGTGGCGCTGGCGCTCGCGGTCTTCGTGCGCGACCCGGAACGGGCGAAGACGCCCGAGGCGGGAACCGGGTCGGTTCTCGACTTGCTGCGCATTCCCGGCCTCTGGGCGATCCTGCTTCTGATGACCGTCGCCTACGCGCCGGCCGCGGCGATCCGGGGGCTCTGGGCCGGGCCCTACCTGGCCGACGTGTTCGCGGCCGACGCCACGACCATCGGGCGGGTCACGCTGGTGATGGCGCTGGCGATGGTTGCCGGCAATTTCGCCTACGGGCCGCTCGACCGCATTTTCGGCACGCGGAAATGGGTGGTGTTCTGGGGCAACGCGCTCGGCGCCGTCTGCCTTGCCGCACTCGCCCTCTGGCCCGAGCGGGGGGTCTGGACGGCGGCGGCGCTTCTCGCGGGGCTCGGCCTTTTCGGCTCGTCCTTCCCGGCGGTCATGGCCCATGCGCGGGCCTTCTTCCCGCCGCATCTCGTCGGGCGCGGGGTGACGCTGGTCAACATGTTCGGGATCGGCGGCGCGGGCATCCTGCAATTCGCCAGTGGCCAGGTGCATCGCGCTGCCGCCGAAGGCGCCGCCACGCCTGAGGCACCCTTTGCCGCACTCTTCCTCTTCTTCCTTGTGCCGCTTCTTGCCGGACTCGCGCTCTACCTCTTCAGCCGCGACGCCTGAGGCTGGCGTGGCCGGCCCCCATCGGCTAACCATCGCGGGGAAGGAGCGCGCATGGCCCCCGATATCCGCGACATCGAGGTGATCGCGCCGAACCTGAAGCGGCGCCTTTCCGGCGTGACGGCCACGGTCGTGCGGCTGGTGCCGCTGCAGGCGCGGAGGATCGGGATCGCGGCGACCGGGCCGGGCCTGCCGCCCCATGTGCCGCATGTGCCGCTGTGGCGCCTGTTCCTCATGCCGCGCGACCGGCTCAGGGTCTGGCACGCGCGGCGCAACACCGAGATGGCGCTGGGCCTCGTCCTGCGCGGTGTCTTCCGCCGGCGGCTCGCGCTTCTCTTCACTTCCGCCTCGCAGCGCAGGCACACCGGCTACACCCGCGGGCTCATCGCCCGGATGGACGGGCTGGTCGCCACATCGGGGCGCAGTGCCTGCTACCTCGAACGGACCGCAGAGGTGATCCACCACGGCATCGACACGGAGGCGTTCTCGCCGCCCCTCGACCGCGCCGCGCTGCGGCGACGGCTCGGCCTGCCCGAGGGCGACGTGATCCTCGGCTGCTTCGGCCGCATCCGGGCGCAGAAGGGGACGGACGCCTTCGTGGACGCCGCCATCGACCTCCTGCAGGTCCGGCCGGGCGTGACCGCGCTCGTCATGGGGCGTGCGACGGAGGGGCACGAGGCGTTCCTCGACGACCTGAAGGCGCGCGCCGCGGCCGCCCAACTCGCGGATCGCGTCAGGTTCCTGTCCGAGGTGCCGGTGCACGAGATGGCCGACTGGTATCGCGCACTCGACCTCTATGTCGCGCCGCAGC
This sequence comes from Albidovulum sp., assembly GCF_008933605.1. Taxonomy (GTDB): domain Bacteria; phylum Pseudomonadota; class Alphaproteobacteria; order Rhodobacterales; family Rhodobacteraceae; genus Albidovulum. The sequence goes on from NZ_WBUS01000094.1 coordinate 5,255, forward strand.
GGTGGGAAGGCTTCGGGCTCACCCCGATCGAGGCAATGGCCTGCGGCGTGCCGGTGGTGGCCACGCGGGTCGGGGCGTTCGAGGAGATCGTGACCAAGGCGACCGGCACGCTGGTGCCGCCCGGCGACGTCCCCGCCCTTGCCGCCGCGATCGCCCCGTTCCTCGACGACGCGGACCGACGCCGGACAGCGGGCGCGGCGGCGCTGGAGCGGGTCCGCACGCAGTTCCGCATCGAGGACGAGGCGGCGGCGCTGGTTGCCGTCTACCGCCGCCTTCTGGCGGGAGAACGCTGGTGACGCGGGCGGGGTTCCTTCTCGCGCGGACGCTGCGTTGGGACGCGCCGATCGCCCGGCTTTCGGTGCCGAAGGCCGAGTTGATGGCGGAACTCAAGGACAAGCGGGTGGCGCTCGTCGGCAACGCGCGGTCGCTGGCCGAGCGCGACGAGGGGGCCGAGATCGACCGCGCCGACATCGTGATCCGCATCAACCGCGCGCCGATGCCCGCCACGCGCACGCATGGCGCGCGCACCGACTGGCTCGCGCTCGCCACCTCCATCGGCGCGGCCGATCTGGAGCGGGTCCGGCCGCGCCGCCTTCTCTGGATGAGCCACAAGCGCAAGCGCCTGTCTTGGCGTGTCGCCTCGTCGCCAGGCTTCTACCTGCATCCGCTGGTGGAATGGCGGGCGCTGAAGGATGCCCTCGGCGCTCCGCCGACAACGGGGATGATGATGATCGAGCTGCTGGCATCGAGCGCGCTTTCGGAACTTCGGCTTCACGGCTTCGATTTCTTCGCCTCGCTCTCGCTCACCGGGTCGCGCCGCGCCGACCAGGTGCCGCATGACTTCGCCACCGAGGCGCGGTTCGTCAGCGGTCTCATCGCGCGCGATCCGCGGGTGGTGCAGGTGGGCGCGCCGAAGCCGCGCTGAACGGTTTCCCCGCAACAATTCTGCACCGCAGAATCGGCGGCCCTTTATCTGACCCCCGCAATCGGATAAGGGGCCTCGTCCTGAACTTGAGGAGACCCCAGATGGGCTACAAGGTCGTTGTCGCCGGCGCCACGGGGAACGTGGGTCGCGAAATGCTGAACATCCTCGCCGAGCGGGAGTTCCCCGTCGACGAGATTGCCGCGCTTGCCTCGCGCAAGTCGCTCGGCACCGAGGTTTCGTTCGGCGACAAGACCCTCAAGACCAAGGACCTCGACACCTTCGACTTCACCGGCTGGGATATCGCGCTCTTTGCCGTGGGGTCCGAGGCGACGAAGATCTACGCGCCGAAGGCCGCGAAGGCCGGGTGCGTCGTGATCGACAACTCCTCGCTCTATCGGTACGACCCGGAAATCCCGCTCGTGGTGCCGGAAGTGAACCCCGAGGCGGTCGAGAAGTACAAGGCCAGGAACATCATCGCCAACCCCAACTGCTCCACCGCCCAGATGGTGGTGGCGCTCAAGCCGCTCCATGATAGGGCCAGGATCAAGCGCGTCGTCGTCTCGACCTACCAGTCGGTCTCGGGTGCCGGCAAGGCGGGGATCGACGAACTCTGGGACCAGACCAAGTCGATCTACAACCCGGTCTCGGAAGTGCCGCCGAAGAAGTTCACCAAGCAGATCGCCTTCAACGTCATCCCGCACATCGACGTCTTCATGGAGGACGGTTCCACCAAGGAAGAGTGGAAGATGGTGGCCGAGACGAAGAAGATCCTCGACCCCAAGGTGAAGGTCACGGCGACCTGCGTCAGGGTGCCGGTCTTCGTCGGCCATTCCGAGGCGATCAACGTCGAGTTCGAGGAATTCCTCGACGAGGACGAGGCGCGCGACATCCTGCGCGAGGCGCCGGGGGTGATGGTCGTCGACAAGCGCGAGCCGGGTGGCTACGTCACCCCGATCGAATGCGTCGGCGATTACGCGACCTTTGTCAGCCGCATCCGTCAGGATTCGACGATCGAGAACGGCCTGAACCTCTGGTGCGTCTCCGACAACCTGCGCAAGGGCGCGGCGCTGAACGCCGTCCAGATCGCCGAGACGCTGGGCAACCGCTGCCTGAAGAAGGGGTGAGGACCGCCCGCAATCGCTCCGTTGGAGCGATTGCGGGTCCGAACGCCCGGAGCGCAAGCGAAGGGCCGGGAGGGGCCCTGGCGACCTCGACGATGGGGGCGCCTCGAGGGCGCCCTTTTTCGCTGGACAACCGGGTGAAGGCCCTTAGGGTCGGCCCACCTTCCGGTGCCCGCCACGGCGGGAGAATCGGGAATGCGGTGCAAGCCCGCAACGTGCCCAACGCTGTAAGGGGGACCGCCGGACGAAAGCCACTGGCCCAAGGGCCGGGAAGGTGTCCGGACGGGGTGAACCTCAGTCAGAAGACCGGCCGGGAGGGATGGCGCAGGCCGCGTGGACGGCTGCCGGCGCGGGACCATCCAAGGGGACTCCGATGGCCGATACGACATGTGCGCTCGCCGCGCCCGATGCCTACGATACCGCGACCCGCGAAGCGGTCTACCGCACGATCCTGACCCGCCGCGACACGCGCGGCGACTTCCTGCCCGATCCGGTGGCGCCCGAACGGCTCAGCCGTGTGCTTCTGGCCGCGCACCACGCACCCTCCGTCGGGTTCATGCAGCCGTGGGACTTCATCATCCTGCGCGACAGTGAAACGCGTCGTCGGGTGCATGACCTCTTCGCGAAGGCGAATGCCGAGGCGGCGCTGATGTTCGAGGGCGAGCGGCGCGAGACCTACCGCGGGCTGAAGCTCGAGGGTATCCTCGAGGCGCCGCTCAACATCTGCGTCACCTGCGACCGAAGCCGGGCAGGGCCGGTGGTGATCGGGCGGACGCATATTCCGATGATGGACCTCTTCTCGTCGGTCTGCGCGGTGCAGAACCTCTGGCTCGCCGCGCGCGCCGAAGGGCTGGGCGTTGGCTGGGTCTCGATCCTCGACAACCGCGCGCTCAAGTCCCTTCTCCGCCTGCCGGAAGGGGTCATCCCGGTCGCCTATCTTTGCATCGGGCATGTGCGCGGCTTCCATCGCCGGCCCGAGCTGGAGACGGTCGGCTGGCGGCGGCGGCTTCCTCTCGCCGACTGCGTCCACCTTGACGGGTGGGGCAACGTCGGCGGAGACCCGGAACTCGCCGACCGGATGCTAGGAGATCAGGCCGCGGTCGACGCGGGCCGCTTCCTGACCCGGCGGCTCGTCTGAACGGCAGGGCGTCGGCGGCGAGGCGCCGGCGCCCACTTCTTTACTTCGGCTCCAAGAGGCACGACTGTTGGTCTGCTCCGGCAGGGAGGCGAGGATGGATTTCACGACCGCGGTCGCAACCTGTTTCTCGAAGTACGCGACCTTCGCCGGCCGCGCGCGGCGAGCGGAATTCTGGTGGTTCGCGCTCTTCAACTTCGGCGTGACGCTGATCCTCGCGGTGATCGACGCGGGAGCCGGAGGCCCGCACCGCTGGATGATGGGCGGAGAGGGGCCGAGCCCGGTCGGAACGCTCTACTGGCTCGCCGTGTTCCTGCCGTCGCTCGCCGTCACGGTGCGGCGGTTGCACGACATCGACCGCTCCGGCTGGTGGGTGCTTCTGCAGTTCGTCCCGCTGATCGGCCCGCTGATCCTCATCTGGTTCCTCGCCACGCGGGGCACGGCGGGGTCCAACCGCTTCGGACCCGATCCGCTTGGGCAGCCGCCGGCGGGGCCGCCGGGCTATGGTCCGTCCCCGGTCCCGCGCGTGGAGCGACGATAGGACTCAGTAGCTGTATTCGCCGTAGATGCGGCTCAGATCGCCCGCCCACGCGCCGTGATACTTCTCCAGCAGCTCGTCGGCCGGCACCTTGCCCGTCTCGATGCTCTCCTGCAGCGCATTCAGGAAATGGGTCTCGTCGGGAACCATCCCTCCGACACCCGGCCGGGCGCGGGCCTTCAGCCCCGCCTCGGCGATCCTCACCGCCTCGCGCGCCAGATCGATCATGCGGATGCCCTTCGCCTCGCCCTGCAACGCGTGGATCGACGCCGCGGCACGCAGGCCCTCGCGAGTCTCTGCGTCCCAGCCCTTGACCAGGTCCCAGGCCGCGTCGAGCGCCGCCGCGTCGTAAAGAAGCCCGACCCAGAAGGCCGGCAGCGCGCAGAGCCGCCGCCACGGGCCGCCATCGGCGCCCCGCGTCTCCATGTACTTCTTGATCCGCGCTTCGGGGAAGATCGTGGTCAGATGGTCGGCCCAGTCGGAAAGTGTGGGCTTCTCCCCCGGCAGCGCCGGCAGTTCCCCCTTGAGGAAGGCGCGGAACGACTGGCCGAGCGCGTTGATGTATTTTCCGTCGCGGTAGACGAAGTACATCGGCACATCGAGCGCGTAATCGACATAGCGCTCGAACCCCATTCCGTCCTCGAAGACAAAGGGCAGCATCCCGGTCCGCGCCGGGTCGAGGTTCTGCCAGATGTGGCTGCGCCAGCTCTTCCGGCCGTTGGGCTTGCCGTCGAGGAAGGGCGAATTGGCGAAAAGCGCGGTGGCAACGGGCTGAAGCGCGAGCGCCACGCGGAACTTCTTCACCATGTCGGCTTCCGAGGCGAAGTCGAGGTTCACCTGCACCGTGCAAGTGCGATACATCATCGTCTTGCCCATGGTGCCGACGCGGTCCATGTAGTCGGTCATCAACCGGTAACGCCCCTTGGGCATCATCGGCATCTCCTCCTGCCGCCAGATCGGCGCGGCGCCGAGGCCGATGAACCGCGCACCGATCCCGTCGGCGACCGCCTGCACCTCGCGGAGATGCTCGTTCACCTCGTCACAGGTCTGGTGGATCGTCTCCAGCGGCGCGCCGGAAAGCTCCAGTTGCCCACCCGGTTCCAGGCTCACGTTGGCGCCGTTCTGGGTTAGCCCGATGATGTTGCCCTGCTCCAGTACCGGCTGCCAGCCGTAGCGCTCCGCCAGCCCGTCAAGCATGGCCTTGATCGACCGCGGGCCGTCGTAGGGCAGGGGTTTCAGGCTGTCCTTGCAGTAGCCGAATTTCTCGTGCTCGGTCCCGATGCGCCAGTCCGCCTTCGGCTTGCAGCCCGACGCGAGATAGGCCGCGAGGTCCTCGAACCTTTCGATCGGGCCGCCGCCCTGCTGTGGAATGGACATGGGTCGCCTCGATCCGTCTATCGATTCAGGAGCGATAGACCTGAAACGCGACCCGGCCCGAGTCAAGCTCACCCGGCCGCGCGGGGCCATGACTTTTCGTGATCGCTCACATGCGCGACAGCCGCGCGGCGCGCCGGGTCCAGAGCGGCAGCGTCGGCTGGCCGTGGTCGAGTGCCGCGGCGAGGGCCGCCATGTCGATGCCGGGCAGGGCCGCGAAGGCATCGAAGAGCCGGTCCGCCCCGGCCGCATCGACCGGAATCAGGAGGACCTGCCCGTCCGCGGTCTTCAGCCGCCAGGCGCGGGCGCCGAAGTGTTCGGCAAGCCGCAGTTCCGAGAGGTCGGCGAGCGCCACGAAGCCGCCGAAGGTCGGGCCGAAGCAGCCGACCTGGCCCTCGTCCACCTCCACCAGTCCCGGCGCGTCCACACCGCGCAGGAAGCGAACGCGGCGAAGCGCGATCAGCCCCCAGCCCGCCGCGACCGATGTCATCGCGATCCCGAGCGGCAGAAGCACGTAACCGCCGCCGGACATTGACCAGAATCCGAACGCAGCCAGGATCGCCGCCGCGATCACCTCTCGCCAGCGCCGGGCCAGCGCGCGGACCTCGGGCCGGATCATGCCGGCGTCCAGTCGCCGAGGTGTGCCTGCCAGATCGCCACGAGCGCCACAGCTGCCGTCTCGGCCCTCAGGATGCGCGGGCCGAGCGCGACGGACGTCACGAAGGGGAGCGCGCGAAGCCACTCGCGCTCCGCCGGGGAGAAGCCGCCCTCCGGGCCGATGAGAATGGCCGAGGGGCCAGGCGCGAGCGCGGCGAGGACATCGCGCGGCGATCCGGCACCCGCCGCCGCCTCGTCGGCCCAGAGGAGCTGCCGCCCGGCATCCCAGGCGGCAAGCACCTTGCCCAGCGTTGCCGGCTCTGCCACCGAGGGTAGCGCCATCGCCCCGCACTGTTCGGCCGCCTCGCGGACATGCGCCTCCGCCTTGTCGCGGCGGAACCGCTCGGCGTTGGTATAGTCGGTCGTCACCGGCAGCAGCCGGGCCACGCCCAGTTCCACCGCCTTCTCGACGATGAAGTCCGTACGCACCTTCTTCACAGGGGCGAAGAGAAGCCAGAGGTCGGCCGGCCGGTCCTGCACGCGGGTGCGTTCGAGGCAACGGAGCGTGCCTTTCCGCTTGCCCGCCTCCGCCACCTCTGCCAGCCATTCGCCGTCACGGCCGTTGAAGACCAGCACGCGCGACCCCGGGCCTTCGCGCATCACGCCGAAAAGGTAATGCGCCTGCGCTTCCGCCAGGACAACGGATTGCCCCGGCCCGAGCGGCTGGTCTACACAGAGCCTGATCTTCGCCTGAACCATGAGCCGGACCTTATGAGCGCCCCCGACGAAACGCCAGAGCCCGAGGGCGCCGCTGCCGGAACCGTCGCCGACGCGATGCGCGGCAACTGGGTGGACCGCCTCGCCCCGGGATTCGCGCGACCCTACCTTCGGCTTTCGCGCGCCGACCGGCCGATCGGGACCTGGCTGTTGCTCATTCCCTGCTGGTGGGGTGTCGCGCTGGCCGCCGCGCAGGACGGCTGGCGGCTCTGGGACGCGTGGATCTGGCTTGGCTGTGCGCTGGGGGCCTGGCTGATGCGCGGGGCAGGGTGCACCTGGAACGACATCACCGACCGCGACTTCGACGCTGCCGTGGCACGCACCCGGTCGCGGCCGATCCCTTCGGGGCAGGTCAGCGTCCGGCAGGCGGTGATCTGGATGGCGGCGCAGATGGCAGCCGCCGGGCTCATCCTCCTGTCCTACAACGGGCTGGCGGTCGCGCTCGGGCTTTCCTCGCTCGGCCTGGTGGCGATCTACCCCTATGCCAAGCGCTTTACCTGGTGGCCGCAGCTCTTTCTCGGGCTGGCGTTCAACTGGGGCGCCATCCTCGCCTATGCCGCCCATGCCGGGCGGGTGGACGGGGCGGCAGTGCTTCTCTACGCCGCCGGCATCGCCTGGACGCTCTTCTACGACACGATCTATGCTCATCAGGACAAGGAGGACGACGTGCTGATCGGGGTGAAGTCCACCGCGCGGCTCTTCGGTGCGGCGACGGGCAGGTGGCTCGCCCGATTCCTCGTGGCCACCGTCGGCCTGATGACGCTGGCCGTGCTGGTGGCGCTCCTGCCCGTGGCCGGCCCGCTGAAGCTCGGCCTCGCCCTCCTGGCGCCCTGGGCAATGGGCTGGCATCTCCTCTGGCAGATGAACCGGCTCGACATCGACGATCCGGCGAACTGCCTGAGGCTCTTCCGCTCCAACCGCGATACCGGGCTGCTCGCTGCGCTGTTTCTTGCCGCCGCCGCCTTCCTCTGATTGATCCGGTCCGTCCGCACCCTTATGCAAGGGCGGTCCGCCCACTGCCAAGGCGCGCTGCCCCATGCGTTTTCCCCTCCCGCTGCCCCGCACGATGAGCTTTCCCGCGACCCTCCCGGTGCGGCTGATACTTCCCGGCTTCCTCCTTCTGGCCGCTCTGCTCAGCCTCTTCGCGGCGATGGTCGCGGCGAAGCTGCTGATCGGCGCCGTCACCGGCGTCGACCGGCCCGCGCTGGCG
>NZ_WBUS01000095.1 GCF_008933605.1 Albidovulum sp.
GGGGTGAAGGGGGTGGGGTAAGAAAACAAACCTTTGTCCCTCGTGCCTTCGCCTCATTCGCAAGGGCACCTTGCAACCTCAAGGTTAATCAATGGTTACGATTCGCCCTGCTATTCCCCCGCGTCGCGGTGGAAACGCAGTGTTTCGTGTCCGGCCTCTCAGCCCTGGCGCGGGGCCCAGAGGATCAGCGCCGCGCCGGCGAGGCAGATCGCGGCCCCGGCGATATCCCATTGATCCGGCCGCTGCCCCTCCACCCGCCAGAGCCAGACGAGCGAGGCGGCGATGTAGACGCCGCCATAGGCCGCATAGGCGCGGCCGGCGAGGACCGCCGGGCTTTGCGCCAGAAGCCAGGCGAAGACCGCCAGCGCCGTCATTCCGGGAAGGAGCCAGAGCGCGGACCGGTCGAGCCGCAGCCAGGCCCAAAAGGCGAAGCAGCCGGCGATTTCGGCCAGGGCCGCGGCGACATAGACCGCCACGCCCTTCATCGCTTCGCTCGCGTGGCCGCGCCCCCCCTCACGCCGCCGATCCGCCCACGGTCAGCCCGCCGATCAGGAGTGTCGGCTGGCCGACGCCGACCGGCACCCACTGGCCTGCCTTGCCGCAGTTGCCGATGCCGGGGTCGAGCTTCATGTCGTTGCCGATGGCGCGGATGTTCCTCAAGGCCGTCGCGCCGTCGCCGATCAGGGTCGCGCCCTTGACCGGCGCGCCGAGCTTGCCGTTCCTCACCCGGTAGGCCTCGGTGCAGGAAAACACGAACTTGCCATTGGTGATGTCGACTTGGCCGCCGCCGAAGCCCACGGCATAGATGCCGTCCCTGACCTCGGCCACCACATCGGCCGGATCGGCGCCGCCGCCCAGCATGTAGGTGTTGGTCATCCTCGGCATCGGCGCGTGGGCGAAGCTCTCGCGCCGCCCGTTGCCGGTGGGTGTGACGCCCATGAGGCGGGCGTTCTGCCGGTCCTGCATGAAGCCCACGAGCACCCCGTCCTCGATCAGCACGTTCCGGCCCGAGGGCGTGCCCTCGTCGTCCACGGTGATGGAGCCGCGCCGGTCCGGGATGGTGCCGTCGTCGAGCACGGTCACCCCCTTCGCCGCGACCCGCTGGCCCATGAGCCCGGCAAAGGCCGAGGTCTTCTTGCGGTTGAAGTCGCCCTCGAGCCCGTGTCCCACCGCCTCGTGCAGAAGGATGCCGGGCCACCCCGCACCGAGCGCCACGTCCATGACGCCCGCCGGAGCCGCCTCCGCGCGGAGGTTGTCGAGCGCGATCCTCAGCGCCTCGCGCGCCGCGTCCTGCCAGTGCGCGGGCGTCATGAGCGCCGCCAGCCCGGCGCGCCCGCCGCCGCCAGTCGAGCCCGATTCGCGGCGCCCGTTCTCTTCCACGATCACCGAGACGTTGAGCCGCGCCATGGGGCGGATGTCGGAGACGAGCCCACCCTCGGGGCGCAGGATGCAGACCTCCTGCAAGGAGGCGGCGATGGTGGCCGAGACCTGCACCACCCGGGGGTCGAGCGCACGGGCAAAGGCGTCGATCTCGCGCAAGGTTTCCACCTTCACGCCGAAACTGGCGTCGGCCATCGGGTCGGCGTCTGTATAGAGCTTCAGGTTGGTGCCCGGCGGCGGGGGGGCCATGGTGCCGCCGCCCCGGCCGACGGCGAGGCGCGCCGTCTCCGCGGCGCGCCTGAGCGCCGCTTCCGAGATCTCCGTCGCATGGGCATAGCCGGAGACCTCGCCCCGGATCGCGCGGAGCCCGAATCCCTCGGAGGCGTCGTAGCTCGCCGTCCTGAGCCGGCCGTCGTCGAACATCAGGGCCTCGGACCGGCGCCGCTCCAGGAAGAGTTCGCCGTCGTCGCCCCCCGCCACGGCCTCGCGCAGAATCGCGAGCGCGCGGCCCGGGTCGAGTGCCGTCTCGAAGGGGGAAAAGCGGACATCTGTCATCGCTCTGGCCTTTTCGTCCTTGATATAAGTCAAAAAGCGGCGACGTGCCGCAATGGTTTCGCTTGTCGCACTTCCTCTAATATGATTTTAGAGAACCCGGATACAACCGGCCGTCCCGAAGCAGGTTTCGGGTCCGGGCGGGGCTGAAAGCGGCGGAAAGAAGCCGCGGCAGGAACGGGAACTCGACATGCGTTTTGCACCCTCTCTCTCCGGCCTCGGGGCCGCCATCACCGCCAGCCTGATCGCCGGGGCCGCCTGGGCCCAGGACGGGATCACCGGGCTCGAGGTCGTCGGCAAACCCGATCCCAGCGGCACGGGCACGGGGTTCCAGCCAGCGGCAACGGAACTCGCGCGGGACCAGCAGTGGCTCGATCACATGCTGCTCTGGCTCTGTATCGCGGTCGTCGCACTGGTGCTGACGCTCCTTCTCATCGTCATCCTGCGCTTCAACAGCCGGGCCAACCCGACGCCGGCGAAGTTCAGCCACAACACGCCGCTCGAGATCACCTGGACGCTGATTCCGGTGCTGATCCTCGTCGTCCTGGGTTCCTTCTCGCTACCGACGCTCTTCAAGCAGCAGGAAATGCCCGCCGACCCCGATCTGGTGATCAAGGCGACCGGCAACCAGTGGTTCTGGTCCTACGAATACCCGGACGAGCAGATTGCCTTCGACAGCTTCCTGCTCGGCCGCGACGAGCTCGAGGCGAACGGTTATGCGCCCGACGAATACCTTCTGGCGACCGACAACGCCGTGGTCGTCCCGGTGGGCAAGACCGTTCTCGTGCAGGTCACCGCGCTGGACGTGATCCACGCCTGGACGGTGCCCGCCTTCGCCGTGAAGCAGGACGCCGTGCCCGGCCGGATCGCCCAGCTCTGGTTCAACGCCGAGCGGGAGGGTGTCTATTTCGGCCAGTGTTCGGAACTTTGCGGCAAGGACCACGCCTATATGCCGATCACCGTGAAGGTCGTGAGCCAGGCGGTCTACGATGACTGGCTTGCCCGGACCAAGACCGCGGGCCTCGGCGTCTCGGCGCCGATCAAGGTCGCTTCGGCCGACTGATACTGGCCGCCGGCGGGGAGGGGACCTGAGGGATGAGCGACCTGAGCGCCATCGACCGTGGGCGGGAAGCCGGCTTCGGCGACTACGTGCAGCTTCTGAAGCCGCGCGTCATGTCGCTCGTCGTCTTCACCGCGATGGTCGGGCTGATCGTTGCGCCGGTACCGGTCCATCCCTTCGTCGCCTTTACCGCGATCCTGTTCATCGCGCTCGGCGGCGGCGCTTCGGGCGCGCTCAACATGTGGTATGACGCCGACATCGACCGGGTGATGCGCCGGACCGCATCGCGCCCGATTCCGTCCGGCCGCGTCGGCGCGGGCGAGGCGCTGGGCCTCGGCCTCGCGCTGTCGGGCATCTCCTGCGTCATGCTCGGGCTGGCGGCGAACTGGTTCGCGGGGGCCTTCCTCGCCTTCACCATCTTCTTCTACGTCGTCGTCTACACGATCTGGCTGAAGCGCACGACGCCGCAGAACATCGTGATCGGCGGCGCCGCCGGGGCCTTCCCGCCGATGATCGGCTGGGCGGTCGCCACCGGTGGCGTCAGCCTCGAAAGCCTTCTCATGTTCGCGCTGATCTTCATGTGGACGCCGCCGCACTTCTGGGCGCTCGCGCTTTTCATGAAGGACGACTACTCGAACGCTGGCGTGCCGATGCTGACGGTCACTCACGGCCGCGCGGCGACGAGGCGGCACATCCTCGCCTACACGATCCTCCTTGCCCCCTTCGCGCTGGCGTTGGCGCTGTCGTCGATCGGCGGACCCGTCGTGCTCGCGACGGCGCTCGTGCTGAACACGCTCTTCGTCCTCGGCGCCCTGCGCATCGCCCGGCGCGACGAGGCGGCGGCCGGGGCCGACCGGTACAAGGCCGAAAGGGCGTTCTTCCGCTTCTCGCTCGTCTATCTCTTCCTCCATTTCGCCGCCCTTCTCGTGGAGCGCAGCCTCATGACCTTCGGACTGGGGGGCTGGTGATGGCCATTCATCCAGAGCATGAGCTCCACGCCCGCCGGCGCGGCCGCAACCTCGGCCTCGGGCTTGTCCTCGGCGCCTTCGTGGCGCTGATCTTCGGGCTCTCGCTGGTGAAGATCTCGCATCTGCGCGAAGGCAAGCTGCCGGCGGCCGCGGAGGCGCAGAAATGACGCGGCCGGGCGGAAATGGCCGTGTGGCGGCACTGCTGGTCGGGGTCGCGGTCACGATGGGCGCGCTCGCCTGGGCGGCTGTGCCCTTCTACGACTGGTTCTGCCGGGTCACCGGCTACGGCGGCACGCCGGGCGTCCAGGCCGAAAACCTGAGCAAGGTCGTCGACGAATACGTCACCGTCCGCTTCGACGCCAACACCGAAGCCAGGATGCCCTGGGAATTCCGGCCGAAGCAGACCGAGATGCGGCTGAGGATCGGCGAGACGGGCATGGCTTTCTACGAGGCCTACAATCCGACCGACAAGCCGGTCGCCGGCACCGCCGCCTACAACGTCGCCCCCGATCTCGCGGGCTACTACTTCACCAAGATCGAATGCTTCTGCTTCACCGAACAGGTGCTGAAGCCGGGCGAGCGGGTGGAGATGCCGGTCGTGTTCTACGTCGACCCCGAGATGCTCCGGGACCGCGACGCGGGCCGCATCCGCAACATCACGCTAAGCTATACCTTCTACCAGACCGAACTGCCGGAAGAGCAGGCGAGCCTTTCGCCTGCGACGACGGCCGGCTACAACTGAGGCCCAAGCAGGGAAACCGACATGGCGCACGCAAAGAACCACGACTACCACATTCTCAAGCCCTCGCTCTGGCCCCTGCTCGGGGCGGCCGGCGCCTTTGTCATGCTCTTCGGTGCCGTCCTGTGGATGAAGGGCGTGACGCCCTTCCTCTTCCTCGCGGGCGTGGCGCTGGTGCTCTACGTCATGTACGGCTGGTGGGCGGACGTCGTCCACGAGGGCAACACGGGCGATCACACGCCCGTCGTCCGGATCGGCCTGCGCTACGGCTTCATCCTCTTCATCATGTCCGAGGTGATGTTCTTCTCGGCCTGGTTCTGGACCTTCTTCAAGCACGCGCTCTACCCGATGGGTCCGGACAGCCCGCTCGTGGACGGGGTCTGGCCGCCCGCGGGGATCGAGACCTTCGATCCCTGGCACTTGCCGCTCATCAACACGCTCATCCTGCTCTGCTCCGGCGCCGCGGTGACCTGGGCGCACCATGCGCTGGTGCACGAGAACAACCGGCGCGACATGATCTCGGGTCTCGCGCTCGGCGCGGCGCTGGGCGCGCTCTTCACCATCTTCCAGGCCTACGAATACAGCCACGCCGCCTTCGGCTTCGCCGGCAACATCTACGGCGCCTCGTTCTTCATGGCGACGGGCTTCCACGGCGCGCACGTCATCATCGGAACGATCTTCCTGCTGGTCTGCATGTTCCGCGCGATGAAGGGTCACTTCACGCCGGAACAGCATGTGGGCTTCGAGACGGCGGCCTGGTACTGGCACTTCGTCGATGTGATTTGGCTCTTCCTCTTCGCCGCGATCTACATCTGGGGCAGCGCCTGATCGGCCAGGGCCGAGCGGAATGGCCAGGCGCGGGGCCGGTCCCCGCGCTTCGTCTTTGAGGGCACATGCGGCGGTTACTCTTTCTCCTGATCGTCGGAGCCGGCGGCGTGGCGGTGCTTCTGTCGCTCGGTCTCTGGCAGATGCGGCGGCTTCACTGGAAGGAAGGAATCGTCGCGGCGATCGAGACGCGGATCGCGGCCGACCCCGTGCCCTTGGACACGCTCGCCTACCCTGATCCCGTCGCCGACCTCTACCGGCCGGTTACGCTTGCCGGACGCACCACCGGGGAAGAGGCCCTCGTGCTGTCGGGCAGGAAGGGCGAGGGGGCGGGCTACGAGGTGATCGCCGCCTTCGAGACCGACGACGGCCGCCGCATCCTCCTCGACCGCGGGTTCCTACCCGAGGCCGGGCGCGGGATGCCGCGGACGCCCGTCGCGCTGACGGTCGCCGGAAACCTCCACTGGCCGGACGAGACGGATGCCTTCACGCCGCCACCGGACGCCGCCGCCGGGCTCTGGTTCGCGCGCGACGTGTCGGCGCTCGCCGCGGCACTCGCCACCGAGCCGGTGATGGTCGTGGCCCGCGACGTCGAGGGTGACGCGCAAGGCGTGGAGCCTGTGCCGGTCGGCACCGTGGCCATCCCGAACGATCACCGCCAGTATGCGATCACCTGGTTTTCCCTCGCTGCCGTCTGGGCGGGGATGACAGTCTTCTTTCTGTGGCGTATCAGGCGGCGGGTAGGCTGAGGGACGATCCATGCGCTATGTCTCCACCCGGGGCGCTGCTCCGGTCCTGAGCTTCGGCGAGGCGATGCTGACGGGCCTTGCCCGCGACGGCGGCCTTTATGTGCCCGAGCAGGTCCCGGTGATCACGCCGGATGACATCGCCGCCCTCGCGGGCCTCTCTTACGAGGAGACGGCCTTTCGCGTGATGCGGCCCTTCGTCGGCGACACCTTCACCGATGCCGAGTTCCGTGGCGCCATCGACGCCGCCTACCGGGGCTTCGGCCATGCCGCCCGCGCGCCCCTTGTGCAGCTTGCGCCCAACCATTTCCTGCTGGAACTGTTCCACGGCCCGACGCTCGCGTTCAAGGACTTCGCGATGCAACTCATCGGGCAGCTCTTCCAGATCGCGCTGAAACGGGAAGGCAAACGGATCACCATCGTCGGCGCGACATCGGGCGATACCGGATCGGCGGCGATCGAGGCGTTCCGGGGGCTGGACAATGTCGACGTCTTCATCCTCTTCCCCGAGGGCCGGGTGAGCGAGGTGCAGCGCCGGCAGATGACGACGCCGTCCGAGGCGAATGTCCACGCCCTTGCGCTCAAGGGCGATTTCGACGACTGTCAGGCGCGGCTCAAGGACATGTTCAACGATTTCGCCTTCCGCGACGCGGTCGGCCTTGCCGGCGTCAACTCGATCAACTGGGCGCGGGTGCTGGCGCAGGTGGTCTACTACTTCACCGCCGCCGTCTCGCTCGGCGCACCGCGCCGCCCGGTCAGCTTCACGGTGCCGACCGGCAACTTCGGGGACATCTTCGCGGGCTACATCGCGAAGCGCATGGGGCTGCCGGTCGACAGGCTGGTGATCGCGACGAACCAGAACGACATCCTGCATCGCTGCCTGACGACGGGGCGCTACGCGACCGACGGGGTGAAGCCCTCGCTCTCGCCCTCGATGGACATCCAGGTCTCGTCGAACTTCGAGCGCGCGCTTTTCGACGCCTATGGCCGCGACGGCCGGGCGGTGGCGCAGCTCATGGAGGAGCTGAAGGCGAAGGGCGGCTTCGGCGTCAGCCAGGGCGCGCTGCAGGCACTGCGCGCCCTCTACGCCTCGGGCCGGGTCTCGGAGGAGGAGACGCTGGCGACGATCGCCCGGACGCACCGCGAGACGGGCGAACTGCTCTGCCCGCATTCCGCCGTCGGCGTCGCCGTGGCCGAGGCGACGCGCGACCCGGCCGTGCCGATGATCACGCTCGCCACCGCGCATCCGGCGAAGTTCCCCGACGCGGTAGAACGCGCGACGGGACACCGCCCGGGGCTGCCCGACCGCATGGCCGATCTCTTCGCCCGGCCCGAACGTGTGACCTCCGTCCCGAACGACCTCGCGGCGCTTGAGGCGCTGATCCAGGAAAGGCGCAGGAATTGACCGTCCTTCTCACCACGCTTCCCAATGGCTTGCGCATCGTCACCGAGCGGATGCCGGGCCTCGCCTCGGCCGCCGTGGGCGTCTGGCTGACCGCCGGCGGCCGGCACGAGCGGGCCGAACAGAACGGCATCGCCCATTTCCTCGAACACATGGCGTTCAAGGGCACGAAGCGCCGCTCCGCCGCCCGCATCGCCGAGGAGATCGAGGACGTGGGCGGCTACATCAACGCCTATACCTCGCGGGAGATGACCGCCTACTACGCGCGGGTGCTGGAACCCGACGTGCCCATGGCGCTCGACGTCATCTCCGACATCGTGCTGAACCCGGTCTTCGACCCCAAGGAGATCGAGACCGAGCGCCACGTGATCCTGCAGGAGATCGGCCAGGCGCTCGACACGCCCGACGACATCATCTTCGACTGGCTGCAGGAAGCCGCCTTCCCCGGCCAGGCGCTCGGCCGCACCATCCTCGGCCCGGCGGAGCGCGTCGCGGCCTTCGGGCGCAAGGACCTCACCGGCTTCATCGGCGAGCATTACGGGCCAGACCAGATGATCCTCTCGGCCGCCGGCGCGGTCGATCACGACCAGGTGGTGCGGGCCGCCGAGGTCGCCTTTGGCGATCTCGCCCCGGTCGGCCGCAAGAGCCTCCAGCCCGCGCTCTGGCAGGGCAGCGAGCGGCGCGAGGTGAAGGACCTCGAACAGGTCCATTTCGCGCTCGGGTTCGAGGCCCCGAGCGTGCGGCACGCCGACTTCCACACCGCGCAGGTCTATACGACCGCGCTCGGCGGCGGGATGTCCTCGCGCCTCTTCCAGAAGATCCGCGAGGAGCGGGGCCTCTGCTATTCGATCTATGCGCAGACGGGTGCCTACGACGACACCGGGATGCTGACGATCTATGCCGGCACCTCGGCCGAGGAGATCGGCGACCTCGCCGGCCTCACCGTCGAGGAGATGAAGCGCGCGGCCGAGGACATGACCGAGGCCGAGGTGGCGCGGGCGCGGGCGCAGATGAAGGCGGGGCTTCTCATGGGGCTCGAAAGCCCCTCGGGCCGGTCCGAGCGCATGGCACGGCATACCGCGATCTGGGGCCGGGTGCAGACCGTGGAGGAAAGCGCGGCCGAGATCGAGGCCGTCACCCGCGACGACGTCCTGCGCTTTGCCGAAGGGATCGTGGGCAGCGCGGCGACCGCGCTCGCGCTCTATGGCCCGGTCAATCGGGCGCCGACGCTCGACCGGCTGCGCGAAAGGCTCGCCGCCTGATGCTCGTGGGGCGGCGGAAGGTCCGCATCGAGACGGAGCGGATGACGCTCCGCCTTCCGCAGCATTCCGACTTCCGGTCCTGGGCGAGCCTGCGGGAGGACAGCCGGGCCTTCCTCAGCCCTTGGGAGCCGACATGGTCGGCCGACCACCTTACCCGCAAGGCATTCATCAACCGCGTCTACTGGGCGGCGCGTGCCTTCTCGGGGGGGACGGCCATGCCGCTCTTCCTGATCCGCCGGTCGGACCAGGCCCTCCTCGGCGCGGTGACGGTGGACAACATCCGCCGCGGGCCGGCGCAGGCGGCGACGATCGGTTACTGGGTCGGTGCGCCCCATGCCCGTCAGGGCTACATGGCCGAGGCGCTGCGCGCCGTCATTCACCATTGCTTCACCACGCTCGACATCAGCCGCCTCGAAAGCGCTTGCCTGCCGGAGAATGCCGCCTCGCGCGGGGTGCTCGAAAAATGCGGCTACAAGTACGAGGGCGTCGCCCAGAGCTATCTCCAGATCAACGGCCGCTGGCGCAACCACGTGCTCTACGCGAACCTGCGCAGCGACCGCCGCGGCCGGACCGACATGGGCTGAGCCACGCCCGGGGCCGGATCGGGGCTGCGTTCAGCCGGACTGCGCCATCAGGAAACGGGTCGCGAGCGAGAAGAGTTCGGACTGCGAGGCGACATCCAGCTTGGCATAGGCGTGCCTGCGGTGAACCTTGACCGTGCCGGGCGATATGCCCAGCGCGTCCGCGGCTGCGGCGGTGGAGTGGCCGCTGAGGATCAACTGGACAACCTCTGCCTCGCGCGGGCTGAGCTGATCGGCCGCGAAAAGCGCCAGCCGCGTCTCGATGTCCTGATCGGCCTGTGCGCCCTGCCTGCGATCGGGCGTTCCCCATTGCCGCAAGACGGCGTCGCGGGCGAGGGGGAACACGGCGTTCAGCGCCGCCGCATCGGCTTCGCCGAAGGCGATCCGGCGAAGGCGCCGGGCGAGCGACAGCGTGATCCAGCCTTCGGCCCCGTCCGGGATCAAGAGGGCGATCTCGTCGCCGATACGCGTCCTGCGATAGAAGCTGCGGTAATATTCCGACCGGAAGAACCCTTTGGCCGCGATGTCGCGCAGCCGGTAGACCCCCGGCCCCTGACGGTTGCGGCAGGCCTGGTAGAACGGGTCGAGGAGATAGGGGCCGGTCGCATAGAAGGCGACCGTGATCGCCGCCTGCACCTCGTCGAGATCGTGAAACAGCGCCTGCGGCGGCGCGGTGCCCGCATAGCGCGTGATGACCAGCGAATCGAACTGGCAGCAAAGGCCAAGTACCCGTCGGAGGGCGGCAGGAAATCGCGCGCCATCCAGCGCACCGACGAGCTCGGCCAGCGCGGCGGCCCAGGCTTCGGGCAGGTGTCCGGTGGTGCCATCCATGCCGGATATACTCCTATAGGCGTATCCTTATAGCCGAATTCACGGGATTAGGGACAATCCCTATCCTTGCCGTGTCAGGGCCGAGGGACGGAGGAAATCATGGACCGCTGCAAGACTGCCATCATCGGTGCCGGATTCCGCGCCGCATCAGGGGTCCGCGCCGCCGGAACCGTTGCGACCCTGCTTGGAGCCACGTTCGTCGCTGCGCCCCGGGCCAACGCGGACCACCTCGCCATCTACAACTGGGCCGACTATTTCGGCGCCGAGACGATCGCGCGCTACGAGGCCGAGACGGGCACGCAGGTGACACTCGACTACTTCGATTCCAACGAACTGCTGGAGACCAAGCTGCTCACCGGCGGCAGCGGCTATGACGTGGTCTTTCCCGCCGCCTCCAGCGCGGAACGCGAATTCCAGGCCGGGGCGCTCCTGCCGGTGGACCCGGACCGGCTCGCCAATTACCGCAACCTCGACTTGGCGGTCCTTACCGCGCTGGATGCGGTGCCAGGGGGGCGCCAGCTTGGCGTGCCCTATACCTGGGGCACCATCGGCGTCGCCTACAACCCGGCGCTGGTCGCGGAACGGCTTGGCGATCAGCCGATGGACACGCTCGATGTGATCTTCAAGCCGGAGAACGCGGCAAAGCTGGCCGATTGCGGCATCGCCATGCTCGATTCACCGGTGGAGGTCCTGTCGATCGCGCTCAACTATCTCGGCGCCGAGCCATATTCCGACGAACCCGCCGAACTGGACCGCGCCGGTGCGCTACTCTCGGCCATTGCGCCCTCGCTGCGCTATTTCAGCAACCAGAAGGCCACCGGCGACCTTGCCGCAGGCAACATCTGTGCGGCGCTGGTCTATAGCGGCGATGCCGGAATTGCCCAGGCCCGTGCCACCGAAGCCGGAAACGGCGTCGAGATCGCCTATGCGATCCCCCGGGAGGGGACGCTGATGTGGATCGACCTGATGGCGATCCCGGCGGATTCGGCGCGCATCGACGCGGCCTATGCCTTCATCGACTACATGCTCAGGCCCGAGGTGATCGCGGACGTGACCAACACGGTCTTCTTCGCGAATGCCAACGCGGCGGCCTCCGCCCATGTCGATCCGGCGATCCTTGGCGATCCCGGGCTCTATCCGCCGCAGGAAGTGAGGGAGCGCCTGTTCCCCGATCGCAGCCTCGACGCCAAGGCGCTGCGCGGCCGGACCAGGCTCTGGACGAAGGTGAAGGCCGGCACCTAGGCGTGGCACATTCGGATGCCGTCGCGGGAGCCGAGTCATGCTAGGCTGGATCCCGGAGGCTGCAATGACCTGGATCCGCGCCATATCCCTCGCTGCCTGCCTCGCCGCCACCGGCGTCCCCGCCCTGGCTCAGACGCGCTCGCCGAGCCACTGCATCGCCATTGCCCGGTCTGCGCCCGACATGGTGTGGCAGGCGAAATGGGGCGACCCGCTGCCTGCCGAGACGGTGCGCCTCAGCTACGTCGGCCACTCGACCTTCCTGATCGAGACGCCCGGTGGCCTTTCCGTCGCCACCGACTACACCGGGCGCCTCGGTTCCGCCGATGTCGTGCCGGACGTGGTGACGATGAACCACGCCCATTCCTCGCACTGGACTTCGGAGCCCGACGCGCGCATCCCGCATGTGCTGCAGGGCTGGGACTACACGGGCGAGCCCGCCGATCACCACCTCGACCTCGGCGAGATGCTGGTGCGCAATGTCCCGACCGACATTCGCGGGTTTGGCGGCACGGTGGAGTCCGCCGGCAACTCGATCTTCGTCTTCGAGGCGGCGGGTCTCTGCATCGGGCACCTCGGCCACCTGCACCACGAGCCGACGCCGGAACAATACGCGGCGCTCGGCCGGCTCGACGTCGTCATGGCGCCGGTCGACGGCGGCATGACGCTCGACCTGCCGACGATGATCCGGGTGCTGCAGAGGCTCCGCTCCTCGGTCGTGCTGCCGATGCACTGGTTCGGGCCGGAGAACCTGGCGCGCTTTCTCGCCGGGATGGAGGATGACTTCGTCATCGAGATCCGCAGGGAAAGCGCGGTCGAGGTCTCGCTCGCCACGCTACCGTCGCGGCCGACGGTGATCGCGCTCGCGCCGCGCCCGCTCGACTGACCCCTTGCGGCGGGGCTCCGGCGCGTGCTTCATCGGCCCATGCTGAACCCCGCCGATACCGCCTTCGCCGAGACGCTTGCCGCCTCCCTGCCCGCGGGGACGATCGGTCCGGCCGGGCCGCGTTATCTTGAGGAGCCCAGGCGGAAGGGAGTCACGCCCGCCGCGCTGCTCGCCCGGCCGCGCAGCGCGGAGGAGGTGTCCCGCGTCGTCCG
>NZ_WBUS01000275.1 GCF_008933605.1 Albidovulum sp.
GCCGACGCCATCCTCGATCGGCTCGTGCACAACGCCCACCGGCTGACACTCAAGGGCGAAAGCCTGCGCAAGGCCGCCGCCAGGCGCGCCGGACTTGACACCCCAGCCGGGCCGTGAAACCCATCAAGCCGCCGACGGGAACCGACCGCCCGCCTTCGCTCGGAATGGTGCCCGCGATCGTTCGGAACGCTGCCCGCGATCAATCGGAATCACTGCCCGCAATCGTCGGAATCCGCAACGGCACCGAAGCGACCATTATATCCGCCCCGAAAACTGTCCGGGAATTAGCGGAATCACTGTCCCGCGATTACTGAAATCGCTGTCCGCGAATTAGCGGAATGGGTGTCCGCGAATTTCTGAAACACGCAGGCGGTCTCCATTGAGAAGTCGCCGACCCGCTGAGCGCACGCTTTCGACGGAATTCGGGGAAGCCGCACCGCGTGTCACCTTGAGTCATTCTCGCCCTGGCTAGTCGTCGCCATAGAAGATCATGGGGCCGAACATCGCGACTGTTGGTTGGAAGCGTGACACCGCCGCCCATCCGAGGAACTGGGAGAGGGCATCGACCTGATCGTCATGGCGGCCGAAGGGAAAGGCGAGCACTTCATTGAGGAAGTCAGGCAACCAAGGAGCATCTTTGAGGAGGAAGACGTGCCCCGCCTCGATCTTGGCGGATTGCGCCGCCATGCGATCGGCCTTGCTCGCGTCCGGTTTCCTGCCGATCGGGCGAATCATGCCGGGCGGACGGTCTCGTTGAAGGTCCTGGAGGAGTTGCTGTCCCGGTCCGGCGTCCTCGATGAGGATTGTGTTTGGCCGGTGCTCCTGGGCGAGCGCGAGCGGGTGACGTCCCTGGGCGTGGTGTAGCTGGGTAGCGCGGTGGTCATCGGGGCTTTCCGGTAGGGTCTGGTTGCGACACCAACCTTTCTGGAAGGACCACCGATGACCGACGACATGATGAACCTGCGCGCGCTCGTGGAGAAGACCCCGGACGCCGACCTGCTGCGCGAGATGATTGGCTTCGCCGCCGAGCGGTTGATGGAGATGGAGGTGGGCGCTGCCACCGGCGCCGGTTATGGCGAGAAGAGCCCGCTCAGGACGGCCCAGCGCAACGGCTACCGTGACCGGGACTGGGAGACTCGCGCCGGCACCGTCGAACTGCGCATCCCGAAGCTTCGAAAGGGAAGCTACTTCCCGGGCTTCCTGGAACCGCGCCGCATGGCGGAGAAGGCGCTGACGGCCGTCATCCAGGAGGCCTATGTTCAAGGCATCTCGACGCGCTCGGTCGACGACCTGGTCAAGGCGATGGGTATGTCGGGGATATCGAAAAGCCAGGTCTCGCGGCTCTGCGAGGAGATCGACGGCAAGGTGAAGGCCTTCCTCGAACGGCCGATCGAGGGCGACTGGCCGTATCTCTGGATCGACGCGACCTACCTCAAGGTCCGCCGCGGCGGCCGCATCGTCTCCGTCGCCGTCATCATCGCGGTTGGCGTCAACGCCGATGGCCGGCGCGAGGTGCTGGGCATGGAGATCGGCACATCCGAGGCCGAGCCGATCTGGACGGAGTTCCTGCGCAAGCTGACGCGGCGTGGCCTGCGCGGGGTCAAGCTCGTCGTCTCCGATGCGCATGAGGGCCTGAAGGCGGCCGTGACCAAGGTGCTGTCGGCCACCTGGCAACGCTGTCGCGTTCACTTCATGCGGAACGTGCTGGCGCACGCCGGCAAGAGCGGCCGGCGCGTCGTCTCGGCCTTCATCGCCACCGCGTTCGCCCAGGAGACACCGGAGGCCGCCAGCGCCCAATGGCGCGCCGTGGCCGACCAGATCCGGCCGAAGGTGCCGAAGCTCGCCGCCATCCTCGACAACGCAGAGCCGGACGTGCTCGCCTACATGACCTTCCCGAAGGAGCACAGGGCCAAGCTGCACAGCACCAACCCGATCGAGCGGCTCAACGGCGAGATCAAGCGGCGCACCGATGTCGTCGGCATCTTCCCGAACGACGACGCCATCGTCCGCCTCGTCGGTGCCCTGCTGCTCGAACAGAACGACGAGTGGGCCGTCCAGCGCGCCCGCTACATGACGCTGGAAAGCGTCGGACAGTTGAGCGATGATCCGTTCATCAGCCTGCCAGCCGTGGCGCGCTGATCAGCCCGGCCACGCCGGAGTGCACGGCGACCATCGCCGCCAGCTACACCAC
>NZ_WBUS01000096.1 GCF_008933605.1 Albidovulum sp.
GGCGTCCTCGGCGGCCTTCTGGGCCGCGGCGGCGGCGTCCTCGGCCGCCTTCGCAGCCGCTTCCTCGGCCGCCTTCGCAGCCGCTTCCTCGGCAGCCTTGGCCTCTTCCGCGGCCTTGGCGGCGGCTTCCTCTTCGGCCTGCTTGGCGGCAGCGGCTGCCTCCTCGGCGGCCTTCTGGGCCATCGCCGCTTCCTCGGCCGCGCGCTGCGAGGACGAGTAGTACCAGTACCCGCCGCCGGCGAGTACGAGGATCAGGATGGCGATCAGGGCGTTCCGGTTCATCGTGTGTTCCTTCCGAAATCGGAAAAGGGGAGAATGGCTTTGCTATCGCAGAATACGCCGGCACAGGAAAGGCACTTCGCGCTGCGCCGCTCCGAAACCGGCTTGAATCAGCCATGCGGGACGACTAGTTTGCCCGCCACTTGCACCGGCCACGACAGAAGGAACGCCGCCATAGCCCGCAGACCGCACAACGCCCCGCCGCCGCAACGCGATACGGGCCCACGCATCAACGAACGCATCCGCGCCCCCGAGATCCGCCTCATCGGCGCCGACGGCGAGAACGTCGGGGTCATCACGCCGGGCCGGGCCATGGCCATGGCCGAGGAACTTGGCCTCGACCTCGTCGAGATCTCGCCCAACGCGGTGCCGCCGGTCTGCAAGATCATGGACTTCGGCAAGTTCAAGTACGAACAGCAGAAGAAAGAGGCAGAGGCGCGCAAGAAGCAGAAGATCATCGAGATCAAGGAAATCAAGTTCCGCCCCGGCACCGACACGCATGACTACGAGGTCAAGATGCGCTCGGTGAAGAAGTTCCTCGAAGAGGGCGACAAGGTGAAGGTCACGCTGCGCTTCCGCGGCCGCGAGATGGCCCACCAGGAGCTTGGCCTCGACCTTCTGAAGCGCGTGGCGGCCGACGTCGAGGCCATCGCCAAGATCGAGAACATGCCGAAGCTGGAAGGCCGGCAGATGGTGATGATGATCGGCCCGAAGTGAGCCGAAGCGACAGGACCGACGGCCCTCCCCGGCGGGAGGGCCTTTTCATTTCCGCTGGCGCTCCAGCACAGTGACCTGGAAACTCTGCCGGTTTCCCTTGGGCGTGACATGCACGTGCCGCCGCCCCTCGACGAGGCGGAAGGCGCCGGGCGAAATGCGCTCGACCGTGGCGAAGAGCGAGGCCGGCGCGTAACGGCAGACCGGCAGGCCCGAGCAGGTCTCCGGCCCGTCCTCTGCGAATGTGGCGACGATCGCATGGCCGCCCGGCCGGAGCGCCGCGGCCATCGCCGCGACATAGGCCGCGCGGTCGCGCTCCGCCGTCAGGAAATGGAAGACGGCCCGGTCGTGCCAGAGCGCCCATTGGCCCGGCGGGTCCCAGCCGGTGATGTCGGCGGCGATCCAGGTCACGGCATCGGCGTCGGGTCCGAGCCGCCGTTGCGTGGCGTCCAGCGCCGTCGGCGCGATGTCCAGGACGGCGACGGGGCCGTAGCCCCGCTCCAGAAGCGCATCGACGAGGCGGGACGTGCCTCCGCCCACGTCGATCACGGTGGCCCCTTCACCCGGCGGCAGATAGTGTTCGATCAGGTCAAGGGAGACCTGCGGCCGTGCCTCGAACCAGGTGAACGCAGCCTCCTCCCGCGCGGAATAGACATCCCGCCAGTGCCGGGCCCGCTCCGCCGGCTGCCGCTCTGCCATCGCGCCCCTCCCGCGGACCCGATACATCCCCGTCACGCTATCGGCAACGTCGCGTGGCGGTCAATCATCGCGGGCGAATTGCCCTGGGGCGCGCGATCGGCTAGAGCCGGCGGGGCCTGCCGCAATGCCGGGTGCGCGATGCTCTCCTACCAGCACATCTACCACGCGGGAAATCCCGCCGATGTCCACAAGCACGCGATGCTCGCATCGCTCCTCGCCTACCTCACCCGCAAGGACAAGCCGCTCACCTATCTCGAGACGCACGCCGGGCGCGGGCTCTACCGGCTCGACGCGCCCGAGGCGGTGAAGACCGGCGAGGCCGCGGCCGGGATCGGCCGGGCCGCGGCGCTCTTCCCGGCGGACCACGCCTATCCCGGGATCCTCGCCGCGGTGCGCGACCGCTACGGGCGGGCCGCCTACCCCGGGTCCCCGCTTGTCGCCGCGCTCTCGCTCCGGCCGGGCGACCGGATGCGGCTCGCCGAGCTTCACCCGCAGGAGTTCGCGGCGCTGGAGGCGACGATGCGCCCCTTCGGCGCAGATGTCCGGCGGGAGGACGGGCTGGCCTTCGCGCTCGCCGCAACGCCGCCCGATCCGCGCCGCGGCCTGTTGCTGATCGACCCGAGCTACGAGGTGAAGGCAGACTACGCGGCGATGCCCGCGCTTCTCGGCAAGGTCCACGCGAAGTGGAACGTCGGCGTCCTGGTGCTCTGGTACCCCGTGCTCGCCAGCGGCGCGCAGGCCGGCATGGCGGCGGCGCTCGACGCCCTCGCCCTGCCGAAGGCGATCCGGCACGAGGTCCGCTTTCGCCCGGCCCGCGAGGGCCATGGCATGATCGGCTCCGGCCTCTACATCGCCAACGCGCCCTTCGGCACGGCCGAGGAGGCGCGGCGGCTAGACACCATCTTCGCCGCACTCACCCGCTGAGTGCGCGCCGTATACGGCACTGGAAGCAGTTGTTGCGGGCCGAGCGGACGTCGACGAAGGCCACGCGCGGGTCCTCGAGGAGGCCCGCCGCGTAACCGGCAAGCGCGGCCGCCGCGACCACGCGGCCGGTGCCGTAGACGATGCGGTGATCGGAGGAATAGCCCTTCAGAAGGTAGTCCGGGCTCGTCGTCAGGATGGGCGGCACACCCGCCCCCTCCCATCGTCCGCAGTCGTCGGCGCAGAGGAAGATCGGCCCCGTCTCGGCATAGGGCTGCGGCGCTGGGAAGGGCCGGTGGGCGAGGATCAGGTACTCGCGCCCCGCCGGCACATGGGCGAGGCAATGCCGGCAGGGCACGCCGTCGCCATCCGAAACCGCGCCGCGCTCCGCAGGCTGGCCGTTTGCGTCGGGCCCGCCCCTGCGCAGGTCCTCCGCCAGTCCGCTCTCGAGCGCCTCGAATGTCAGGTCCATCCCGTCCTCCCTGGCTTGCGCGCCATGAGGTAACGCAGCCGCGCGGTCGTCGCGACCCGATCCTTGCGCATTTGACGGCGGCCTGCCCGGAGGTCAAAGATCCTTCAGGGCCAGCCGGATATAGCGGTTCTCGCCCCGCTTCAGTACCCAGTCGGCGACGCGGCGCGCGAGGTCCGGCCGCCCGCGCGCCACGGCCCGCTCGAAAAGTTCGCGCTGGTAGCGGGGGAAGTCGCGTCGCGCGCGCAGGAGCCGGTAGAACTCCGCTTCCGTCAGCGACCCCGCGAGCGCCTTCAGCATGACCTCGGACAGGATCCCCATCTGCAGGAGCGAGGAACCGAGCCGGTGGCCCATCAGCGGCGCGCGCAGGAGCGTGACGTTCGCGCCCGTGAACCGCCGCGCATGGGCGGCGTCGAGAGGCTCGTAGGGATCGTAGAGGATCGTCACCCGCCGCGCCGCCTGCGATGCCTGCGCCGCGTCGCCGTACTTGCCGGAAAAGTCCTTGTCCCAGACCGTGCGGTATCGCGTCTCCCAGGGGACGACGGCCTTGTCGAGGGTCGATTGCGGGCTGATCGCCACGACCTCGGCCCCGGGGCAGGCGGCGGCGAAGGCCGCGGCCGCATAGCCCCCCATCGAGGCGCCGTAGAAGACCACGCGGCCGAACCGCCCGAAGAACCCTTCCCGCGCAAGCCGGTCGAATTCCCCCATTGCCCAGTAGTCGCGATACCAGGTCCAGCCGCCTGCCATGACCCCCAGCATCGACCAACCCTGCTTCTCGATGAACTCGAATCCCCAGGGCCGCCGGTCGGCGCGCTTGGTCATGGCGATGTCGAGGTTGTCGAAGGTGACGACCAGCACGGAGGGGTCGCGCGGGATGTAGAGGAAGGAATGGACGCCGTTGTCGGTGTAGAACCCGAAGGGGCCGGCGAGGCGTCGGGCGATCGCGGCCCAGTCTCCGTCCTCGGCAGGCGCGCCGATGGCGGCAGGGGCGGACGGGCGGAACACCGCCCGCGTCACCTGGCGCCCGCCCGCCTCGTGGGTCGCGAGCGTCTCGCAGGCGCCGTAGCCGTTCAGGAAGGGATAGCTGCCCGATCCCTTGCGGATGTCGGTCAGCATCACGCTGTCGGCGTGCATCCCGCCTTCCAGAAGGGGCGCGAGGTGGCGTGCCTTCCAGGAGTCGCCGAAGCCGGCGAAATTCGCGATCACGTCCCAGGGCCGGATCTCCTCGGCCGAGCCCACGCGCGTCACCGCGTCGCGCGGCACGCCCGCGCGTTCCAGCGCGGCCATGTAGGGCGCGACCCAGGCCGAGGGCGCATCGGCGAAGGCGCCGGACTTCACCATGTCGACGAGGAAGATGCGGCAGCCGTGCCGGTCGTGGAGCGCACGGGCGAGGTCGAGCGCCCCGCCGCCGACGTCGGCGAAGCTTTCGACCCGGACGGGCCCCAGCGCGAGGATCGCCTCGGCCGTCGCCTCGTCCACCGGGACCCGCGCGTTCATTCGCCGTCCTCGTCGTCGTCCGGCTCGCCCCCGTGGCCCCGGATGGGCGCGGCGGAGGGGTCGATCCCGTGTTTTCGCAGAAGCTGCCCGACGAGGCTTTTCGGCCGCGGCACGCCGCCCATCTTCTGCGCGATCCGCGCGCGCATCCGCCGGCCGTAGAAGTGGATCGAATAGGTGTCCTCGGTCACATAGGCCGACCAGTCGAGACCGGGGCGGAGCATCAGCCGCCGGTCCTTGTACTCGAAGGGATAGAGCGCCGCGCGCGGCAGGGCATGGCGGATCTCTCCCGTCTTCTTGAGGAAATGCGTCAGCGCATGCGGCCCCCAGACACCCCAGGGCATCTCGCCCGCGGGAACCGGCGTGCCGGCGGCCTTCTTCGCCTCCAGTTCGCGCCGGTAGGCGTCGCCATACCATTCGGGGATGGCGTATTCGTCGGAGGTGAAGTCGAGCAGTAGGCCCAGCGCCTCGCTGTCCCTCGGCAGGCCGAGTACGCCGCCGTTCACCCCTTCCTCGCTTTCCCAGGCGAAGAAGTGCCCGGTATCGCTGCGGAAGGTCTTCACGCAATAGGCATCGGTATCGGCCCAGATCGTGCGGTCGCCCTTCGCCAGCAGATGATAGCGGAAGAGGTCCGAATGCAGCGCCGGGCTGCCGGTGCGGCCGTGACGCAGGAAGCCCTCCTGCGGCAGGATCGTGCGCGCGTCGGCAATCTCCACCCCTCCGGGCACGTTCGGGATCGGCTCGTAGGCATAGAGCCGGATCGCGTGGCCCGCGTCCACGAAGGATTTCAGACAGAGCTGTTCGAGAAAGCTCAGGGCCCCGCCGATCCAGAGCGCCGCGATCTGATAATCCTGTGCCACTGCCGCCTCGCGCCGATCTCCGCCGGGGTTTCGCGCGAGAGTGGCCGAAATCGGCTCCTTTGCCAACTGCCCGCAGGGCCGGCGCTTCGCCCGCGGCGTTTGCCTCATGCCCCCGCGCATGGTAGGAAAAGCCAAGACCGGCCCGAACGGCAGAGCAGGCATGACCGATCCTCCCCCGAGCGTGGTGATCCGCCGGCGGCTCGCCGCCGGGTCTGCGGGCAGCCTCCCCTTGCTGGATGCGGTGCTCTGCCCCGATACGGGCAGCGGTGCCTGCTTGCGCGCATTTACCCGCGCCGGCGTCGCGCCCGACGCCTTCGACCCCGCCCCGCGCGCCGACTGTGCCGGCATCCGCGAACTGCGCGAGGTCGCCGGCGCCGTCATGGTCGTGGCCGACCCATCGCCCCCCCGGCTCGCGCTCGCAGCCGGCGCTGCGGCGGAGGTCTCCGCGGCGGCGGCGGAATGGGATCTGCTCGCCGGACGCAACTGCCTCTTCGGCGCGCGGCTGGAGGAGAGCGCGGAGACGGTGGCCGACTGGCTTCGCTACCACGCCCGCGCCCACGGCGCGACCGGCGCGCTGATCGTGAACCGCGCGCCCGACGACAGCCTCGTGGGAAGCCACGCCGGCTTCGCCGGGGCGCTTCAGGCGCTGCTCGCCCCCCTGCCCGGCCTCGTCGTGGTGATCCTGGAAAGCCCGGTGCCGCTCGGCAAGCCGGACCTTGGCCCCGAAAACCATGTCTTCCTCGCCCCCGACGCGCCGGGCAGGGACCGCATGGAGCCCCCCGCGCCGGACCCCTGGCGCGCGCCCCTGGGCGAGGGGCTGATCCACGAGATCGCGAAATGGCGCTTCCTCGCCCGGGCCCGCGCCGTCCTCTGCCTCGACGTGACCGACCTGCTCGCCGACCGGCGGGGCGGGCCTTCGGCCTTCGACCTCTGCCGCCGGGCGCAGGGTGGCGTCGTTCTCCTGGTCGGGCGGCGCATCTACCCCTGGCGTATTCGCGCCGGGTCGCCCGAGACCTTCGGCGACCACATCTGCCGCCCCTTCGACGCCCGCCGCGGCATCGCCCGCTGGGGCGTGGCACCGGACCGCGCCGGGCTCGACCGCACCTGGCGCACGCTCCGCGTCGCCTACACGCGGCCGGACGCCGACAAGACCGTGGCCTTCTGGCGCGCCATGGCGATCCGGGTGCCGGGCCGGAAGCCCGCAGAACTTGCCCCCAAGACCTCGCTCGTCGAGGACCCCGCCCTCCTCGACCTCGCGCGCAGCCACTTCGGCGCGGACCCCGTCCGGCCGCCTCTCTCGGAGCCGCGCGTCCAGCCGGACGCCCGGGCGACCCGCACCTGCATCGTCACCACGATGAAGAACGAGGGCCCCTTCATCCTCGAATGGCTGGCCTATCACCGCGCGATCGGCGTCACGGATTTCCTCGTCTATACCAACGACTGCACCGACGGCACCGACACGATGCTGGACATCCTGCAGGCCAGGGGCCTCGTCCAGCACCGCGCGAACCCCTTCCGCTCCATGCCCGGCCTGATGCCGCAGCACGCCGCCCTCCAGGCCGCCGAGGCCGAGGAGGTGCTGCGCCGCGCCCACTGGGCGATCTGCATGGACGTTGACGAGTTCATCGACGTCAAGCTCGGCGACGGCACGCTCGGCGCGCTCTATGCCGCGATGGGCGAGGCCAACATGATCTCGCTCACCTGGCGGCTTTTCGGCAATGCCGACGTCCACGAATACCAGGACCGCTTCGTCACCGAACAGTTCCCGCTCTGCGCGCCCGAACTGATCCGCAAGCCGCACCAGGCCTGGGGTTTCAAGACGCTCTTCCGGACCATCGACATCTATCGCAAGCTCGGCGTCCACCGGCCGAAGGGGCTCAGGCCCGACCTCTGGGCCGAGGTGCGCTGGCTCAACGGATCGGGCAAGCCGATGCCGGAAAGCATGTACCGCAACGGCTGGCGGTCGAGCCTTGCGACCTATGGTTACGACTGGGTGCAGCTCAACCACTACGCCGTGCGCTCGGCCGAAAGCTTCCTCGTGAAGCGCGACCGGGGCCGGGTGAACCACGTGGACCGCGACCAGGGCCTCAACTACTGGTTCCGCATGAACCACAACGCCGAAGCGGACCTGTCGGTCCGGCGGATGCTTCCGGCCGCGCGGGCGGAGTTCGACCGGCTCATGGCCGATGCGGACATCCGCGCCGCGCACGAGGGCGCCGTCGCCGCGCACCGGGCCAAGATCGCCGAGCTGAAGGCCCGGCCCGACTACGCCGCCTTCTACGCCGAACTGACCGGCGAACGGCTGGAAAGGCTGTCGCGGATGCTCTCGGTCTTCGGTTCCGCCGTCTTCACCGCCGGCCCCGGCGTGGTGCCCGAAGATCTCCACCGGCGCGCCCTGCCGAAAGGCTTCTTCTTCACCGTGGAGCCTCCGGCCGATGCCGCGCAGTGAGCCCCGCATCCTCGCCATCCTGACGGTGAAGAACGAGGGCGCGTTCCTCCTCGACTGGCTCGCCCACCACCGCGCCGCGGGCTTCACCGATGTCCTCGTCCTCTCGAACGACTGCGCGGACGGCACCGACCGGATGCTCGACCGGCTCGCCGCGATGGGCTGGCTCACCCATGTGCGGAACGACGGCTCGCACCGGAAAGGACCGCAATGGACGGCACTCGCCCGGGCCGACGAGCATCCGCTGAAGGCGGCGGCGGACTGGGTCCTGGTCCTCGACATCGACGAATTCGTGAACGTCCATGCCGGCGACAGGACGGTGCAGGCGCTTCTCGCGGCGCTGCCCGGGGCGACGGCGATCCCGCTCACCTGGCGGCTTTTCGGCAACTGCGGCGTCAGGGCGTTCGAGGACCGCCCCGTGCCGGAACAGTTCCTGCGCGCCGCCCCCGCCGTCATGGGCTGGCCGTGGCGGGCGGCGATGTTCAAGACGCTGTTCCTGAACGACGGCAGCTACGGCAAGCTCGGCGTCCACCGCCCGCGCCAGCCCGACCCCGACCGCCTCGGCCGGCAGCACTGGTTCGACGGGTCGGGGCGGGAGTTGCGCCACGCCTTCCACACCGGCCGTGTCTTTTCCGACTACGGGCAGGACAACTACCGGCTCGTCCAGCTCAACCACTACCCGCTCGGCGCGATGGAAAGCTACGTGCTGAAATCCGACCGCGGCCGGGCGAACCGCGAGGCGGCGGCGACGGACCTGTCCTACTGGGTCGAGCGCAACCTCTGCGCCGAGGACGATCACTCGATCCTCGCACTTTCCGAACGGACCCGGCCGATCCGCGCGGAACTCGCGGCCGACCGCGTGCTCGGCCCGCTTCACGACGCCGCCGTCGCCTGGCGGCACAGGCGATTCGAGACGCTGATGGGATCGGAGGAGTGGCGCGGGCTCTACGGGCGGTTGATCATGACCGGGCCGAGCCGCGTCCTCTCGCCGGAAGAGCACGGAATCATCGCCGCTTACGCCGCCCGGACGAGTGCGGAAACAGAGCGCGGCGGCGGCGAGGGATAGGCAGATCGCCGGAAACAGTGCGTCGGAAAATCTCCAGTCTTTTCAAGGGTGGCTATTCAGCCAACTTGCGCGCTCCCGCTTGCCCGCCGCAGATTGGTGAACGGGAAGTGTACGGGTGCGTGGGGCAATGCAGGACAATGAGGCGAAGACCGCTGATCCGCGGTCTCTGTCCGATGCGGACTGGTTCGCCAGACTGGAGGAGATCGGCGACGAGGCCGGTTACTTCCAGTGGCTCGGCCGGAACCACGCCGCCTTCTTCCTCGACGAAAGCCCGACCCTCATCGTCACCTTCGAGACCGCCGCCTCGATCCGCCAGGGCCAGCCGGGGCAGCTTCCGCTCGGCTATCACGTGGCCAAGGGGCGCGGCTGGTCGCATCTCTGCCTCATCGCGCGCACCGAGACCTGGTATCGCGACCCGGCCGTCTTCGCCTATTTCGACCGGCTCGTGGACGACGCCTTCTTCGAGGATTTCGACCGCGTCGTCTTCTGGGGCAACGGCATGGCGGGCTACGCGGCCGCGGCCTTCTCCGTCACCGCCCCCGGCGCGACGGTGATCCTCGGCGCGCCGCAGGCAACGCTCGACCCGCGCATCGCCGGCTGGGACCCGCGCCACCTCGAGATGCGGCGGATCTCATTCACCGATCGCTACGGCTTCGCCCCGGACATGACCGAGGGCGCGGGGCCGGTCTACGTGATCTTCGACCCCGAACAGAACCTCGACGCGATGCACGCGGCGCTCTTCGCGCGGCCCCACGTGACGCTCCTGCCCTGCCGCAACCTCGGCCGCGATGTGGGCGAGGCGCTGGACCACATGCGCATCCTGCCCTCCGTCCTCGCCGCCGCAGCCACGGGCGCCTTCGACGAACGGCTCTTCCGGACGTTCTACCGGACGCGCCGCAATTACCGGCCCTACCTGCGGAACCTCCTGGCCCGGCTGGACCAGGACGGGCGGGCGCTCCTCGCGGCCCTGCTCTGCCGCAACGTGATCGGCCGGCTCGACGCCCCGAAGTTCAAGACCCGGCTCGAGCAGCTCGAAAGCCAGCTCGCCGCGGCGGGCGTGAAGCTGCCGCCGCTCCATCCCCGCTAGCAGCGGTACGCCACCGCGTGAAGCTCGTAGACATCGGCGCCCGGGGTGACCGGATCGAAGACGACCGTGTTGGCGCCCGCATCGCGCGCATCCGCCATGATCGTGTTGCGGGCGTATTTCACGCCCTGGTCGGCAAGCACGCCATAGACCCCCGGCGACATGCGGATGTCGGTGACATAGCTGCAGGCCGCCACCTCCGCCGCCGTCGCCTCGCGCACGCCGCTCGCGCCGACGAACCCGGGGTCTTGCGTGCAGGCTGCCAGACCGGCCGCCAGCACCGCGCCAAGTGCAATCCGTTTCATTCTCTGCCCGATGGTTGCCTCATCCAGTGCCCGCGAGTCTGCGCGCAGCCCGCGGGCAACGCAAGGCCGGCCGGTCCGGTTCCGCCCCCGTCGGCGTCATTCCCCTCAGACCACCGCCCGGCGGTAGAGGTGCCAGGTCGCATGGCCGAGAACCGGCATGACCACCGCCAGCCCGACGAGAAGCGGCAGCGACCCGAGGACGAGACCAAGGGCCACGATGAACCCCCAGAGCGCGATCGTTGCCGGGTTCTCCCGCGCGACGCGGACCGAGGTCACCACCGCGACCGGCAGACCGACCGCCCGGTCGAGCAGGAGCGGGAACGACACCACGCTGGTCATGAGGACGAGGCACGCGAAGAGAAAGCCGACGGGCAGGCCGAGGGCCATCATCGCCCAGCCTTCGGGCGTTGTCAGCACCGCCGTCAGGAACGGCCCGGTCGAGGTCGGGACGGCATCGCCGAGGGTCGCCTGGGAGATCACATGCGCGGAGAGGATCCACAGGACGAAGACCGCGAGGTGGCCGAGCGCCAGCGCCAGGATCGCGCCGAACCGCGGTGAGCGGAGGACGCCGAAGGCATCGCCCCAGCCGACCGCTTCCCCGGCCTCGCGCCGGCGGCTCATCTCGTAGAGCCCGACCGCCGCCGCGGGACCGACGAGCGCGAAGCCCGCCAGAAGCGGGAAGGCGAGCGGCAGCAGGTTGCGGTGGAAGGCGAGCCAGACAAGGCAGGCGCCCGCGATCGGATAAATCAGCGCCGCGACGATGACGTCCGACCGCAGCGCCGCGAAGTCGGCAATGCCGAGGCGCAGCGCGGCCCTTAGGTCCTCGACCCCGATCCTGCGCACGTCGGGAATCCCCGCCCCCTCGCTGCCCAGTTCCCGTGCGGCCGCACCGATGTCGTGCCCTGCCGCGCCCAGCATCTTGACGCCCCAGGACAGGGGATTGCCGATGGTGGTGGCCATGATGATGATCCTCCCGCTCAGCCAGACCTCCGGCTTCACAGGGGCAGTCCGGCGTCCACCGGGCCTGCGTCCCGTCGTGCCGATGCCGCATCATACCACGGATGCGGCGCGCCGACCGACACGTTTCGGCGAGCAGCAGCCCGCGTCTCAGCCGCCACCGCGCTCGAAGGCCGGATCGACCGGCACTTGTAGGGCGGTGGCGAGCGCGTTGGTCTGGCTCGCCATCGCGATCACGGCGAGAAGCTCGCCGTGCTGGGCGTCGGTCATGCCCTTCGCCCGCGCCGCGGCGGTGTGGGAATGGATGCAGTATCCGCAGCCATTCGCCACCGAGACGGCGATGTAGATCAGCTCCTTCGTCAGGGGATCGAGCGCGCCGGGCGCCATTACCGCCTGCACCCGCTCCCACGTCGCCTTGAGAAGCGCCGGGTCATGGGCGAGCGCGCGCCAGAAATTGTTGACGAAGTCGGTCTGGCGCTTCGCCCTGATGTCGTCGAAGACGGCGCGGGCCTCGGCCCCCGCCGCCCTGTCGGTGAGAACCGGGACCACCGCCATCAGACGACCGCGATGATCCGGGCCGGGCCGCCGGTGCCGGTCTTGTGCTTGGGCGCGCCGATGAAGATCGTGGCTCCCCTGGCCGGCAACTGGTCGAGGTTGGCGATGTTCTCGATGCCGAAGCGCCCGCCCGGCAGCCAGGAGAAATGCACCGCGAAATCGGCCGAATTGCCGGGGTCGAGCGACAGCGTGTCGACCGCGATCGAAGCCGCGCCAAGCTCGGCGAGGTAGTCCGTCGCCTCCCTGGAGAAGCCGGGGAAGGCGAAGGCGCCCTCGGGCGTGTTGCGGAACGCGGGATCGCCGACCTTCGCCGCCCAGCCCGAATGCATCGCCATGCAGGCGCCCGCCGGGATCTCGCCGTTGGCGGAAATCCAGGCGTCGATGTCTTCCTTCATGACCATGGCGTTGGCGTCCTCCGCCGCCTTGGCCGTCAGGTCGAGGACGCAGAGCGGCGCCACGAGGTTCTCCACCGGCAGGTCGGCGACCGAGGCCCCGTCCTTCGAGAAGTGCAGGGGCGCGTCGATATGGGTGCCGGTGTGTTCGTAGATGGTGAGCTTCCAGAGCTGGTAGCCCGACTTGTCGATGTTGACCGCCTCCTCGTAGAGGATGCCGGGATTGCCGTCGAAGGTCGGGAAGGCACCGTCATAGGCATGGGTCAGATCGACCGCATTGCCGCTCGACTGGGCCAGCGCCGCCCGCGCC
This sequence comes from Albidovulum sp., assembly GCF_008933605.1. GTDB lineage: Bacteria > Pseudomonadota > Alphaproteobacteria > Rhodobacterales > Rhodobacteraceae > Albidovulum. The sequence goes on from NZ_WBUS01000096.1 coordinate 12,552, forward strand.
GAACCCATGCCGGCGGCCGCCCCCGCCAGCC
>NZ_WBUS01000097.1 GCF_008933605.1 Albidovulum sp.
CCCCCGGCGGCACCGACGCGGCGCTGGTGGAACTGGCGCCGCTGATAAGACCGGCGCTCGAGGATCTCGGCAGCTATGTCACGCGCATCGCCGTGCCCGAGGGACAGACCGCGCCGCTCGCCCGGCGCACCGCGCTCCTGCACCGGATCGACCACCTCAACCGTTTCTGGCACCGCGCCCGGGCGGAGGATCGGATCGCGCTCCTGACGGGCGATCCGGTGCTGCGACGCCCCGCCACCGTGCTCGGCATGGCGTTGCGCCACGCGGCCGCGGCACCCTCGGCCGCGGGGCAGCATCGCCGGATGAACCGGATCGCCCGGCTCATCGGGGTGCGGGCCAGCCGTCTTCGCCGCGCCGCGCTCTTGCGCGAAAACGCGGGGCTGGTCAGCCCGGGTGCCATCTTCGACCAGACGGATGCGATCCGCAGCCTCGAGCGGATGGCGCGGCACGCCGAGCGCATCCTGCACTACGGCGAGGTCGCCGCGATGGACGCGCCGCCCGAGCAGGCCCTGTGGTCGGAGGACGGGGAAAACGCGCGGGCCTGACGCCCACGCGCTGGCCGCTTCAGAGCGAGGCGTCCAGTGCCGCCAGGACCGCGGCGCCCATCTGAACGGTCGTGACCGGCGTGCCTCCGTCCGGCCCCATCAGGTCGGCGGTGCGCACGCCCTCGGCCAGGACCTTCTCGACCGCCTTCTCGACCCGCGTCGCCTCGTCGCCCTTGTCGAAGGAGTAGCGCAGCGCCATGGCGAACGAGAGGATACAGGCGATCGGGTTCGCCTTGCCCTGACCCGCGATGTCGGGCGCCGATCCGTGGACGGGCTCGTAAAGCGCCTTCGGCCGGCCGTTCGCCATCGGCGCACCGAGCGAGGCCGAGGGCAACATGCCCAAAGAGCCGGTCAGCATCGCGGCGCAGTCCGACAGCACGTCGCCGAAGAGGTTGTCGGTCAGGATCACGTCGAACTGCTTTGGCCAGCGGACAAGCTGCATCGCGCCGTTGTCGGCATACATGTGCGAGAGCTCGACGTCCGGGTATTCCTTGTCGTGCACCTCCTGCACCACCTCGCGCCAGAGGATGCCCGATTCCATCACGTTGGCCTTCTCCATCGAGCAGACCTTGTTCCGGCGACGACGCGCGAGTTCGAATGCCGAGCGTGCCACGCGGGCAATCTCGCTCTCGGTGTAGCGCTGGGTGTTGATGCCCACCCGCTCGTTCCCTTCGGTGAAGATCCCGCGCGGCTCGCCGAAATAGACGCCCGAGGTCAGCTCGCGCACGATCATGATGTCGAGCCCGGCGACCACGTCCCGCTTCAGCGAGGAGAAGTCGGCCAGCGCGTCGAAGCACTGGGCGGGACGCAGGTTGGCGAAAAGGTCCATCTCCTTGCGGAGCCGCAGGAGGCCCCGCTCGGGTTTCACGCCGAAATCCAGCTTATCGTACTTCGGCCCGCCGACGGCCCCCAGAAGGACGGCATCGACCGCCTGCGCCTTCGCCATCGTGTCGTCGTGAAGCGGCGTGCCATGCTTGTCATAGGCGGCGCCGCCGACAAGGTCCTCGCTCACCTCGAACCCGAGACCGCGCTTGTCGCCCATCCAGGCGATGATCTTCTTGACCTCGGCCATGACTTCGGGGCCGATCCCGTCGCCGGGCAGGATGAGAAGGGAAGGGTTGGCCACGGGAGGCGCCTCGCGGGTTGTGAAAGGGTTCCCGCCCGCCTAGCCAATGGCTGCCCCGCGGTCAAGCGGGGGCCATAGCCTGCGCCGGGGCATGGAGCGGATGCCGGCGATGGTGTAGGCTGCGGCCCAATTCCACGAGGCCACCGATGCCCAGCACCGTCCTTGTACTCGGATCCTCCGGCCATTTCGGCGCCCAGGCGGCACGTGCCTTCGCGGCGGCCGGATGGGAGGTGCGGCCCTACCGCCGCGGCACCGACATGGGCGTCGCGGCGCAGGGCGCCGACCTCATCGTCCACGGCATGAACCCGCCCAACTACCACGACTGGGCGCGACTCGTCCCCGAGATCGCCGGCGCCGTGCTGGCCGCCGCCCGCGCCTCGGGCGCGACGGTCCTGATCCCGGGCAACGTCTACGTCTTCGGCACCGAACCGGCACCCTGGAGCGCGTCGACTCCGCATCGGTCAGTCGCGCGCAAGGGCCGCATCAGGGCAGAAATGGAGGCGCGCTTCCGCGACGCTGCGGCGACCGGCCTGCGCACCATCCTGCTCCGCGCCGGGGACTTCATCGACCCGGATGCGCCGGGCGGCCTTTTCGACCGCTTCATGCTCGGCAAGGCTGCGAAAGGCGTCATCACCACCTTCGGCGACCCCGACGCAACCCATGCCTGGGCCTACCTGCCCGACATGGCCCGCGCGGCCGTCGAACTGGCGGCGCAGCGCGGCGATCTCGAAGCCTTCGAGGACATCCCCTTCCCGGGGCTCGCCTTCTCCACCCGCGAACTGGCGGCGGCCGTCACCCGGCACTCCGGCCGGGCGACGCGGATCGCGCGCTTTCCCTGGTGGATGATGACGCTGGCCTCTCCCGTCTGGGAACTCGCGCGTGAACTTGGCGAGATGCGCTATCTCTACGACCATCCGCACTGGCTCGACGGCACGAAGTTCACCCGCCTCGTCCCGGGGTTCACCATGACCTCGCTCGACGATGTGCTGACGCGGTTCCTGCACCCGGCCTGAGGCGCTTGCCGTTTCCGCCGCCGCCCCGCAGGATGGCGGCAACGGAGGCCCCATGCACATCCTCGATCTCGGCGACATCCAGCTTCACTGGCGCGAAGACGGCGACCGGGCCGGATCGCCCGTGGTCTTCGCCCATGCACTCGGCACCGATTTCCGGCTCTGGGACAGGATCGTGCCGCTCCTGCCCAAGCCGCTCCGCCTCATCCGCTACGACCTGCGCGGGCACGGGCTGTCCTCCTGTCCGCCCGGCCCCTATGCGATGGGTGCCCTGGTGCGCGACGCCGAGCGGCTTCTCGAGACGCTCGGGGTCAGGGACTGCGTCTTCGTCGGGCTATCCCTCGGCGGCATGATCGCCCAGGGTCTCGCCGTGAAGCGGCTCGATCTCGTCCGCGCGATGGTGCTGTCGAACACCGCCACCAAGATCGCCACGCCCGCCGTCTGGGCGGAGCGTATCGCCGCCGTGCGCGCGGGCGGAATCGAGGCGGTGGCCGACGCGACGATGGAACGCTGGTTCGCGAGGTCCTTCCGCGAAACCGTCGAGATGACGGGCTGGCGGACGATGGTCACACGCCAGCCCGTCGAGGGCTACCTCGGCTGCATGGCCGCGATTTCCGGCACGGACTTCTACACGCCCACCGCGGGACTGACGCTGCCGACGCTGGTGATTGCCGGGACGGAGGATGGCTCCACCCCGCCCGACCTCGTGCGCGAAACGGCCGCGCTCATCAAGGGCGCCCGGTTCGAGCTGATCCGGGGCGCCGGCCATCTGCCCTGCGTGGACAGGCCCGCGGAATTCGCCGGACTGCTCCGCGGCTTCCTCGCCGGGATCGGGCACGGCTGAGATGGCGGCCTTCCTCCTCGTCCACGGCTCCTGCCACGGCGCCTGGTGCTGGCGCGACGTGATACCGGCGCTCGCCGCCCTGGGGCACGACGCCCAGGCCATCGACCTGCCCGCGCATGGCGAGGACCGGACGCCCGCAACGGCGGCGACGCTCGACCTCTACGCCGAAGCGATCCTCGCGGCGGCCGAGCGCGGGGTGACGCTCGTCGGCCATTCCGCCGCAGGCTACCCCATCACGCTGGCCGCGCTGCGCGCCCCCGGCCGCTTCCGCCGGCTGGTCTACCTCTGCGCCTATGTGCCGGCGGCCGGCCGGTCGCTGGTGGACATGCGCAGGGCCGGACCGCGCCAGCCGCTGCGTGGCGTGGCGCGCCCCGATCCGGGCGGCGTCACCTATTCGGTCGACCCCGAGGGCGCCCGCGCCACCTTCTACCACGACTGCCCGACAGAGATCCGCGCCTACGCCCTGCCCCGGCTCTGCCCGGAACCGATCCTGCCGCAGGCCATCGCCCTGCCGCCCTGCGCGACCGAGCCGACGGTCGAGCGGCACTACGTCCTCTGCGAGGACGACCACACCATCCCGCCCGAGTACCAGGAGACCATGGCGGCACCCTTCGCGCCCGATTGCATCCACCGCATGCCATGCGGCCATTCTCCCTTCTTCACCATGCCGGACCGGCTGGCGCGGCTGCTTGCCGCGATCGCGCGCGGATAGGACCCCCTTCCCTTCGCCCCCGCTCCGGGCTAGCCTCGCGCCGCCCGGACGGCCCTTTTCCGCGCCGGCCGCGAACCCCATGCAGAACCGCCTCGCCCTTGTCTTCATCCTCGTGACGGTAATGATCGATTCCATCGGGATCGGCATCATCTTCCCCGTCATGCCTGACCTCATGCGCGAGGTGACGGGGGCTGACCTCGCCTCGGCCTCGCTCTGGGGCGGGCTTCTCGCCACCTCCTTCGCGGCCATGCAGTTCCTATGCGGCCCCATCGTCGGCAACCTTTCCGACCGCTACGGCCGGCGGCCGGTCATGCTGATCGCGCTCGTGGTCATGGCGCTCGACTACGCGATCATGGCCGTCGCCCAGTCGGTCTGGCTCCTCCTCCTCGGACGGCTCATCGCCGGGGCGGCGGCGGCGACCTATGCCACGGCGGCCGCCTATGTGGCGGACATTTCCGCGCCCGAGGCGCGGGCGAAGAACTTCGGCCTGATCGGCGCGGCCTTCGGGGCGGGCTTCGTCGCCGGTCCCCTCGTCGGCGGGATCGCCGCCGAATGGGGCACGCGCGTGCCCTTCTGGACAGCGGCGGCCGTCGCCGCGCTGAACGCGGCGTTCGGTCTCTGGGTGCTGCCCGAGAGCCTCGGCGCCGACAAGCGCCGCCCCTTCAGCCTCGCCCGCGCCAATCCCTTCGCCGCCTTCCGCGCCATCGGCCGCCTGCCCGGGCTCGGGCGGATGCTGGCGATCATGTTCCTCTACACGCTCGCCTTCCAGTCCTATCCTTCGGTCTGGGCCTTCTTCGGCACCGAGCGCTTCGGCTGGGATGCCTGGTGGAACGGCCTTTCTCTCGCGGCCTTCGGCATCTGCATGGTCGTCGTGCAGGGCTTCCTCGTCGCGCCGGCAACGCGGGTCTTCGGCGAGCGCCGGACGGCGGGCTACGGCATGGCGCTCGAAACCTTCAGCTTCGGCTTTTACGGCATCGTCACCTCGGGCTTCTGGGCGCTCGCCTTCACGCCGGTCGCGGCCATCGCCGGGATCGCCGGTCCGGCGCTTTCGGGGTTGATGGCGAACGCCACGCCCGACGACCAACAGGGCGAGCTTCAGGGCGTGCTCGCGGCCGTGCAGGCCGTCGGCATGGGTCTCGCGCCGATGGTGATGACCTCGGTCTTCTGGGCCTTCACCCGGCCGGGAGCGAGCCATTACCAGCCCGGCGCGCCCTTCCTCCTCTCGGGGGTCCTGATGGCGGCAGCGGTGATCCTGCTCGTGGCGCCCGCCCGCCACCGGCATCCCGCCACCCCGCATCCGCAGGAGATGCCATGACCGAGATCCGCGGCGCCGTCTGCCACGCCTTCGGCGAGCCGCTCCGCATCGAGACGGTGCGCCTGCGCGCGCCCGGCCCCGGCGAGGTCGAGGTGACGCTCACTGCCTGCGCGATCTGCCATTCCGACATCACCTACATCGACGGCGGCTGGGGCGGCGATCTGCCGGCCGTCTACGGCCACGAAGCCGCCGGCCATGTCAGCCGCGCCGGTGCGGGAGTCACCCGCTATTCCGAGGGCGACCGGGTACTCGTGACACTCATCCGCGCCTGCGGCACCTGCGCCGCCTGCGCCTCCGGCCGCCCGACGCTCTGCGCCGCGCCGCCCGCCATGGCGCCCGTGCTCGCCCTTCCCGACGGCCGTCCGATTGACCAGGGCCTGAACTGCGCGGCCTTCGCCGAGCGCGTCGTCGTCCACGAGAGCCAGCTCGCGCCCGTGCCGGCCGAGATCCCGCTCGACTCGGCCTCGCTTCTCTCCTGCGGCGTGATCACCGGCCTCGGCGCCGCCGTCAACACCGCCGCCATCCGCCCCGGCGAAGTCGTGACCGTGATCGGCGCGGGCGGGGTCGGGCTCAACGCCATCCAGGGCGCGCGGCTCGCCGGCGCCGCCCGCATCGTCGCCGTGGACATGAGCGCGGAGAAGCTCGCCGCGGCGCGCGACTTCGGCGCCACCGACGGCGTGCTCGCCACCGACCCGCGGCCCTGGGCCAAGGCGCGGGAGATCGCCGGGCGCGGCGCCGATGTGGTCCTCGTCACAGTCGGCGCAATCCCGGCCTATGACGCCGCGCCCCGCTACCTCGCCGCCGGCGGCCGCCTCGTCGCGGTGGGGATGCCCCACTCCGGCCAGCGATCCGCCTGGGAGCCGGTGATCCTCGCCGCCACGGGCCAGCGGATCCTCGGCTCCTTCATGGGCGGCACGGTTCTTGCCCGCGACATCCCCTGGATCGCCGACCTCTGCGCGCAGGGCCGGCTCAAGCTCGGGGAACTCATCTCCGGCCGTTGGACGCTCGACGAGATCAATGCGGCCATCGCCGATACCCGGTCCGGCGCCGCACGCCGCAACATCGTCCGGTTCTGAGCCACTTCCCCTTTCCACCGGGCCGAAATACCTTCGGGGGGTGCGGGGGCAGCCGGTCCCCGGCAGCGGAGGCGGAACCATGCGGCTCAAGGACCTTGAAATCTTTACCGTGGCTCCGCCCGCTCCGGGCTGGGGCGGGCGCTACTGGCTCTTCGTCAAGCTCACCACCGACGACGGGATCACGGGCTACGGCGAGTGCTACGCCTCGACCGTGGGCCCGAAGGCCATGGCGGCGGTCATCGAGGACGTGTTCGTCCGGCACATGGCGGGCACCAATCCCGAGGAGATCGAACTGATGTTCCGCCGGGCCTATTCGGCCGGCTTCACCCAGCGCCCCGACCCTACCGTGATGGGCGCCTTCTCCGGGCTCGAGATCGCCTGCTGGGACATACTCGGCAAGGCACGGGGCCGGCCCGTCTGGGCGCTCCTCGGCGGGCGGATCAACGAGCGGCTCCGCTCCTACACCTACCTCTACCCCGCACCGGGGAAGGAGAGCGCGGCGTTCTGGGTCAGCCCCGAGATGGCGGCGGAAGCCGCGACGCGCTTCGTGGACATGGGCTTCACCGCGGTGAAGTTCGACCCCGCGGGACCTTACACGATCCGCGGCGGGCATGACCCGAGCCAGTCGGACATTGCCCGCTCCGTCGCCTTCTGCAAGGCGATCCGCAAGGCGGTGGGCGACCGCGCCGACCTCCTCTTCGGCACGCATGGCCAGTTCAACGTCGCCGGCGCCGTGCGGCTCGCCCAGGCGATCGAGCCCTACGGACCCCTCTGGTACGAGGAACCGATCCCGCCCGACAACCTTCTCGACTTCGCCGAGGTGCAGAAGGCGGTGCGCATCCCCGTGGCGACTGGCGAACGCTTCACCACCAAGGCCGAATTCGCCACCGTCCTCAGGACCGGCGGCGCCCGCATCCTGCAACCGGCGCTCGGCCGCGCCGGCGGCATCTGGGAGGGCAAGAAGATCGCCGCCATCGCCGAGGTCTTCACCGCGCAGGTGGCCCCCCATCTCTACGCCGGGCCGGTCGAATGGGCGGCCAACATCCATCTCGGCGCCTCGATCCCGAACCTCCTCATGGTCGAGACGATCGAGACCGGCGGCGCCTTCCACCTGAAGCTCATCCGCAACTCGATCCGTTGGGACGACGGCTACGTGATCGTGCCGGAGGAACCGGGCCTCGGGATCCACTTCGACGAGGAGCTCGCCCGCGCGCATCCCTACACCGGCGAGCATCTGCACCTGGAGATGCAGGAAGCGCCCTGCGACTACCGCCGCCCGAACCTCTTCGAGGGCGGGGCCCCGAGAAAGGGCTGAGCGATGGGCGCCATCGTCATCCTCGGTGTCTTCATGGCCGACCTCGCCTTCCGCGCGGCCCGGCAGCCGCGCATGGGCGAGACGCTGCCTGGCCTCGGCTTCGCCCTCGGCCCCGGCGGCAAGGGATCGAACCAGGCCGTCGCGGCGGCGAAGGCGGGGGGAGAGGTGCGCTTCATCACCCGCCTCGGCCGCGACGCCTTCGCCGCGATGGCACGCGCGACCTGGGCCGCCGCGGGCGTCACGCCCGACGTGACCGAGGACGCCGACAGCCACACCGGCGCGGCCTCCATCTTCATCGAGGCGGCGACCGGCGACAACGCCATCATCATCGCGCCGGGCGCCGCCGGCCGCATCTCGGTGGCCGATATCGACGCGCGCGAGGCGGCCATCGCCGGCGCCTCGGTCTTTATCACCCAGCTCGAGCAGCCGCTCGACGCCGCCTTCCGCGCGCTCCAGATCGCCCGCGCGGGCGGTGCGCGGACAATCCTCAACCCCGCGCCCGCCACGCCCCTGCCCGAGGGGATGCTGGCGCTCTGCGACTTTGTCACCCCGAACGAGTCCGAGGCGGAGCTTCTCACCGGCCTGCCCGTCACTACGCTCGATCAGGCCCGCATGGCGGCCGAGGCGCTGAGGCGCGCCGGTGCCGGCACGGTGATCCTGACGCTCGGCGAAAAGGGCGCGCTCTATCACGACGGGGTGGAAAGCACGCTGGTCCCGGCCTTCGATGCCGGCCCGGTGGCCGAGACGACAGGCGCGGGCGATGCCTTCAACGGCGGCTTCGCGGCCGCGCTCGCGCGCGGCCTGTCGCCGCGCGACGCGGTCCGCTTCGGCTGCGCGACGGCCGCGATCTCGGTCACGCGACCCGGGGCCGCGGCGGCGATGCCGACCCTGGCCGAGATCGAGACGCTTCTCGCGCCGGGTTGAGCGCGAGGGGCGCAGATCGCCGGGACAGAGATGATCGGGGAAACCTTTTTGCGGTCGCGGCGCCGGCGTGGCCTGGTGGCCGTATTGCCGACGCTCAGCCCGCCAACGCGAGGAACAGCAGCAGGACCGCCGCACCGACGACGAATGCCAGCGCCGGGCCGAGGTCGATATCGTCGATCACGGCCGACACCGGTCTCGGTCCCGCCCGATCATGCGCATCGGGCGGGACCAGTTCGGGAAATACCTCGTCACTCTTACGCACTGAACTCACTCGCTAACTCTTTAAGAACAATCGGTTACTCTATGACTGCAATTATGCGCCGGTTCGCGCTTCCGACAAACCTGTCTAGTTGGACAAGGCCCCTTTGACGTTCGTGCACAATGAATCGACCGCCAGCCGATTGCGCCTCGGAGGCTGGAAAATCATCCATTCGGCCGCCCAAATGTCGCCACAATGATGACACCGTCCCGCCATCATCGCAGCTCGCAGCCGCGCGGCGAAACTCGCGCGACTCAGGTCACACAGCGATTCGCGGCGCCGATGACGGTCTCTGGACCAGCGGAAGGGAGACGATGGCGATCCCGGGAGGACTCGAACCCCCGACCTACTGCTTAGAAGGCAGCTGCTCTATCCAGCTGAGCTACGGGACCGCATGGCCCCCTTTAGCGGCAGGCGCCGGCCTCAGGCAAGGACAAGCGTCATGAAGACGCTGTGGGGATCGTCCCAGTAACCCTCGAACGGCGCGCATTCGACAAAGCCCGCCCGGGCATAGAGCGCACGGGCGGGGGCGAAGATCGGTTCCGCGCCGGTCTCGAGGCTGATGCGGCGGTAACCCGCCGCCCGGGCATGGGCGATCAGATGGTCAAGCAGGAACCGCGACAGCCCCCGCCCCCGCGCCTCGACCAGAATATGCATCGACTTGATTTCGGCGTGGCCGCCGTCGATCCGCTTGAGCGCGCCCATGCCGACCGGACGGCCATCCTCGCGGATCACGAAGAAGTCGATGCCGGGGCGCGCCAATGCGTCGGCCGAAAGCATGTGAATGCTGTCCGGCGGGGTTTGGGCATGCATGTCGGCGGTGTGGCGTTCGTGCAGGAGCGCGAGTTCGGGCGCCAGCGGGTCGGCGCGGCTGATGACCGGCAGGCTCATTGCATCGTCGCCAGCGCCGACATGTCGGTGCCATTCACGAGCACCTTGCCGTCGGCCGTCATCTCGATGTCCCAGACGAAGCGGCCTACGCCGGCGGGTTTCGCCATCCCGCGCAACATCATGACGCCCGGAACGGCGCCCGACCGCACATCCTCGGGCGCCGCGTTCAACGCTTCAAGCGTGGCCTCGATGCCGGTGGCCGCCACCGTCACCTTCCCCTCGGGCAAGAGGCCCGGACCGGCGTCGAAACCGCCCTCGTAGTCGAGCGTATAGGTTGGTGTTTGCACCCCCTGCGGCGCAAGGGTGATCTTGACCTTACCCTCGGGCAGAAGCGCCGCGAGGAGTTTCGCGTCGAAGCTCGCGTCGGGCTCGAAGTCCGGCCCGATCGAGTCGAGCAACAGCGCCGCCGGCGCCGCGAGGTCGAACCCCGCGACGGCGACGTCGATCGTCGCCTCCAAGGGCAGCAACGGCGGCACCCAGGCGGGCATGAGCTCGGTCGGAAGCTTCAGCCCCCTGACCGTGGCGCTTTCGCGGAAGCGGCCATCATTGATGGCGCCGCTCATGTCGAGGGCGAAGGCGAAGCTCTCGGCCGAGCCGGCGCCGAAAGGCGTCGAGACCCCGACCTCACGCGCCTCGAACCTGCCGGAGACCGAGGACCAGAAGGGAAGCGCCGCGCGGAGCGTCGCCTTCAGCCCGTCCGTATCCGCCCCGATCGCCGCATCCGACGGATGGGCGACGAACCAGGCGAGGAGCGCGTAGAGCGCCTCGGTCCGCACCGCCTTCGCCTCGGCGGTCGCGGCATAGTTGGCGACCGTGATATCGGCACTGAGCGGCATCGCTTCGGCATCCGCCGCGCCGGGCGTCACGCGGATTGTCTCGGCGATCGACTTCGCGACGTATCTCATGTCCGCATCGACGCCGCTGCCGGCCACGGCAGCCCGGGCCGACGTCTCGGCCGAAACGGAGGCCACCTCGTACGCCACCTCGGTCACCGTCCCGTCCGGGTCCGTCTGGGTCTGGCGCGATCTGACGCCGCTCACCGTCGTCGCCGAGGTGCGGCAGGCCATGAGCGCGGTGTCGAAGGTGCAGTCCATCGCCATCGCGTCCGCCGCGGCGTCGAATGTGAGCGTACCCGGAACGGCAAGCCTGATCGACACCGGGCCGTTCTGCGCCACGGCCCAGGTGCCGTCGCCGTTGTCGGTGAGCCGGAAATGGAGAGGCGAGACCTCGGCCGTCATGCCCGGACCGGCCAGAGCGATCCAGGGAGCGGGATCGAGCGTCACGGCGTAGTTGTCCTCCTCTGGCTGGACGGCAATCACGCCCGGCGTCTGGCCGAGATAGGTCCTGAGCGCACGGTCGATCCCCGCCGCCCCTTCGGGCGTGGCGGGCGCCGCGGCAAGGGGCGCGGCGGTGGCGCAGAGCAGCGCCAAGGCGGAAAGGTGACGGTTCATGAATGCGTCCTGAGGCGTGCGGAAATGAAAAGGGGCGCCGTTGCCTGCGCCCCCGCACGGCCCGGTCGTGCCCGTCCGGGCCGTGCCGGATCAGTGGGTCCAGGGGCTGCGTCGGTCGGTGGCGAAGTTCTCGCCGTAGCCACGCGGGCGGATGTTCGGCTGGCGCTTGTGCGGCTCGGTCACGGTGTACTCGATCCCGCGGGCGCGGGCGTAGTCCTCGGCCTCGGCGCGGCTTTCGAAGCGAAGGCGCACCTGGGTCTGGGTATCGCCCGACCCGGTCCAGCCCATCAGCGGATCGACCTCGCGCGCCTCCGCCGGCGCGAAGTCAAGAATCCACTGGCGGGTCTTGGCCATCCCGGATTGCATCGCGTTGCGGGAGGGCTGGTAGATGCGCGCGCGCATGGGCAAACTCCTTGCGGTTCCCGCCCCTTATCCTGAAACCGGCGGCGATCCGCAAGAGGCCAGCGAGGGGATGTGCGGCGTTACCCGCGGATGATCCTGTCGATCATCGGGCAGCGCGGATTGCCGGCCTCGCAGTCCGCCGCAAGCGCGGCGAGCGCGGCGTCGAACGCCTGAAGCTCCTCGATCCGCCGGTGGATCTCCTGCCGGTGCGAGTGGCAGAAGCCGGCCACCGCCGCGCAATCGGGCACATCGGCGCGGGCGAGGTCGAGCAGCCGCCGCGCCTCTCCATCGGCACCGTTGTCGCCGGGGTCCACTGGGCGATTGCCCTCAACGAAGCCGGCCTCAATGACTGCCTCATCAGCTGGATGTGACCATGACCGCCCCCGCCCCGACCCTGACCTCGACGATCTCCTGCCCGCATTGCGGCGCACGCACGCGGGAAGCGATGCCCGAGGACGCCTGCCAGTGGTTCTACACCTGCCCGGCTTGCGGACAGACGCTCCGCCCGCGGGAGGGCGACTGCTGCGTCTTCTGTTCCTGGGGTGACGTGCCCTTTCCTCCGGTCCAGTCCGCCGGCGGCTGCCGCGGCTGATCGCGCCGGCGGATGCAAGCAGGGCTGACTGCCGGTCGGTGCTCTAG
>NZ_WBUS01000098.1 GCF_008933605.1 Albidovulum sp.
CGTCGCCGGCCGGCCTCGGCAAAGCCGGCCCGCGCATAGAGCACGCGCGCGGCGGCGTTGTCGGCCGACACCTCCAGGAACGCACGCTCGGCCCCCGCGGCGACGGCGCGATCCAGGAAGGCCGCGACGAGCGCGGTGCCCGTGCCGCGGCGGCGGGCGTCCGGCGCCACGGCGAGGGTCAGAAGCTCCGCCTCGCCGGCCAGCGCCCGGCCGATCAGGAACCCGTCCGGCGCCTCGATGAGGAAGGTTCCGGGCATGGCGAGCAGTCCGTCGATCTCGGCAGCCGTCCAGGGGCGGGGCACGGTGAAGCTTTCGCCGTGGATCCGGGCGAGTCGTCCGGATCCGGCTGTCATGGCAGCATGAGGGGCGGCGCCTCGCGCATCGGCGCGGCATCGGCGGGGCGCAGGTAGAGCGGTGCAGGGCGGGGCAGGGGCAGGTGCCGTCGGTCGCGGGCGATGAAGGCGATGTGCGTGGCCAGAAGCGCCGGGGCCAGGTCCGAGAGCCAGCGAACCTGCGCATCGAGCTCCTCGGTCTCGGCGGCCGGCCGGAGATCGGGCGTGCCCGTCGAACCTGCGCCGTGGCGTTGCAGGTAGAGCTTTCCGCGCGGCGCCTCGATGGCAACCCAGAGCGGCCTCGGCTGGCCATGGGCGCAGGCGTCGAACCCGGTCACGCCGACGGCGGGAACCCCGAGCGCGAGCGCGAGCCCGCGCGCGGCGGCGACGGAGATGCGGACGCCGGTGAAGTTGCCCGGCCCGATGCCGACGCCGAGCGCGGCAAGGTCGCGCCATGCGGCACCTTCCGCGGCGAGCATCTCCTCCAGCATGGGCATGAGTCGTTCCGCCTGTCCCCGCCCCATCTCCTCGGCCCGGGCCGCCAGCACGCGGTCGCCCGAGACGAGCGCGGCCGCGCAATGCGCGGCCGAGGTGTCGAAGGCAAGGATGAGACGTCCGGTCATCGCTCAGGCGGCGACGGGGCGGACCTCGGTCACTTCCGGGATGTAGTGCCGCAGGAGGTTCTCGATCCCCATCTTCAGCGTCAGCGTCGAGGAGGGACATCCGGCACAGGCGCCCTGCATGTGCAGGTAGACGACGCCCCGGTCGAAGCCGTGGAAGGTGATGTCGCCGCCGTCCTGCGCCACGGCGGGGCGCACCCGGGTATCGAGCAACTCCTTGATCTGGCGCACGATGTCGCCATCCGGCCCGTCCTGCTCGGCGTGGGCGCTTTCCGCCCGCTCGCCCTCGATCACCGGCGCGCCCGACTGGAAATGCTCCATGATGGCGCCGAGGATCGCCGGCTTGATGTGTTCCCACAGAACGGCCTCGGCCTTCGTCACGGTCACGAAGTCAGACCCGAGGAAGACGCCGGCGACGCCCTCCACAGCGAAGATGCGACGGGCGAGGGGGGACTTGGCGGCCGTCTCGGGTGCCGGGAAATCCGCCGTGCCGGAATCGAGCACCGCGAGGCCCGGCAGGAATTTCAGCGTTGCGGGGTTCGGCGTGGATTCGGTCTGGATGAACATGGCGGCGCCTCCGTTGCGACAGCCGATATGCGCCCCGGGGAGGCACAAGTCAAGATTTGGAACAATTCTAAAGAATGACGGCGGCGCGCGGGATTCGCCGCTTGTCCTTCGCTCACCGTCCGCCTACGCCTCGTCACGGAGGCCCCGCGATGTCCCTGACCGTCTTCCTCGCCGTCCTTGCGGCCGCGCTTCTGCACGCGGGGTGGAACGCGCTTGTTCGGGTCGGGGCGAGCCGGGCGGGCACGATGATGGTACTCTCGGGCGTCCAGGGGGTCATCGGCCTCGTGGTCGTGACGGCCCAGCCGGTGCCGGCGGCGCCTGTCTGGCCGTGGATTGCCGCCTCTGGCGTCATCCACACGGCCTACAAGCTCTTCCTGACCTTGGCCTACGAACACGGCGACCTCGGCCGCGTCTATCCGCTCGCCCGCGGCACCGCGCCGATGATCACGCTCGTAGCGGGCGCGCTCTGGCTCGGCGAGGCGGTGCGACCGACTGAGGCGGTCGGCATCCTCCTTCTCGGCTCGGGTATCCTCCTGCTCGCCCGCGGGGTCTGGACGAGCGGGGAGTCGCGGCGGATGCTGCCCTTCGCCGTCGGTGCCGCCTGCGCGACGGCCGGCTACACGCTGGTGGACGGGCACGGCGCCCGGCTGGCGGTAAGCTCCACCCAGTTCGTCGGCTGGCTTTTCGTCATCGACGGGCTGATCTTCGCCGCGGCGATGTTCGCCCTGCGCGGCCGCGCCGCGGTGCCGCCGGCAGGGCGGGTCTGGCTCGCCGGGGGAATCGGCGCGGCCGCGTCCTATGGCTCCTATGCCGTCGCTGTCTGGGCGATGACCCTAGCACCCATCGCACTTGTCGCCGCGATCCGGGAGACCTCGATCCTCTTCGCCGTACTCATCGGCTGGCTCGTCCTGCGCGAGCGCATGTCCCCCGCGAAGGCCCTGTCGGTGCTGATGATCGCGGCGGGGGTCGCGCTCACCCGCCTCTGAGGGTCAGGCGACGCGGGGACGCTCGGGGAAAAGCTGCTGCGCCACCCCGGCCACGAGGAGATAGACCGAGGCGATGGTAAGCCCCCAGTGGGCGATGTCGCCCTCGGCGAAATCCACCCAGGCGGCGCGGGCGGCAAAGCCGGTCCAGGCGAGCGCCACCGGCAGCGTGATCCAGCGCCAGCGCTCGGTGCGCACCGGGTGGACGAACTTGAGGTTGGTGAACATCGTCGCGGCAAGCGCCACGATGATCGCGAGCATGAGATAGAAATTGGGCTCGATCGCGAAGAGCACGATCACCACCATGTTCCAGCACGCGGGGAAGCCGGCGAAGGAATTGTCCTTCGTCTTCATGCGTGTATCCACGAAGTAGATGGCGCTGGCATAGGTGATGACGATGATCGCGCACCAACCGGTCCAGCCGGGCAGGAGGCCGGACTGAAAAAGCGCGAAAGCCGGGATGAAGACATAGGTCAGGTAGTCGATGATGAGATCGAGGAGCACGCCGTCGTAGGTCGGCCAGTGAGTCTTGACGTGGAAGTGGCGGGCCAGAGGCCCGTCGATGCCATCGACGATGAGGGCCACGACAAGCCAGAGGAACATCAGGCTCCACTTCTCCTCCACTGCCGCGAGCATGGCGAGCATGGAGAGCACGGCCCCGGTGGCCGTGAAAAGATGGACGAGAAGGGCCTTGATCGGGGGGCTCATGGGAGCCTCATGACCGAATTGACGCCGGCGCGCAACCTTTCGCGGGGCAGGGCGGAGCCTCTCATCCGGGTGTGCCACGGTAGTCGCGCAGGAAGTCCGCGGCTGTCGCATGGCCGAGACGGCGGGCCTCCTCCTCGGGCGTGGCGAAGTCGTCGATGCGGGCCCGCGCGGTCCTGTCGGCGCCCCGGTCGAGCAGGAGCTTGATGATATCGAGCGGCGCCGGCCCCTTGCAGGCCGCACGGTGAAGGGGTGTCCAGTCGTTCACCCCGCGCTGGTCCGGGTCTGCACCATGATCGAGGAGGAGGGCGACGACCTCGACCCGGTCGGGTCCTGGGCGGTCGATGGCAAGGTGGAGGCTCGGGAAACCGTCGTCCGCAGGCAGGTTCGGATCGGCGCCATTGTCGAGGCACCAGCGCACCGTCGCGGCCGGACAGGCGGCCACGGCATCCAGGAAGATGTCCGGCTCGCGGGCGATCCCGGGCCGGTCCCGGGCGATGCGGTCGAGCGCCGCGCGATCGCCCGTGCGCATCGCGATGCCGAGCGGAGTGTCGCCCCCGACGGTCATCCCGGCGCCCCGGAGCGGGCGCGGGGATGGGCGCGGTCGTAGACCTCCATCAGCCGGGCGGTATCGACCGCCGTGTAGGCCTGCGTCGTCGAGAGCGAGGCATGGCCGAGCAGTTCCTGGATCGCACGGAGGTCACCGCCGGCCGACAGGAGATGCGTGGCGAAGCTGTGGCGCATCGCGTGGGGCGTGGCCGAGGCGGGCAGGCCGAGCGCGAGACGGGCCCCCTCCATCGCCCTGGCGATGAGGCGCGGATTCAGGGGGCCGCCGTGTGCACCGCGGAAGAGCGCGGCGGCGGGTTCGCCCTCCACCGGGAAGGGACAGAGCCGGACGTAGGCCGCTACCGCCGCCCGCGCCGCCGGCAGCACCGGCACCATCCGCTCCTTGGCTCCCTTGCCGCGGATACGCAGCGACTCGGGCAGCGGGCTTTGCGCCCCGGTCAGCGACAGCGCCTCGGAGATGCGGAGCCCGCAGCCGTAGAGCAGCGTCACCACGGCGGCATCGCGCGCGGCGACCCAGTCCTCGCGGGGCTGGGTGCCCATCACGCCGATGACCTCGCGCGCGGCATCCTCGGTCAGGGGGCGCGGCAGCTTGCGCCGGAACTTCGGGCTTCGCGCCGCGAGGATGGCGGTCGGGTCGAAGCCCTCGCGCTCGGCGAGCCAGCGGGTGAAGCCCTTCACCGCCGAAAGCGCCCGCGCGAGCGACCGCGCCGACACGCCGCGCCCGCGTTCATGGGCCATCCATGCCCGCATGTCCGACTGGTCCGTGCGGGCCAGCCGCGCCGGCCCGAGGCTTTCGCCGTGGTGTCGGGCCACGAAGGCGAGAAAGGCGGTGACATCGGTGCGGTAGGCCTTGACCGTGTTCGCCGCCGCGCCGTCCAGCGCCGCGAGGTGGTCGAGCCACCCGGAAAGCGCCGACCTGAGCGCGGGAGAGAGCGCGAGGCTCATCGCCCGCTCAGGCGAGCCAGCGCCGCATCGCGCGCTCGAACACGCCGCCGAAGAAGGTCAGGAGATCGCTGCCCTGGTTCGGGCGGAACTGGTGCGGGTCCTCGGCGCCGAGCGCGAGCATTCCGGGCAGCCGTCCGTCGCCGAGGTCGAGCCGCAGCGCGGCTTCCGAGTGGATCCAGTCGCCTGTCCGGCCGTAGATCGATTCGACGCCCGGCAGGGTCTGCCGCAGGACGACGGGTCGCGCGGGCGCGGGCCGGCCGCCGGCCATGTAGCTCTCCACGAAGCCGGGCTCGGCAACGCAGAGCACATCGCCGAGCCGTTCGAGCGCCGGGTCGGGGTCGGTCTCGCGCGTCTCCAGCACGAGCCGGACCGCGTCCACGCGCAGGATATGGGCAACCTCGCCCGCGAGATTCCTCAGGAATTCCTCGAAGCCCGTCGGGTCGAGCATCCTCAGGATCGCGCGATGCACCTGGTTCGTGCCCGCGAGGTTCTCGTAGGCCGCGGCGATGACGGAGCGGTGCGTGTCTTCCAGCCGGTCGAGCCGCGCTTCCAGCCGCTCCATGGCGATGCCGCGCAGGTCGACGATGTTCGCCCCCATCGCACGCTCGTTCGCGGCGATGAGCGCGCGCATCAGGTCGCGGTCCTCGAGGATCACTTCCGGTTCCGCGATGATCCGGTCCCGGATCTCCTGCGCGATATTCGCCCTGTCCGCCATCTCTGCCCTCGTGTCGTTTTGGCCGGACCTTAGCAGCCCGGGGCGCGCCGCGCCGCAGTTTTTTCACCCCGGCCGCCGCACTTGGCGGCAACCGTTGCACGGAGGACTCCCTGCGGCCGGTTCAGAGGATCTTCTGCCCGGTCTTCGCCCAGTCCTTCAGGAACTGCTCGAGCCCCTTGTCGGTGAGGACATGGCTCGCCATGGACTTGATGACCGCGGGCGGCGCCGTAACCACGTCGGCGCCGATCTTGGCGCAATCGACGATATGGTTCACCGACCGGATGGAGGCCGCGAGAATCTCGGTCCGGAAGTCGTAGTTGTCGTAGATCGTGCGGATGTCGTGGATCAGGTCCACCCCGTCGAGGTGGATGTCGTCAAGCCGGCCGATGAAGGGCGAGACGAAGGCCGCCCCCGCCTTGGCCGCGAGGATCGCCTGGGCCGGAGAGAAGCAGAGCGTGACGTTGACCTTCAGCCCCTCGGATGCGAAAGCCTTGCAGGCGGTGAGCCCGTCCCAGGTGAGCGGCACCTTGATCGCGATGTTGGGCGCGATCTTGGAAAGCTTCAGCCCCTCGGCGATCATCTCCCTGGCCTCGGTGGCCACGACTTCGGCGGAAACGGGGCCCTGCACCATGTCGCAGATCTCTTTGGTCACTTCGAGGATGTCGCGTCCGGCCTTGAGGATGAGCGAGGGGTTGGTCGTGACGCCATCGACCATGCCGAGGTCGTTCAGTTCCTTGATGGCGGCGGTGTCGGCGGTGTCGACGAAGAATTTCATGGCGCGGGTCCTGTGGCTTGCGGGTTATGTCGCGGGGGCTTTCGGCCGCGCTTCTAGCGCAAACGCCGCCCGGCCGGAACCCCGTCGAAGGGCGCGGGCGTGACCGGGCTTTCGTTTTACGACCCGGGCGACCTCGTCTCGGTCCTCACGACCGAGCCGCTCGGCCGCGCGCTCGACTACCGCGCGCCCGAGGGCGGCTGTTTCGCGGGCGCCTTCGTCGAGGTGCCGCTCGGTCCCCGCCGCGTGCTCGGCGTCGTCTGGGGCGCGGGAGAGGGGGGCTATGACCTTGCCAAGGTACGCCCCGTCACCCGCGTTCTAGACGCAGCCCCCATGGCCGAGGCGATGCGGGCCTTCCTGACGCGCGCCGCCGATTATACCCTGACCCCGTTGCCCGCGATGCTGCGTCTCGCCACCCGCGCGCCGGGCCTCGCCGACCCGCCGGGACCGCGCAGGATCTATCGCCGGGGATGGGCGGAGCCCGACCGGATGACCGAGCCGCGCGCCCGCGTCATGGACGTGCTCGACGAGTACGGCGGCGCGGCCTTCACCCTGGCCGAACTCGCGGGGCTCGCGGGCGTGTCCACCGGGGTCGTGAAGGGGCTCGTGAAGCAGGGGGCGGTCGCCGAGGAGGAGGCGCCGCGCGACCTGCCCTATCCGCGGCTCGACCCTGACAGGCCGGGAAAGGCTCTGGCCGAGGATCAGGACGCAGCCGCCGCGACCCTCCGCGCCGCGGTCCGGGGCGGGCGCTACGGCACGACGCTGCTGAAGGGCGTCACCGGCTCGGGCAAGACCGAGGTCTATCTGGAGGCGGTGGCCGAATGCCTGCGCACCGGCCGGCAGGCGCTTGTCCTCCTGCCCGAGATCGCGCTGACCTCCGAGTTCCTTACCCGCGTGGAGGAGCGGTTCGGCGCGATGCCCGGCGAATGGCATTCGGGGGTCACGCAGACGGAACGCCGCCGGCTCTGGCGGATGGCCGGGGAAGGCGGGGTGGGCCTCGTCGTCGGGGCGCGCTCGGCGCTGTTCCTGCCGTTCCGCGACCTCGGCCTCATCGTCGTGGACGAGGAACACGACACGTCCTACAAGCAGGAGGACGGCGTCCTCTACAATGCGCGCGACATGGCCGTGCTGCGCGCTTCGCTGACGGATGCACAGGTCATCCTCGCCTCCGCCACGCCCTGCCTGGAGACCTGGGCCAATGCCGAGGCCGGGAAATACGCGCGCCTCGACCTGACCTCGCGCTTCGGGACGGCGGAACTGCCCGAAATGCACGCCATCGACATGCGGGCCGAGCGGATGGAGGCCGGCCGCTGGATCGGTCCGACGCTGGCGCAGGCGGTGCGCGACCGGCTGGACCGCGGCGAGCAGTCGCTTCTCTTTCTCAACCGGCGCGGTTACGCCCCCGTCACCATCTGCCGCGCCTGCGGCCACCAGATCGGTTGCGACCACTGCGACGCAAGGATGGTGGAGCACCGGTTCCTGAAACGTCTCGTGTGCCACCAGTGCGGCGAGACCCGGCCGATGCCCGCGGCCTGCCCGTCCTGCGGCGTCGAGGGTCGGCTTGCGCCGGTGGGGCCAGGCGTGGAACGGCTGGCCGAGGAGGTGGCGCTGCGCTTTCCCGAGGCGCGGGTCGCGGTGCTGTCCTCCGACCTCTTCGGCACCGCCCGCGCGCTCAAGGACAAGATCGCGGAAATCGCGGCCGGGGGCGCGGACATCGTCATCGGCACGCAGCTTGTCGCCAAGGGTCACAATTTCCCGCTTCTCACGCTCGTGGGCGTGATCGACGCCGACCTCGGGCTCCAGGGCTCGGACCTGCGCGCTGCGGAACGGACCTTCCAGCTCATGCGGCAGGTCTCGGGCCGCGCCGGGCGGGGCGAGCGGCCGGGCGTGGCGCTCCTGCAGACCTACCAGCCCGAACATGCTGTCATCCGGGCGATCCTTTCCGGCGACGAAGAAGCATTCTGGCGCGCCGAGGCGGCCGAGCGGCAGGCGGCGGGGATGCCGCCCTACGGCCGCCTCGCCGGGATCATACTCTCCTCTCCCGACGTGCAGACGGTTTTCGACTTCGGCCAGGCGCTCGCTCGCGCCGACGCGCCGTTGCGCCGGATCGGTGCGCAGGTCTTCGGCCCGGCGCCCGCGCCGGTGGCCCGCGTCCGCGGGCGGCACAGGGTGAGGCTTTTGGTCAAGGCCGCAAAGGGCGTGGCGTTGCAACCCGCGCTCGCCGCCTGGGTGGCGCAGCTCAGGCCCCCGGCGAACCTTCGCCTTGCGATCGACATCGACCCGCAAAGCTTCTACTGACCGCCCCGACGCTTCCCTGTCGGCCGCAGGTACCGGCTGGACGGGTTGGCATCGACCAGTTCCGGCCGTTTGTCGAGGAGGATATCGGTCGCGATGGCGCCGAGCCACATGAGCGCCGCCCCGAGCAGGGCAACCGTCGGCGCTTCGCCGATCCGGTCGAAGACGGGCAGTATGTCCATGCGGCCTCCTCCTGTCCCGGTACGGATGCAGGATGAAGTTTATGTTCGGCTTGACCCGGATCATGTCGCCGATGCGCGCGCCGAAGTGATCTGGCGAGCCATGGCGGCCGGCGCGGGGGTGGACTATATGCGCACCAGGACATGACAAACGGAGGGAAAGGCGAGGATGCTCTCTGCCCTGTTCCAAAGAAAGACAAGCATGCCGACCGCGGCCGAGGCGCTGCCGGGGCGGCCGGCTCCGATCCCCACGGCCGAGGAGCATTTCGTCTTCCGCCGGCCGCTGAAAGGACCCCTGCCCGAGGGCATGGAAGAGGCGATGTTCGGCATGGGCTGCTTCTGGGGCGTGGAACGCAAGTTCTGGCAAGTCCCGGGCGTCTGGCTGACGATGGCGGGCTATTCCGCCGGCCTCACGCCCAACCCCACCTACAAGGAGACCTGCACCGGTCAGACCGGCCACAACGAGGTCGTCCGCGTGATCTACGACCCGAGTGTCGTCAGCTACGAGGACCTGCTGAAGGTCTTCTGGGAGAACCACGACCCGACGCAGGGCAACCGCCAGGGCAACGACGTGGGCACGCAGTACAGGTCCGGGATCTACACCTTTTCCGCAGCGCAGGCGGCAGCGGCCGAACGGACCCGGGACGCCTACGCCGAGCGGCTGAAGGCCGCCGGCTACGGGCCCGTCACGACCGAGATCCTGCCTGCGGGCCCCTTCTACTTCGCCGAGGACTACCACCAGCAGTATCTCGCCAAGAATCCCGGCGGCTACTGCGGGATCGGTGGAACGGGCGTCAGTTGCACGGCCGGAACCGCGACCTGAGGGTCATCCCGGCGAAATCGCCGTGAGGGTCCGCTGTCGGAACCCGCGGGGCTTGCGGTTGACGCATGCCCGCGGGGCGACTAAGGCCGGTCCGTTCCCTCGCGTTCCCGGAGCCGTCATGCCCACCTTTTCCGCCCTCACCACCCTTGCCGACAAGGACCGGGCCGAGGCGCTTGCCGGTGCCATGGAGGATTTCGATCCCGAACCGACTGGCGTCGGCTGCTTCGAGGTCGAGGACGGTTCCGGGCTCTACGAGGTTGGCGCCTATTTCGACGCGGCGCCCGACGACATCGCGCTTGCGCTGATGGCCGCGGCCTACGGGGCGGCGCCCTTCACCGTCTCGGAGGTGCCCGAGACCGACTGGGTCGCGCATGTGAAGCGCAATCTTCAGCCCGTCGCGGCCGGACGGTTCTTCGTCTACGGCAGCCATGACGCCGACCGCGTGCCGGAAGATTGCGTGCCCCTCCTGATCGAGGCCGCGATGGCCTTCGGCACAGGCCACCACGCGACCACGATGGGTTGCCTGCGCGCTCTCGATCGCCTCGACCGCGAGGGCTTCCGGGCCCGGAACGTCGCCGATATCGGCTGCGGCACGGCGGTACTCGCCATGGCGGCGGCGGCGATCTGGCCCGATCCGGTCATCGCCTCCGACATCGACCCGGTGGCCGTGGAGGTCGCCCGAGCCAATGTCGCTGCGAACGGCATGGAAGACCGGGTGAGCTGCGTCGAGGCGGCCGGTTTCGATCACCCAGCTCTGGCGGCGCGAGCGCCCTACGACCTTCTCTTCGCCAACATCCTGAAGGGGCCGCTCATGTCGCTCGCGCCCGAGATGGCCCGATCCGTGGCGTCCGGCGGGATCGCGATTCTGTCGGGGATCCTCAACACGCAGGCGGACGAGGTTCTTGCGGCTTATCGCACCATCGGATTTTCGCTGCGGGAGCGCGACGAAATCGGCGATTGGACGACATTGGTTCTGACCTGTGCGCAATCGGTCTGACCAAGGCTAAGGCCCCATTTCTGCCACATTTTCTCCTCACGCTTGCCTTTCACGGGGGCGCGCGGGCAGGAGGCCGGAATGGTCGATCGCAACATGCAGAATTTCTACGGCCGGCTGGGCCGTATCGAACGGACCCACGAGGCCGGCGGCGGGTTCGAGGCGGACGGGACCCTCGGCATGTCCTACTACAGGGCTCGGCGTCGCCCGGCCCGACGGTTCGGGTTGCTGGGACCGCTGGTGCTGGTGGCCATGACGGTCATCGCGATCAAGGCGGTCGTCCTCGCCACCATCGGGCCGGAGCGCTACGAGGAACGCCTCGCGGCCCTGCGCTCGGGCAGTTCGGTGGAGCAGGGCGGCGCCTGGGTGCTCCAGGCCGATCCGATGACGGCAGCATTGGCCGAGCGTCTGCGCGCCGCCATCTACTGATCCGCCGGCTTGAAGAAAAAGAGAAAGGCCGTGTCGGGGGCGTCCCCGGCACGGCCTTTGGCGACCCTGCGGTCGCGGCCTTCCGATAGTATCAGAGGCGCGCGGAAATGGAGTCGATGTCGGCGCGGCTCAGGCCGATATCGTCAAGCTCGCGGTCCGACAGGCGCGACAGCGCGTTGCGGGTCACGCGGGCGTCGTTCCAAGCCGCGAAGGACGCGACGAGCGTCCCGAACAGCCCGGAGAAGTGGCTCGTGTTGCGGTGGATTTCATAGGCGGACATGATCGTTTCCTCAGGTTCTCAGAGTGCCTCGAACTCGTGCCTCTCTGCTTCGAAACGTGAGATAATTAGGCGCCGTGCCGGCGGCAAGCCGGCCTTGCGCAGCCCGGCCATGCAGCTATTGCATGGGTCGTCGCGCCGATAAGTTCCTGTAAAGAAATCGTTTCCGCAGGCGCAGAATGAGTCGCTTTTCGCACCTGCAGCGACGCTTTTCGGCAGAGTTTTCCACAGGCGCGCGCCGGTCATGCCCGAGCCAATCACCCTTTGCGATGTTCGCCTTTCGTGCTAGTCGTGGGAAAAAAGCAACAGATGAGGGAGCAGATGCGCGTTCTCGGGATCGACCCCGGCTTGAGAAACCTCGGTTGGGGCGTGATCG
This sequence comes from Albidovulum sp., assembly GCF_008933605.1. Lineage (GTDB taxonomy): Bacteria > Pseudomonadota > Alphaproteobacteria > Rhodobacterales > Rhodobacteraceae > Albidovulum. The sequence continues at coordinate 11,580 of NZ_WBUS01000098.1, forward strand.
ACGTGACCGGATCGCGACTCAGCCACGTCGCCAACGGCATCATCCGCTCGGAGGGCGAGGCTATGGGCGCAAGGCTGCTGTCGCTTTTCGATGCGCTGACCCGGATCGTCGCCGCCTATGCGCCGACCGCGGCTGCGGTGGAACAGACCTTCGTCAACAAGGACGGTGCCGGCACCCTCAAGCTCGGCCAGGCCCGTGGCATTGCCATGTTGGTGCCGGCGCAGGCTGGTCTCACGGTCGGCGAATATGCCCCGAACGCCGTTAAGAAAGCCGTTGTCGGGGTGGGGCATGCGGACAAGGCACAGGTCGCCCACATGGTGCGGTTCCAGCTTCCCGGCGTCGAACTGGCCGGGCCCGACGCCGCCGACGCGCTCGCCATCGCGATCTGCCATGCCCACCACCTGCAAGGCGCGGGCCGCATGGCCGCGGCGCTGAAGGGGGCCGCATGATCGGGCGGATCGCCGGGGTGATCCTGCACCGCGCCATGGATCACGTCCTGATCGACGTGCGCGGCGTGGGCTACGTCGTCCATGTCTCGCAACGGACGGCGGCCGCGCTGCCGCCCGTTGGCGGGGCCTGCGCGCTCTACACCGAGCTTCTGGTGCGGGAGGATCTTCTGCAGCTCTTCGGCTTCCCGACGCTGCTCGAAAAGGAATGGCACCGCTTATTGACCACCGTTCAGGGAGTGGGGGCCAAGGCCTCGATGGCGATCCTCGGCACGCTCGGCGCCGAGGGCGTCGGCCGGGCGATCGCGCTGGGCGACTGGTCGTCGATCAAGGCCGCGCCGGGCGTCGGCCCGAAGCTCGCACAGCGGGTGGTGATGGAGCTGAAGGACAAGGCGCCGACGGTGATGGCTCTGGGCGGTGCGCTGACCGTCGATGCCGCCCCGGCCGCGGATGTGATCGAGGCGCCCGCGGCCGGGGC